>JALHTE010000098.1 GCA_022865595.1 Steroidobacteraceae bacterium | reverse complement strand
TCTCATCAGCGAGGCGAAGATCATCGCTTCCCTGGTCGGGCCTCGCTGTGACCCTCCGTCCTTCTTGCCTTCGGCCGCCGCGGAGTCGGGGAACATACGGTAAGCGGAGTTCATCACTACCTCCGACATCTTCGGCATCACCAGGTGCATGATCTCCGCCATCAGGCCAAGACGCGTCGCGATACGCTGCGGCTTGCGAATGATGGCATCCGCGATCATGTCGGCCGCCTCCTCCGGCGTGATGATGGTCGGCATTTCCTCGTAGATCTTGGTCGGCGCAATCATCGGCGTGCGTACCAGCGGCATGTTGATGATCGTGAAGTGCACGCCCTCATCGTGGAATTCCGAAGCGGCACAGCGCGCGAACGACTCGAGCGCGGCCTTGGAGGAGACGTAGGCCGAAAACCGCGGCGCGTTGGTAAGCACGCCGATCGAGGAAACGTTGATCACGTGCCCCTGCTTGCGCGCGGTCATTGACGGAAGCAGGTTCATGGTCAGGCGCACGCAGGCGAAATAGTTCAGCTGCATCGTGCGTTCGAAGTCGTGGAAGCGATCGTAGGAGAGCGCCAGCGAGCGACGGATAGAACGGCCGGCGTTGTTCACCAGCACATCCACCTGGCCAAATTCCTTCAGGATGTCCTTCGCGAGCTTGTCGTTTGCGGCGAGGTCGGTGATGTCGCAGGAATAGGTCTTCACGAACCCGCCGCCTTCCTGGATCTTCTTCCTGACTTCCGCCAGCTTGTCCTCGTCGCGCGCCACGACCACGACCTTGCCGCCGGCCTCCGCGATGCGGATCGCCGCAGCCTCGCCGATTCCCGAGGATCCGCCGGTAATGACCACCACCTTGCCGCGGATCGCCCCGCGCAGGCTGCGATCGATGGTGAGGTCCGGGTCAAGGTGACGTTCCCAGTAATCCCACAGTCGCCATGCATAGTCCTCGAGCAGAGGCAGGTGGATCCGGGACTTCTTGAGCGCCTTCTGCGTGGCCGTCGAGTCGAAGCGCGTCGGGTAGTTGATGAACTGCAGGACGCTCTTCGGCACCTGCAGGTCGCGCAGCACCTGGTCGTAGACGTTCTGTATCGGCTTGGTCCGTTGCACCGTCTTGCGCACGCTGTCCGGCACCATGTCGAAGACCTTCGAGTCGAGCCGGAATGCCATCTCCGGTGCGTGCGCGGCGCGCGCGAAGATGTTCAGCACCGCGCCTACGCGGCGCGGCTTCGGGTCCGTAAGGTGGAAACAGCGACCGTCCAGGCCCTTTGCGTGGGCCAGGTAGTCCATCGCATCGACCACGTAGTCCACCGGTACCAGGTTTATGTAACCGCCCTCGATACCCACCAGCGGGACCCAGCGCGGCCAGGATTCGCGCAGCCTCTGCAGGGCCTTGAAGAAATAGTAGGGCCCGTCGATCTTGTCGATGAAGCCGGTCTTCGAATGACCGACCACCGCACCGGGGCGGTAGATGCGGAACGGAACACGTCCGTCTGCGCGCACCATCCCCTCGGAATCGTGCTTGGTGCTGTGGTACGGGTGATCGAGGTCCTCTGCTTCCTCGAACATGTCCTCGGTGAACGTGCCGCGGTACAGGCCCGCCGCAGCAATCGAGCTCACCAGGTGGAAACAGCCTGCATTGATGGCGGCGGCAACATCGAGGGCGCCCTGCGTGCCGACGATGTTCGCCTTCTTCATCGTCTCGGCGCTCGCGTCGATGTCGTAGACGGCGCCGAGATGGAAGAAGTGCTGCACCTTGCCCTTGAGCTTGCGGAGGTCAGCGGGCGCGATGCCCAGCTTCGGCGACCCGAGGTCGCCCTTGATCGGCACGACCCGCCTGACGCTCTCCTTGCCCCAGAACTCGCGCAGTTCGTCGAGCTTGCCGACGGACTTCGGCCGCACCAGCACGTAGATCGTGCCCTTGCCGCGCTTGAGCAGCGACTGCACCAGGTAGCGGCCGATGAACCCGGTCGCGCCGGTGACGAAATAGCTCATGGAATTCTCCCAGTCGATCTGCAACAGCAGGACCGTCCGCGGACCTGCCCCTTTTTGAGGCTACCTTAGGTGTCGAACGGGCCTAGGTCAACGTGGCACGCGGGCGGGGGCATGGTCGGCAATCCCGGGCATTTTGGCAGGTGGCCCGGGTCCGGTGGCTGGCTATTTCCTGCCCCCGTCGGTGGCCTGCAACGTGCTTGCCGATTGACGCTGCGCGGAGGCCCCAATCGGCGACAATAGTCTCCGTGAAGCTCCTCGGAATCGAGACCGGACAGGATGGGACTGGGCAGGCGCCACGGGGGGAACTCGGCCGGCTGCTGGCACGCAATGCCGAGTTGCGCGATGCGTTCGTGAACGACACCGCCGCCGCGCAGCGCCTCGCCGAACTGCAGCGCTGGCAGTCGCAGCGGTTGCTCCGAAGCCATGCCGACCTGCGGGCGGAACCGCGCTATCGCAGGGCTGTCGAGTTCTTCTTCGAGGACCTTTACGGCGGGTCCGACCCGCGTGGCCGTGACCGCGACCTCGCGCGCGTGCAGCGAGTGATGGAACGGCTGCTGCCTCGACAGGCCCTGCGGGCGCTGTGCCTTGCCGTCGGCCTCGAGGTTCTATCCCAGGAACTGGACGCGGGCGTCGTCCGGGCTCTGCCCCCGGGCCCGATCACGGTGGAGACCTACGCGGAGGGCTACCGCCGCGCCGCACGCGCGAAAGACCGCGAGCGACAGATCGCGCTGATCGGCAGCATCGGCGACTATCTCGACAAGGTCGTGCGCAAGCCGTTCGTACACAAGCTGGTCCATTTCGCGCGTGGCCCGGCGCACGCCGCAGGATTCGGGGCTCTGCAGGACCTGCTCGAACGGGGGCTTGACGCCTTCAAGGCCATGGACGGGTCCGGGGAATTTCTGGCTATCATCCGCGAACGTGAGCTGCGTGCGATGAAGCGCATCCTGGCCAGGACACCCGATCCCTTCGAATTCGGCACACGCGATACCGTCGCCACGACTGCATGAGCGTACGCAAACTGAAGAAGAAAAAGACTTCGGCGCTGAGAAAGCCTGCGGTCCAGGTCGAACTGCCGCTGCCTCCGCCACCGGGACCGCCGCTGCCGGTGGAGGAAATGGTACTCGCGTGGTGGCAGAAGCCAGCGGCGGTCGTGTCCCTGGCGGCGGTCGCGATGCTGCTGCTGGTGCTGGGCGCGATTTCGCAGCTGCACGCGCGTCGCGATCGGGCACAGGCTGCAGAGCTCGAGGCTCGCGTCAAGACTCTGACGCTGCGTGCTTCGACTGCTGCGCGTGCGCTCCGCATCACACCGAACCCGCGCAGCTGGTCGGCCGCGCCTGATGCATCGATCGGCTGGCCCGAGCCGCCGCTGATGCTCGACCTGTACCTGCCTGTCGGGTACTCGCAGTTCACCAGCTTCGCGGTCACCATCGACAAGGTGGACCAGGGGCGCATGATGACAATCCAGCGCATGGCGCCGGACTCCAACCGCGAACTGAGGTTGTCCCTGAACAGCTCTGCATTCGGGCCAGGCGAGTACCGTATCCTGCTCCAGGGCTACGACTGGCGCGGCCAGCGCAGCGACACCGGGTGGGTGCGCTTCATAATCAGACAATAGGCGGCGAATTCGGGGCCGTCCCCGCGGGGCAGCGACGATGACGCGGGATCCGAACACTACGTTTTTTGGCCATCCCAGGGGACTCTTCTACCTCGCCTTCACCGAAGCGTGGGAGCGCTTCTCCTATTACGGCATGACCGCGCTGCTGGTTCTCTACATGGTGAACCAGCTGCTGCTGCCCGGTCACATCGAGCAGGTCGCGGGTTTCGCGGCGTTCCGCGCCGCCATCGAGTCGGTCACCGGGCCGCTCTCCACGCAGGCGCTCGCCTCGCAGGTCTTCGGCCTGTACAGCGGCTTCGTATATTTCACGCCCATGCTGGGCGGACTGGTGGCGGATCGCTGGATTGGCCAGCGGAATGCCGTTGTGATCGGCGCGCTCGCGATGAGCGGCGGCCACCTCGCGATGGCGTTCGACCAGTCTTTCCTGCTCGCGCTGCTGCTGCTGGTCGCGGGCTCCGGCTTCCTGAAGGGCAATATCTCGGCGCAGGTCGGGGCGCTGTATCCCGCCACCGACGAGTCGCGTCGCACGCGCGGCTTCGCGATCTTCAGCACCGCGATCAATTTCGGCGCCGTGGCCGGGCCGCTGGCCTGCGGCCTGCTGGCACAGGTGTACGGCTGGCATTACGGCTTCGGCGTCGCGGCAATCTTCATGCTCGGGGGCCTGGCCACCTACCTGGCCGGCTACCGTCACCTCCCGGCCCGCGTGCCGCGGCGAACCCGTGACGCAGCGCGACTGACCGGCGCCGAATGGCGAGTGGTCCTAGCGCTGGTCGCGGTGATGGCGATCACCGTTTTCCAGTCAATTGCTTACTACCAGCTCGCCAACGTGCTGCCGGTCTGGATGCAGGATCACGTCGCGCTGCAGCTCGGCAGCGTCCAGGTTCCAATTCCCTGGTACCAGTCCATTGACCCGCTGTCCAGCATCCTCGGCGTGCCGTTGCTGTTCTGGATCTGGACACGCCAGGCGGCAGGTCGCGGCGAACCGGGCGACCTTGCCAAGATCGGCATCGGCGCATGGCTGGCGGCCGCGAGCAACATGATTCTCGTTGCGGCGATTATCGCGGCCGACGGCAGGCCAGTGCACCCGGTCTGGCCCGTCCTGTACTGCGCCGGACAGGGAATTGCCTTCCTCTACTACTGGCCGACCCTGCTCGCGCTGGTCTCGCGCGCGGCTCCAGCACGCGTGAATGCAACGATGATGGGATTCGCATTCATGAGCCTGTTCGTGGCCAACAACCTGATCGGCTGGATCGGCACCTTCTACGAGAAGATGTCGCCGGTGGAGTTCTGGTCCATGCACGCCGCGATCGGCGCGACGGGCGGCGTGCTGGTGCTGCTGTTTGGCCGTGCGCTGAATCGGGTGCTGGCCAGCGGCGCGAACCAGCCATTGCGGCCCTCCGCCATGACCATCGAGGTTGAGCGCTGAACCGCCGCACCGTGGCACTAGCCACTCGGGTCCGGCGGCGTTGATCTAGGCCTGCGCCTGCCTCAGCGTCTCGACCGGTGGCTGCGTGACGGCAGACCACGCGGCCATGACGCCGGCGAGGCCGACCATCAGCGCGCCTCCGGCGACGCCCGCGACCCACACCGCGGGATCCGGCACATACGCGAGGTCGAATATCTCGCGCGCGAGGAAATAACCGGCCACCGATGCGCCGGCCGCGGCCAGCAGGCCCGCCAGCAGGCCAAGCACCAGGAACTCGACCGCGACGCCAGTGAGTACCAGCATGCGGCTCGCGCCCAGGGTCCGCAGGATCGCGCTCTCGAAGCGCCGCTCGTCGCGCGTTGCCTGTGCCGCCGCCAGCAGTACCACCAGGCCCGCGAGCAGCGTGAACGCGAACACATACTGCACGGCGAGCGCGGCGCGGTCCATCACGCTGCGGACCTGCGTCAGCAGCGCGTCGATGTCGATGATGGTGATCTCCGGAAACGTGCGCACGAGCTCGACCAGCGCGGGCCGCTGCGCAGGCTCCACGTGCACGCTGGTGATCAAGGTGCCGGTGACGTCGTCCAGCACCCCGGGTGAAAAGACCATGAAGAAGTTCGGCTGGAACGAATCCCAGCGCACGTCGCGCAGGCTCGTGACCTTCGCGCTCAGCTTCTCGCCTGCCACGTCATAGGTGACTTCGTCACCCAGCTTGATGCCGAGCTGTTCCGCGAATTCCTGCTCGACCGACACCCTCGGTCCGCCGCCATCACCGTCCTGCCACCAGCTTCCGGCAACGAGGCGATTGTCGTCGCGCAGCGTCCTCGCCCAGGTGAGGTTTGCCTCGCGCTCGACGAAACCGTTGGCGCGGTCCGACGTGAATTGAAGCTGGTCCACCGGCACGCCGTTCACGGCCGACAGCCTCGCGCGCACCAGCGGCACGAGCTCCGTCCGCGGCAGCCCGCGCGCGGCGAAGAACTCGCCCACGGCGCTGCCTTCGTCCGGACGGATGTTGATCATGAAATAGTTCGGTGCGTCGGCGGGCAGGCTCGCGCGCCACTCGCGGAGCAGGTCATTGCGAACCAGCGCGAGCAGCAGCAGCACCATGATCCCGAGCCCGAAGGCGACGACCTGCACGACACTGTCTCGGCCGCGGCGCGCGATGTTCGCGAGCCCGTAGCGCCAGGCGACGCCCGCGCCGCCGCGGAACGCACGAAGCGCGCGCACCAGCGCCCAACCGGCGAGCCCGAGCGCCGCGAAGGTCGCTGCAATGCCGCCTGCGACCCAGGCCACCAGCCGGGCATCGCGCACCAGCCAGAAGAGCAGCGCCAGTACCGAACCGCCCGCCAGGCCGTACACCGCCACGAAGCGCAGTGGCGGCGGCTCGAGGTCGTGCCTGAGCACGCGCGCCGGCGGCACCCGCCGAAGCTGCAGCAGCGGCGGCAGCGCAAACCCGACCAGGATTGCGACCGCTGTCGCCAGGCCCAACCACGCCGCGTCCGGGGACGGCGGCGGCAACGCACCCTTCATCAGGTCGCGCAGCAGCCAGGCGAGCCCGGCCTGCGCGACGTAGCCCGCGAGCGTGCCGATCGCAGCAACTGCGATTGCGATGACGACGAGTTGCGCGAGTGACTGCCGAAGCACGAATCCCTGGGAAGCTCCCATGCACTTCATCAAGGCCACGCCATCGAGGTGGCGCCGCGCATAGCGCCGCGCCGCCATCGCGACTGCGACTGCCGACAGCAGCACGCTCACCATGCTCGCGAGCGACAGGAAACGTCCCGCGCGATCGGAGGATGCGCGGACCTGTGGGCTCATGTCCGCCACCGACTGCAGGCGCTCTCCGCTGGCTTTCGCTGACTCGAGCCAGCTGCTGAAATCGGCGACCTCCCGAGGGTCGCCGGCGAACAGGACCGCGCGGCTCACCCGGCTTCCCGGCTGGATCAGCTGCGTCGCGGGCACATCGGCCATGTTCACCAGCAACGTCGCCGACAGGTCCGCGAAGCCCGCGCCCTGGTCTGGCCGGTAATCGAGCACCTGGGTGACACGCAGCGTCGCCGCGCCGACCGTGATGCTCGACCCGACCGAGGCGCCGAGCTTTGCAAGCAGGCGTGAATCGGCCCAGGCTTCTCCGGGCCCTGGAATTCCGTCGGCGATGCGCGCCTCGCCAAAGGGCTGGTCGGCGACCTTGAGCCTGCCACGCAACGGATAGCCGTCGCTGGCCGCCCGGAGCGTGACCAGCGACGAATCCTCGCCGTGGAAGACAACGCTCGGCATGGACAGGATCCGCACGACCGCGAGCCCGCGCCCCAGGGCCTCGCGGTCGTAGGATTCATCGATCGGACGCGCCGATTGGAGCCGCAGATCGGCTGCGAGCACTTCGCCCGCCTGCTGTGACACTGCGCGCGACACGCGGCTCGTGAACGAACCAACCGCTGTAAGCGACGCTACCGCGACGACCAGTGCAAGGACCAGCACCGCGATCTCACCCGACCTCAAGTCGCGGACGAGATTCCTGAGCGCGAGCCTGAGCGCCGTCATGCGGCCTGCGCGATGACGCGGCCCGCGTCGAGACGTATCACGCGGCCACAGCGCGCGGCGAGCTCGCGGTCGTGCGTCACCAGCACCAGTGTCGCGCCTGCATCTGCATTCAGGCCGAACAGGAGATCCATGATGCGCGCCCCGGTAGCCGCGTCCAGGTTGCCGGTCGGCTCGTCCGCGAACAGCACGTCCGGCCGCGTGACGAAGGCGCGGGCGATCGCGACCCTCTGCTGTTCGCCGCCGGAGAGCTGCCTCGGGTAGTGCCCGACCCGCCCTGCGAGGCCCACCTTCGCGAGCACCTCGAGCGCAACCGCGCGCGCGTCGCTGCGGCCCGCGAGCTCGAGTGGCAACATCGCGTTTTCGAGTGCCGTCAGCGACGGTACCAGGTGGAACGACTGGAACACGAATCCGACGTGGCGGGCGCGCACTGCGGCACGGCCATCCTCGTCCAGCGCGGTGAGATCATTGCCCGCGAGGCTGACACGTCCCGAGGTCGGCTCGTCCAGGCCGGCGAGCAGCGCCAGCAGCGTGGATTTTCCCGCGCCCGACGCGCCCATGACGGCCACGGTCTCGCCTCGCGAGATTGCGATCGAAACGTCGTCGAGTATGGCTAGCGTTCCCTCGGGGCTGCTAACCTGCTTGCCCAGCATCGAAGCCTCGAGAACCATGTCCTTGCGTTCAGCCTTCATCCGTCTCGCCTTCCTGTGCCTGGTCCTGTTCGGACACCTCGCGCGCGCCGACGTTCCCACCATCCTGGTAATGGGAGACAGCCTGAGCGCGGCCTACGGGATGCGCGTCGAGCAGGGATGGGTGACCCTGCTGCAGCAACGCCTCGAGTCCGAAGGTTACGGATACCGGGTAGTGAACGCCAGCGAGAGCGGCGAGACCACGGGCGGCGCACTGGCCCGCCTGCCGCGGGCGCTTGACAGGCATCAACCCGCCGTCGTGATCATCGAACTCGGCGGCAATGACGGGCTTCGAGGCCTTCCGACGGGCGGCGTGCAGGCGAACCTGGAGTCAATGGTCCGGTTGAGCCGCAAGTCTGGCGCCCGCGTGCTGCTGATCGGCATGCGGATTCCGCCCAACTACGGCCCCGCCTACACGAAATCATTCCACGAACTGTTCGCGCAGGTCGCCAGCAGCGAGCAGGTTCCGCTCGTGCCGTTCTTCCTCGACGGCATCGCGCTCGATGAGGGGCTGATGCAGGACGACGGCCTGCATCCGAATGCTGCTGCACAGCCGAAGCTGCTCGCCCAGGTCTGGCCCCTGCTCGCGCCGCTGTTGAAAAAATAGGTGCCAGGCACCTATTTTTCCTATTTTCGGCGCAAGGCGCCGCCGGCGATGAAGTGGGCTGCGACGTCGTCGCCGTCGCGCGCGGCGCGGCGAATCCCCTCGACGATCATCCGCTCGGCCTTGACGTGGTCTGCCCAGCGGACGATGGTCACCCACTTTCCCTTCTCCAGGTCCTTGTAGTGCTGGAAGAAGTGCGCGATCTGGTCGGTCAGCGTCACCGGCAGGTCCCGGTATGACTTCACGCCCGAGTAGAACGGGTTCAGCTTGTCCACTGGCACCGCGATGATCTTCTCGTCGTCGCCCGCCTCGTCCTTCATCAGCAGCGCGCCGACCGGCCGCACGCGGACGATCGCGCCCGGGACAACCGGGCTCGGCACGACGACGATCACGTCCACCGGATCGCCGTCGCCCGACAGCGTGTGCGGGATGAAGCCGTAGTTACCGGGGTAGAACATCGCCGTGTTCAGGAACCGGTCCACGCGCAGTGCACCCGAATCCTTGTCGAGCTCGTACTTCACCGGTACGCCGCCCTGCGGAATCTCGATCAGTGCGTTGACGTCGCGCGGCGGGTCTTCGCCGATGCCGATCTTGCTGATGTCCATGGCGCGCGTTGCTCCTGGGATGCGACAGCTCGTGCCGCCCTACTGGTGATAGCCGGGTGACAGCTCGTGCACCGCGTCCACCATCGCCGCCGCATGCTCCGGCGGCACATCGGGGTGGATGCCGTGGCCCAAGTTGAAGACGTGGCCGTGACCCTTGCCGTAGCTCGCGAGCACGCGCGCGACCTGCGCGCGGATCTCGGCCGGCGGGGCATAGAGCACGCTCGGGTCCAGGTTTCCCTGCAGCGCGACCCGGTCGCCGACCGCGCGGCGGGCGTCGGAGAGGTCCGTGGTCCAGTCCACGCCGAGCGCGTCGCAACCGGTCGAGGCCATGTCGGACAGCCACTGGCCGCCGCCCTTGGTGAACAGGATCACCGGCACCCGGCGCCCGTCACTCTCCCGGGTAAGACCGTCCACGATCTGCTGCATGTAGCGCAGCGAGAACTCCCGATAGTCGGCAGGCGTCAGCGCGCCACCCCAGGTGTCGAACACCATCAGGGCCTGCGCACCGGCGGCGACCTGCGCATTGAGGTACGCGAGCGTAGCCCGCGTAATCACGTCGAGCAGCCGGTGCAGCTCGCGCGGCGCTCCGTAGAGCATGCCCTTGATGTGCTGGAAGGTCTTGCTGCTGCCGCCTTCCACCATGTACGTGCCGACGGTCCAGGGGCTGCCGGCGAATCCGATCAGCGGCACCCGGCCGCCGAGCTCACGACGAATAAGCCGTACCGCGTCCATGACGTAGCCCAGCTCGTCCTCGGGATCCGGAATCGGCAGCCGGTCGATGTCGGCCGCCGCACGCACGGGTCGCGCGATCCTCGGCCCCTCGCCGGTCTCGAATGTGAGGCCCACGTCCATCGCGTGCGGGATAGTGAGGATGTCCGAGAACAGGATCGCCGCGTCGAGCCGGTAACGGTCGAGCGGCTGCAACGTGACCTCGCAGGCGAGTTGCGGGTTCATGCACAGGTCCAGGAAGCTTCCAGCCTTGGCCCGCGTCGCGCGGTACTCGGGCAGGTAGCGGCCGGCCTGCCGCATCATCCACAGCGGGGTGCGCGGCGTGGGCTCGCGCATCAGTGCGCGCAGGAACAGGTCATTTTTCAGCGGCGCGGTCATCGCGGTTCTTCCTCGCCGAATACGCCGGCAATCGTCGACTGTATCGCGAGCGCAGCGGCACGTGGATCGGCCGCATCGCGTATCGGGCGCCCTACCACGATGTAGTCGGCGCCGTTTTCGAAGGCCTGCGCAACGTCCACCGTGCGTTTCTGGTCATCCACCGGCCGGTTCTCGACCGGACGGATGCCTGGCGTCACGACCAGCAGGCGGTGGTCGATGAATTCACGAAGCTTCGGCGCCTCCAGGCCCGACGACACCACACCGTCACAGCCCGCCTCCAGCGCGCGCCGGGCGCGCGACAGCACCAGCTGCTCGACGTCGCAGGCGAAGCCAAGGTCGTCGAGGTCACCGCGGTCGAGGCTTGTGAGCACCGTCACCGCGAGAATCTTCACGTCGCCCTTGGCCGCCGCAGCCGCTTCCATGATGCCCTGGTTGCCGTGCACGGTCGCGAGCGTCACGCCGCGATTGCGCAGTTGTCGCACGGCCGCACCAACCGTTGCAGGCACATCGAAGAACTTCAGGTCAACGAAAACCTTCTTGTCGCGGGCGACCATCCAGTCGAGCAACTCGAAGTAGCCCCCCGCCATGAACAACTCGAGGCCGATCTTGTAGAAATGCACGGCGTCGCCGAGCGTCTCCGCGACGCGGCGCGCCTCGGCCGGGTCGGCAACGTCCATGGCGAAGATCAGGCGCTCACGCGCCGGGATGTTTCTGGGGACGACGGGCATCAGTGGGCTCGGAGAATACGGAGCGGGTGATGATACCGGAGGAAGCAGGAAGGGTAGCGATCCGGCGGTACGGACTAGTGCGGATGCACCGCCGCCCGGGTGCACGGCCCGGTGGCTGCGCAGAGAACCCGACGGGTTCCGCCCCGGACCTGCCGTCGCTCAGGTCCTCTCCGATGGTTCGAACAGGCGCCTGTGCTCGAGGATCGCGAAGCGGTCCGTCATCCCGGCAATGTAGTCGGCCACGGCCCTCGCCCGGCCTGCCCGCCCGTCCTCGGCCTCCATGCGTCGCGCCGCCTGCTGGTGCTCGGTCGGCATCAGGTCCACGTCCACGAACATCGCATCGAAGAGTTCGCGAACGACCCGGCCGGCCTTGTTGGTCATGCGTAGCACCTTGTAGTGGCGGTACAGGTGCTGCCGCAGGTAGCGCTTCAGCTCAAGGTGCTCGGCCGCTACTTCCGGCCCGAAGCGCAGCAGCGGCTCCGGGCGCGCGCGCACGTCCTCGACGCCAGCGGGAGCCGCGGCCGCGATGGACGCGGCTGAGGCATCGATCAGGTCATTGACCAGGTAGTCGATCATGCGGCGCACGACTTCATGGACCAGGCGACGGACACCCAGGCCCGGATAGCGGGCCGTCACGACATCGTGCTGGCGGCGGAAAATGGCCAGTTCGTTCAGCTCGTCGATCGTGATCAGCCCGGCGCGTATGCCGTCGTCCACGTCGTGGTTGTTGTACGCGATCTCGTCGGAGAGGTTCGCGAGCTGTGCCTCGAGGCTGGGCTGGTGACGCTCGAGAAAGCGCTCGCCCAGGTCGCCCAGCTGCCGTGCGTTCGCCACCGAACAGTGCTTCAGTATTCCCTCGCGCGTCTCGAAGGTCAGGTTCAGGCCGGCGAACTCTGCATAGCGCTCCTCGAGTTCGTCGACCACCCTCAGCGACTGGAGGTTGTGCTCGAACCCGCCGAACTCACGCATGCATTCGTGCAGCGCGTCCTGCCCGGCGTGGCCGAACGGCGTGTGGCCCAGGTCGTGTGCGAGACAGATCGCCTCCGCCAGTGGCTCATTCAAGCCGAGCGCACGCGCCACACTGCGCGCAATCTGCGCTACTTCCAGCGAGTGCGTGAGCCTGGTACGGAACAGGTCCCCTTCATGGTTCACGAAGACCTGTGTCTTGTAGACCAGGCGGCGGAACGCCGTCGAGTGCACGATGCGGTCACGGTCGCGCTGGTACTCGGTGCGGTGCCGTGGGGCGGGCTCCGGAAACCGGCGGCCCCGGGATGCCGCATCGTGCTGCGCGTAGGGGGCAAGCGTACCTGCGAAAGCGTTCATGCAGCGGCCCCGAAGTGCGTCGAGAGCGTCTGCTGCAGCGCCTCGGCCGCGTAGTCGCCGCTGACCACGCCTTCGCCGATGCGGGCGAGCAGCACCAGCCGAATCCGGCCCGCGAGCACTTTCTTGTCCATGGCCATCAACTCCAGCGCGCGCCCGGCGCCAATGCGAGGAGCGGTCACACGCAGCCCCGCGCGTTGCAGCAACTCGCGAACCCGCTCTACATCCGCGCTGCCGATCCAGCCGAGCCGGTGCGACAAGTCGGCCGCGAGCAGCATTCCCACGCCGACCGCTTCGCCGTGCAGCCACTCGCCATAGCCCGCCGCCGCCTCGATCGCGTGACCAAAGGTGTGCCCGAGGTTCAGCAGTGCACGGGCACCGTGTTCGCGCTCGTCCTCGGCGACGATCGCGGCCTTCATCTCGCAGCAGCGGCGCACGGCGTACTCCACGGCCGGCGGGTCCAGCGCCAGCAGCTGCTCGAGGTTCGACTCGAGCCAGGCGAGAAATGCCTCGTCGGCGACCAGGCCGTACTTGATCACCTCGGCGAGCCCTGCCCGGAGTTCACGGACCGGCAGCGTACCCAGCGTCCGGGTGTCGGAGATCACTGCAAGCGGCTGGTGGAACGCACCTACGAGGTTCTTGCCGCCCGGATGATTGACGCCAGTCTTCCCCCCGACGGACGAGTCCACCTGTGCAAGCAGCGTGGTCGGAACCTGCACGTAGCCCACGCCACGCTGGTAGCAGGCCGCGGCGAACCCGGCCACATCGCCAATAACGCCTCCGCCCAGCGCCAGCACGCAGGCATCGCGGTTCATCCGCGCCGCGACCAGCGCGTCGAGTACTCGGCCCATGGTCTCGAGTGTCTTGTATCGCTCGCCGTCGGGCAGCAGCGCGGTCTCCACCCGACGGTCACCGAGTGCGCGCACCAGGCGGGCGAGGTACAGGGGAGCCACGACGTCGTTGGACACCACCATCACGTCGCGGGCGGGCACCAACTCGGACAGCACGTCGCCGTCTTCCAGCAGGCCCGGACCGATCAATATCGGGTAACTTCGTGCGCCGAGGTCTATGCTCAGCCGTTGCAAGGGCGGCCCCTCGCGGCCTCGAGCCGGTGCAGGATTTCCAGGGCCACGGTCTTCACCCTGCGGCCGTCGGTGTCCACGACCAGGTCGGCGACTTCCTCGTAGAGCGGCTCCCGCAGCGCCGCGAGGCGCTCGAGCGTGCCCCTGGGGTCCGGGTTCATCAGCAGCGGACGCTTTGTGCTGCCGCGGGTGCGGGCGAGTTGCTGGTTCACTGAGGTCCGAAGATACACGACACAACCCCTGTCACGCAGGCGCGAGCGAGACTCCGGGTCCAGCACCGCGCCGCCTCCGGTAGCGATGACGCGCCGCACCGAGCGCGTGAGCTCGTCGAGGATTTCGCTCTCCCGCAGGCGGAAGCCCGCCTCGCCCTCGCGTTCGAAGATGTAGGGAACGTCGACGCCGGTGCGCGACTCGATCTCGACGTCGCTGTCGACGAACTCGAGGCCCAGTCGGGTCGCGAGCTGCCGTCCCACGGCGCTCTTGCCCGAGCCCATGGGGCCCACCAGGAAGATGTTCTCGGCGTTCAGCATGCCCGAAACGAATGCGGCCGCAGGATCGCTGCGGCCGCATTGTCCCACCGGAGCG
>JALHTE010000097.1 GCA_022865595.1 Steroidobacteraceae bacterium | reverse complement strand
GGTGCCGCGCTGGTGCGCAAGGTGCTCGAGTCCGCCATCGCCAACGCCGAGCACAATCTCGGCGCCGACGTCGACGAGCTCAAGATCGCGCGGATCGAGATCGATACCGCGCCGACACTCAAGCGCTTCCAGGCGCGCGCCAAGGGGCGCGGCAATCGCATCGTCAAGCGTCTGAGCCACATCACAGTGACCGTCGCTGACGGTTCCGCCGGCTGAAGCGCCGCGAAGATCAAGGAACGGAGCAGGGCATGGGTCAGAAAGTCAATCCGGTCGGCATCCGCCTCGGCATAACCCGCGACTGGACGTCGCGTTGGTATGCGGACTCGAAGAATTTCGCCGCGCACGTCCATTCGGACTGGATGGTGCGGGAGCTCCTCAGGAAGAAGCTGGCCGAGGCTTCGGTCAGCCGCATCCACATCGAGCGTGCCGCCCGCAAGGCGAACATCACGATTCATACGGCGCGCCCGGGAATGGTGATCGGCAAGAAGGGCGAGGACATCGAGAAGCTGCGTGTCGAAGTCGCCAAGCTGCTGAAGATGGCGGTCAACGACGTCCGCATCAACATCGCCGAGATCCGTAAGCCCGAACTCGACGCGACGCTGGTTGCCGAGGGCATTGCCCAGCAGATCGAGAAGCGCGTGATGTTCCGCCGCGCCATGAAGCGCGCGGTCATGAACACGATGCGCAGCGGGGCCCTGGGGGTGAAGGTCCGCGTGGCCGGCCGCCTGAACGGCGCCGAGATCTCGCGCGCCGAGTGGACCCGCGAAGGCCGCATCCCGCTGCACACTTTCCGTGCCGACATCGACTACGGCACTGCGGAGGCGCGCACGACCTACGGCGCAATTGGCATCAAGGTCTGGGTGTTCAAGGGCGAGGTTTTCGAGAGCCAGGAGATCGAAGTTGCCGCAACCGACGAGCCGCAGAAGCCTGCGGTCGAGCCGGCGGCCGGCTGAGTCCTGGGGAGTACCTGAATCATGATGCAGCCAAAGCGAACCAAGTACCGCAAGATGCACAAGGGCAACCTCGCAGGGGTCGCCATCCGTGGCAGCACGGTCGCCTTCGGTGACTACGGGCTGAAGTCGACCGGGCGTGCGCGCATGACCGCGCGCGAGATCGAGGCCGCCCGTCGCGCCATGACCCGTTACGTGAAGCGCGGTGGCCAGATCTGGATCCGGGTCTTCCCCGACGTGCCGATCACCCAGAAGCCTCTCGAGGTCCGAATGGGCAGCGGCAAGGGCAACGTCGAATACTGGGTGGCGAAGGTCACTCCGGGCCGGGTGTTGTTCGAGATCGAGGGTGTGCCCGAGGCGATGGCGCGCGAGGCATTCCGGCTGGCGGCGGCGAAGCTGTCGGTGTCCACAATTTTCGTCAAGCGGCAGGTGCGCTGATGAACCCGAACGAACTGCGGAAGAAGTCCCAGGCTGAACTCAAGGATGAGCTGATCAAGCTCCGCCGCGAGCAGTTCAACCTGCGCATGGCGGCGGCGGCGGGCCAACCGGCGCGCCCCGACCAGTACGGCAAGGTCCGCAAGAACGTGGCCCGCGTGAAGACGGTGCTCAACGAGCTCGAGCGCGCGAAGAGCGCCGGGAGTGAAGGCTAATGGCCGAGATTCAG
>JALHTE010000096.1 GCA_022865595.1 Steroidobacteraceae bacterium | reverse complement strand
GCTGAGCGTGCAGACGAGCATCGCTTTCTGGGTCGAGTAGAACTTGCTGCTTACCGTGAACTTGCCTTCGAGCAGGCTGAGCGAGGGCTGGTTCTCGTACTGGCCGTAAACCACCGGCAGGTCGTAGAAGCCCCAGGGGCTTACTGCGTCCGTCGTCCCTTCAGCCTTGAAGTAATACCCGCCGCGGTCGTCGCGGCTGCCGTCGTTCTGTACCGCTGCCTGGGCGCCGACGAATCGGGTCGCGAGCACGGCGTCGGCACCGGTGGCGGCGACCATCCGGGCCACCGACTCCTGGGTCGGCGGGGTGACTGGCGTTGCCTGGTTGCAGCTCTGGATCACCTGCGTGGACGGACCCGTGAGCTCGTCGGCGAGGAAATTCTCGAACATGCAGCGGTTGTCCTCGCTGGCGCTGACGCCGACCACCAGCACCCGCGAGTAGGTCTTGTCGCGCGGCGCGCCGGAGGCCCAGGTCGACGTGGAACCCGAAGTCCCCGCACAGCCGGCGGCGCATGCCAGGGCGAGCAGGGCAAAGGCTGGCCTCCACGGCGAGGCCACAGGGCGGTTACTCGACTTGGAGCGACGGATGTGTGCGTTCATGGTTACCTGCTGTCGTGGACTCGATGGGCCGCGGCCGGGGGCGCGGGAGGCCGGGCGATATTAGCAGTCGGTCGGCTCGCGTCCGAACGGTCAGCGCCATCTGCGGGGTCCGGCCAGACCCACGCCCCGGTTTTTCGGTTATTACCTACGCTAAACTACCCGACCCTTTCGCCGGTCCGGGTGTCCGGGCCAGCGGGCAAACTTCGAGCACCGATCCAAGATGAGCGAATTCGAGGCAATGCGTGCATCCACGCCGCTCGCGGCGGGCAATGCTCCCTACGTCGAGGAGATGTACGAGCGCTACCTTGCCGACCCGCAGTCGGTGGACGCCCGCTGGCGCGACTATTTCAGCGGTCTGGGCGGCCTGGGCCTGGATGTGGCCCACGGCCCGCTGGTCGAAGATCTTGCGCGGCGCGCGCAGTATTCGCGCTCGCCGGGTTCCGGGACTGCGGCTGGCGCCCAGCCGGGTGCAGGCGACCGCGCTGCAAAGCAGGGCGCAGTTTCCCGCCTGATCCAGATCTATGCCAACCGTGGCCATCTCATTGCGGATATCGACCCGCTCGGGCTGATGGTGCGGCCGATGCCGAAGGTGCTCGGGCTCGACTACATGGGCCTCACCGAGGCCGACCTGGACACCGAGTTCCACACCGGTAGCCGCAACGATGCGATCAAGCCGCGCCTCAAGCTGCGCGACATCGTTGCCGAGCTGCAGCAGATCTACTGCGGGTCGATCGGCGCCGAGTTTGCCCATGTCTCGAACGAGACCGAGCGGCTGTGGCTGCAGGACCGGTTCCAGGTAGGCCGTGTTCAGCAGCACTTCTCGCCGGAGGCCAGGAAGAACATCCTCTGGGGCCTGACGGCGTCCGAGGGACTCGAGCGCTATCTCGCCACCCGCTATCCGGCACAGAAGCGCTTCTCGCTCGAGGGCGGCGACAGCCTGATCCCGCTGCTCGACGACATGATCCAGTTGGGCGGCTCGCACGGCGTCGAGGACATCGTGATCGGCATGGCGCACCGTGGCCGCCTGAACGTGCTGGTCAACGTGCTTGGCAAGGTCCCCGAGGCGCTGTTCTCCGAGTTCGAAGGCAAGTACGACCTCGCGACGCTGAAAGGGTCCGGCGACGTCAAGTACCACAAGGGTTTCTCGAGTGACGTGCGCACACCGGGCGGCAACGTGCACCTGGCGCTCGCCTTCAACCCGTCGCACCTCGAGGTCGTGAACCCCGTGGTGGAGGGCTCGGTACGTGCTCGCCAGGAGCGCCGCGGCGACGCAACCGGCGTCAAGGTCATGCCTGTGCTGATCCACGGCGACTCGGCATTCGCCGCGCAGGGCGTGATCCAGGAAACGCTGCAGATGTCGCAGGCGCGCGCCTTCTACACCGGCGGCACCGTGCACCTGATCGTCAACAACCAGGTCGGATTCACGACGCACGACCCACGTGACACGCGCTCGACGCTGTACTGCAGCGACGTGGCAAAGATGATCGAGGCACCGATCCTGCACGTGAACGGCGACGACCCGGAATCGGTAGTGTTTGCGACACGGCTTGCGGTCGAATACCGGATGAAGTTCCACAAGGACGTGGTGATCGACCTGGTCTGTTACCGGCGCCTCGGTCACAACGAGGCGGACGAGCCGGCCGCGACGCAGCCGGTGATGTACTCGACCATCCGCGCGAGGCCCACCACTCGACAGCTCTACGCCGGACGTCTCGCCGCCGAAGGCGTGATCACCGGCCACGAGGCGGAGCGGATGGTCGAGGAGTATCGCAACGGCCTCGACGACGGCGACGGCATGCCGCAGGCCCGCAACGTGCTCGGCATGATCGGCAACGTCCACACGGTGGACTGGGCCAGGTACCACGACGTGGACTGGTCCGAGCAGGTGCCGACCGGCGTCAGGCTGCAGACTCTCAAGGACCTCGGCGTTCGTTGCGTAACCTATCCGGACGGGTTCGTGCTGCACCGGCAGGTGCAGAGAATCATGGACGAGAGGCGGAAGATGGCTGCCGGCCAGGTGATGCTGGACTGGGGATTCGCCGAGATGCTGGCGTACGCGACGCTGCTCGACGAGGGCTACGAGATTCGCCTGACCGGGCAGGACAGCGGGCGCGGCACGTTCTTCCACCGCCACGCGGTCGGGCACGACCAGAAGACCGGCGCTGCCTACATTCCGCTCCGCCACCTGAAGGCGGGCCAGCCGCGATTCCGTGTGACGGATTCGCTGCTGTCGGAGGAGGCGGTTCTCGGCTTCGAGTATGGCTACTCGACCACGGATCCCAACTGCCTCGTCATCTGGGAAGCGCAGTTCGGCGACTTCGTAAACGGCGCGCAGGTCATCATCGACCAGTTCATTGCCTCCGGCGAGACGAAGTGGGGCCGCTACTGCGGGCTCACGATGTTCCTGCCGCACGGCTTCGAGGGGCAGGGGCCGGAACATTCCTCGGCACGGCTGGAGCGATTCCTGCAGCTGTGCGCCGAACACAACATGATCGTCTGCGTGCCCTCGACCCCGGCGCAGATGTTCCACATGCTGCGGCGTCAGATGCTGCGCGATTTCCGCAAGCCGCTGGTCGTAATGACGCCGAAGAGCCTGCTGCGCCACAAGCTGTCGGTGTCGCCACTCGAAGACCTGTCGAAAGGTTTCTTCCAGGAGGTCGTTGACGAAATCGACGACCTGCGTGCCGAAAAGGTGGGCCGCGTGGTGTTCTGCTCCGGCAAGGTGTACTTCGACCTGCTCGAGGCGCGCCGCGCCGACGAGAGGCGCGACGTGGCGATCGTGCGGATCGAGCAGCTCTATCCTTTCCCCAGCGACGAGTACGAAATCGTCCTGCGCCGGTACCCGAACGCCCGCGAGGTCGTCTGGTGCCAGGAAGAGCCGCAGAACCAGGGAGCCTGGTTCCAGATACGGCACCGCCTGCAGGAGAAGCTCGGCCCGAAGCAGGAACTCATGTGCAGCAGCCGTGGGCCGTCGGCAGCGCCAGCTACCGGAATTCCACAGGTCCACGCGGAGCAGCAGCACGGCCTAGTGCGTGCCGCGCTCGTCGCCCATACCATTGAAGAAGTAGCACCACCGCCGCGCAGCCTGCGCAAAGCCGCCACCAGGAAGAAATCATGACGATCGAAGTGCGCGTACCCCAGCTGCCTGAGTCGGTCGCCGACGCGACGCTGGTTGCCTGGCACAAGAAGCCGGGCGACGCCGTGGCCCGCGACGAGAACCTCGTCGATCTCGAGACCGACAAGGTCGTGCTCGAGGTGCCCGCACCCGCTTCCGGCGTCATTGCTGAATTGAAGGTCAAGGACGGCGCCACAGTGACCAGTGGCCAGTTGCTGGCGCTGCTGGAGGAGGGCGCCGCCGCCGGCGTCGCGGCCGGGAAAGCAACTACCGCTGCCGACGAAGGCGCCGCGGCGAAGTCCGATGCCGGGGCGAGGAAATCCGACGCGTCTGCAGAGAAGTCCGCGGCGGGGCGGGGCGCGCCGACTGTTGGCGAGAAGCTCGCGCCTTCGGTCCGCCGGCTGGTCGAGGAACACAAGCTGGACGCCGGGGCGATTCCGGGCAGCGGCCGCGACGGTCGGATCACCAAGGGCGACGTACTCTCGCACCTGACGGGCCGCGAGTCGGCCGCGACGTCAGCCGGTTCGGCGAGCGCTGCGGCGGGCACTGCCGGACCGCGCGCCGAGAGGCGCGTGCCGATGACGCGACTGCGAGCGCGCATTGCCGAGAGGCTGGTACAGGCCCAGGCCACCGCGGCGATGCTGACCACGTTCAACGAGGTGGACCTCACGGCCGTCAACGAACTGCGCGCCCGCTACAAGGAGCGCTTCGAAAAGGTGCATGGCGCGCGCCTCGGGTTCATGTCGTTCTTCGTCAAGGCCTGCATCGAGGGGCTGCGCCGCTACCCGGCGGTCAATGCATCCGTGGACGGCAGCGACATTGTCTACCACGAGTACTACGACATCGGCGTCGCGGTCTCCACCGACCGGGGGCTGGTCGTCCCGGTGCTGCGCGATGCGGACATGATGAGTTTCGGAGGGATTGAGCAGTCGGTGGTGTCCTACGCGAACCGCGCGCGGGAAGGGTCACTGACCATCGAGGACCTGACCGGCGGCACGTTCACTATCACCAACGGCGGCGTGTTCGGCTCGCTGCTCTCGACGCCGATCCTGAACATGCCGCAGAGCGCGATCCTCGGCATGCACAAGATCCAGCAGCGTCCCGTCGTAGTGGACGACCAGGTCGTGGTGCGCCCGATGATGTACCTGGCGATGAGCTACGATCATCGGCTTATCGACGGCCGCGAGGCGGTACAGTTCCTGGTCGCCGTGAAAGACGCGCTGGAAGACCCGGCGCGCCTATTGCTGCAGGTATAAGGAGCCCAGATGTCCGACACCAGCTATGACGTAATCGTGATCGGTGCCGGCCCTGCCGGTTATCCCTGCGCTATCCGGGCCGCCCAGAACGGGC
>JALHTE010000095.1 GCA_022865595.1 Steroidobacteraceae bacterium | reverse complement strand
GTGGCCACGACTTCGAAGTTGAGAAGCAGTGCTGCCGTGGCCGCCGGCGTTCGTTGGAGTCCGAGCAAGAGAAGGATCGGTCCGGCCACGCCTCCGGCGAGAATCGCGCTGACCAGCCACCCGATGTCGCGTCGCTCCAACCGAGCTTCCGCTTCACCGCGCCCGAGTGCCTGCGATGCGATCAGGAGCAGCCCGAGCGCGGCGCCTGCACCCAGATAGAGGAGTCCTGCCAGCGGCAGCGGGTCAACGTTTTCAAGCAGCAGCTTCGACAGCGGTGCGCTGACCCCGAACAGCGCCGCAGCCAGGAGTCCGTAGAGCATCAGTCTCTCCTAGGTTTCAGCGAAGAACTGAGTCCTGTGCGGAACGCCAGCACCAGCTTCCGGCGAGCCGGACCGTCTGCGTATCGATCCGTCAATTGCGTGGCCGCGAGGTGCTGAGCGATGGCCACGTCGATGGCATGCCGCGTTGGGGCTTCGATCATCTCGGCGGAATCGAGTCCTGCGAGTAGGGCTCCTGCGGTCTCGTAGCTCGCCTCCCCAAATCGTTCGTAGTCGATCTCATACCGCCGGCTTCCCGATTGTTCGTAGACGGCCATCGCCGCGCATGCGTCTTCGAGATCGTGTGGCCGGTTGTTCGAACTCGCACTGACAAGCTTCATAGCGATGAGCAGCGCGAGATGTACGACAGGCACCCAGTGTTCAGCAACTTCGATCTCGACGGGTTGCCGCAAGCCCTCCGGCAAGCTGACGGCGCGGATCACCTCCCCGTCAGCTGGCAGGATCTCATGTTCGGGAGACCGGGCTGGATCGATCGCCAAGACGTCAATCTCGCTCCCATCGAGCGCTCGGAATCGATGCTCGACCCCAGTACTTGAGAGGCCTGCATTCAGCAGGAGCTGCCGAACTGCCGTGAGACCACCCTCGATCGCGACAGCCAGATCGAGATCGCGCGTCGTGCGACGCAGATCAACGCCATGAAGGAGGAACGCCGATGCCCCGATGACGGCAAACGGCAGGCCGGTGCCCTCGATGATCTCGGAAAGCGAAGCATATTGGCGACGAGCGGTCGCCCCAGAGCCCTTAGAGCGTCCAAGCGAGATGCTTCTGGCGGAGCCGCACGGCTGTCTCTGCCAACCTGCTGGCGCCGTCCGCCATCAGCTCGGCGTAGACGAACACAGGATCGACGACGGGAACGCCGAGGATCGGCTCTGTTCCCGCGATCTCCGGTGAGTAGAGCGCACAGAGCTCAACTGTCCCGTGTTCTGACGGTGCTAGCCTCAGCTTGCGACGGACGTCGCCTGCGCGATCCTCGGGCAAGTAGAGTCGCAGGAGGCCGGGCCGCAAGTGCTGCGTTAGCATGTCCGCCGCAACCTCGCCGCCAATGACCACATCGCCAGCGAGTTCGGCTCTTGCCTGCTGGATGAGAAAGCCGAAATCGGAGTCGACAGCCGTTGCGTATCGTCCGAGCAGTAGAGCGGGCCCCAGCTTCGCGGCGTGGGCGTCGACCCACAGGCGGAGCAGCGCGTCTCCGTCAAGCACTTGGTAGTCCCCGCGTCCAAGCACGCGGAGCGTTCCGCAGGTCTCCAGCTCTCGGAT
>JALHTE010000094.1 GCA_022865595.1 Steroidobacteraceae bacterium | reverse complement strand
GACCTGATCCTGGGCGCCGTCGGCCAGCTGCAGTTCGACGTCGTCGCGTTCCGCCTGCAGGACGAATACTCGGTGCAGGCCAGCTGGGACGCCATCAGTGTCTACACCGCGCGCTGGGTGTACTGCCAGGACCCGAAGAAGCTCGCGGAGTTCCGCGACAAGGCCTACGACAACCTCGCGCTCGATCATTCCGGCGCGCTGGTCTACCTCGCGCCGACCCGCGTCAACCTGCAGCTGACGCTCGAGCGCTGGCCCGATGTCACCTTCCGCGAAACGCGCGAGCACCTGGCGAGCGCGGCGTGAGCGAGGAGTGACCAGCAAGGCCGTCCTGCGCCGCCGGCCGGTCCTGTCCTGGGCGTTCTACGACTGGGCCAATTCCGCGTTTGCGACGACGGTCATGGCGGGCTTTTTCCCGGTCTTTTTCAAGCAGTACTGGAACGCAGGCGTCGTCGCCACCGAGAGCACGTTCCGGCTCGGCGTCACCAGCGGCATTGCGAGCCTGATCGTCGCGCTGCTGGCGCCCGTCCTCGGCGCGATTGCAGACCGCAGCAGTTCGCGCGTGCGGCTGCTGCTGATGTGCACGGTGCTGGGCGCCTCGGCCACGGCCGGGCTTGCGTTGGTCGCGCAGGGTCACTGGCTGGGCGCGGCCGCGCTCTACATCGCTGCCTCGCTCGGGTTCTGGGGCGGCATCGTCTTCAACGACTCGCTGTTGCTGCACGTGGCCGAGCCCGACGAGTACGACGTCGTCTCGGGTTTCGGCTATGCCCTCGGGTACCTCGGCGGCGGACTGCTGTTTGCCGTCAACGTGCTGATGACGCTGCAACCCGCGCTGTTCGGGCTGGCCGACGCGACCGAGGCCGTGCGCATGTCGTTCGTCATGACCGGCATCTGGTGGTTCGTGTTCGCGCTGCCGTGCGTGTTCTTCGTGCACGAAAAATCGTCGGAGCGGACAGCCGTCAGTGCCCGTGAAGCCGTGCGCCTCGGCCTGCGCGAGTTACGCACGACGCTCGGCGCGATCCGCCAATACAGGTCCCTGATGCTGTTCCTGATCGCGTACGTCCTGTACATCGACGGTGTGAACACGATCATCAAGATGGCGATCGACTACGGGATGTCGCTCGGGCTGGACCAGGGCGGCCTGATCAAGGCGCTGTTGCTGACGCAGTTCGTGGGATTTCCCGCCGCGCTCGCCTACGGCTGGCTTGGGCGCCGGATCGGTGCGCTCAACGGCATCTTCCTCGCACTCGCCGTGTACATCGGGGCCACTTGCTTCGCGTATTTCGTCGATGACGTCTCCGATTTCTTCCTGCTCGCCGTCGTGATCGGGCTGGTGCAGGGCGGTATCCAGTCCTTGAGCCGAAGCTACTACGGCCGCCTGGTGCCCGCAGGCAAGTCGTCGGAATTCTTCGGCTTCTACAACATGATGGGCAAGGCCTCGGCGATCGTGGGCCCGATCCTCGTGGGCGTGACTGCCGCCGTCACGCACGATCAGCGCCTGTCGATCCTCTCGATACTTTTG
>JALHTE010000008.1 GCA_022865595.1 Steroidobacteraceae bacterium | reverse complement strand
TCCTCGCTCATTACTGCAAGCCTGCTGCGCCGCGGGGATTCGCCGACCGCGCAGGCCACGGCGCCGGCGGTGCCGGTCGTTCGGGCGGCGTTCGGGCAGCCGAGCGGCCTCGGGGCAGGGTATGAGTCGGCACGCCAGGAACTCGCGACGGACCTCGAGCAGCGGATGTCCACCATGCCGGAGCCGGCCCGCCAGAAGCTCCTGGCGAACCTGGCCGAGATGCGCCGCGCGGCAGATGAAATCAACGCGGCGCTGGCGCGGCAGCCAGGCGATCCGTTGCTCGAGGAGCTGTTGCTGAATACCTACCAGGACGAGCTCGGCGTGATCGCGAGCGTGAACCAGTTGACCAGGACAGGCGCCACCACCTCTGTGCCGGCGCAGCAGGAGAACATACGGCTATGACGACCTCTACAATCCTTCGTTCGGCACGATCCAGCTGGCCGCTGGCCGCTGCCATGTTGCTTGCGGCGAGCCCGGCGTCCCTTGCGGGAACGCCGATCAACGAGAGCGCCGCAGCCGACCCGTCTGGCTCGGTCGAGGTGTCGAACATTTCCGGGACGGTCTCGGTCACCGGATGGGACGGCAACCAGGTCGAGGTCACCGGCACGCTTGGCGACGGCACAGAGCGCCTTGATTTCATCACGCAGGACAAGGTGACCCGGATCAAGGTGATCCTGCCGAAGAATGCCCACAACGTCGACGATACCGACCTCGTGATCCGCGTGCCGGCGGGCAGCAGCCTGTCGGTGAACACGATCAGCGCGGACATCACGGCCCAGGGCGTGGCAGGCGCCCAGCGCCTGCAGTCGGTCAGCGGCGACATTCGCACGGTCGCGGGCAGCGAGGACGTCGAGTGCAAGAGCGTGAGCGGGGACGTCGCAATCGACGGCTCCGGCAAGAAGGGACTGATCGGGATCACGACGGTGAGCGGCGATGTGAAAGCGCTCAAGGTGGCCGGCGAAGTCAACGCAAGCACCGTGAGCGGCGACGTGTTGCTCGGCCTCGGTGTCACCGAGCGTTCGCGCGTGCGCTCGACCAGTGGTGACCTGGTGATGGCGATGCGACTGGCGGGCGACGGCAAGTTCGACGCCGAGACCATTTCAGGCGACGTTCGTTTGAACCTGTTTGGCGACGTGGAGGCGGAGTACGACATCTCGACCTTCAGCGGCGACATCCGTAACTGCTTCGGCCCGAAGCCGGTTTCCACCAGCGAATACACGCCGGGCAAGGAACTGCGCTTCAGCGAGGGCAAGGCGTCCTCCCGGGTCCGCATCAAGTCGCTGAACGGCGACATCAAGCTCTGCCGCAAATAGCAGCCCGGACTCGCGATCGCTGCGAAATCGTGGACAATGGGCTGCCGACGGAACATCGACGTCGGGACCGTGTCTCATTGATCCCGGGGCCGTTCAGTTGGGAACGCCGGCCCCGGTGGGGTGAAATTCCGGGACGATCATGGCCTTTTTTGCGGAACTGAAGCGCCGTCGCGTCGGCAAGGTGGCCATCGCCTACGGCGCCATCGCCTGGGGCGTGACCGAGGCCAGCTCTGTCGTGTTCCCCGCGCTGCACGTGCCCGAATGGGCGATGACCTTCGTCGTCGTCTTCCTGCTGGTCGGGTTCCCGATCTCGATGATCCTCGCCTGGATCTTCGACGTCGGGCCGGAAGGCATCCACCGCACGGAGCCGCTACCCCAGGAGGCCGCGGTTGCGCGGGTCAAGGTCAGGGCCGCGTTCGGACTTGCCGTCTTTGTCTGCATGGCGGCGCTCGGCTACGTGCTCTACGAACGCGGGCTCGGCCGGGCGCAGGCCGGCGAGCCGCGACAGTCCGTCGCGGTGATGCCGTTCACGAACTTGAGCGGTGATCCATCGAAAGACTACTTCAGCGACGGCATGTCCGAGGAGTTGCTGAACCTGCTCGCGCGGGTCCCGGGCCTGCAGGTCGCGGCGCGCACTTCCTCGTTCGCCTACAAGGGGCGCGAGATCGACGTCCGCCAGATTGGCAAGGAACTCGGCGTCGAGACAGTGCTCGAGGGCAGCGTGCGCCAGGCGGGCGACCAGGTGCGCATTACCGCGCAGCTCATAGACACCAGCACCGGATTTCACCTGTGGTCCGAAACCTTCGACCGCAAGCTCGCCGACATCTTCCAGGTCCAGGACGAGATTGCGAAGGCGATTGTTGACCGCTTGCGGATCGAGCTCGCGCCCGCCGACCAGCAGGCCGCGCTGCGGCAGCAGGTTCCGACCCAGAACGTGGAGGCGTACCAGCTCTACCTGCAGGGTCGAGCGGTCTGGAAACTGCGCGGCGAGGACAACCTGAAGCACGCAATAGAATTCTTCCAGCAGGCCGTTGCGCGTGATCCTGCATTCGCGCGCGCACACGCCGCGCTCGCGTCGGCCTACGTCGTCATGCCCGGCTACACCGAGGACGACGACCAGCAGAAGTTCTTCGAGCTGGCGGAGACCGCGGCCCGGCAGGCGCTGGCCATCGATCCCAACATCGGCGAGGCGCACGCGGTGCTCGCCCAGATCAACGCGGACCGCGGTGACCTGCTCGACGCGGAGTCGGGATTCTTTTTCGCGATATCGCTGGAGCCGAACGAGCCGACACCGCACCAGTGGTACTCGATCCTGCTGATGAACGTCGGCCGGCTCGATGCGGCACTGGCGCAGGCGAAGAAGGCGCAGGAACTCGACCCGACGTCGCCGATCCTCGCAGCCAACCTGGCGAATGCCTACCTGATGAAGGGCGACGACGACGCGGCGCTGCGCTACACGAAACTGGCCACGGAGCTGGGCCTGGGCAGGAAGAGCTACGACGTCGAGACGACCGTCGCCGTCCGGCGTGGCCAGTGGGACGAGGCGCGCAGGCTGGTCGGCCAGGAGGAACATCTCCCGCCGTTGATGAAGGCCAGGGCGGGCGATTACGTCAATGCGTTGGCGAATCCGGCCCTGCGACCGGCGCTGATCGCCGCAATGAAGACGATTGACCCGGCGAGCGTGCCGCAGTCCAAGCTGGTTGGCTCCTACCTGCAGTTGGGCGACGTGGACCAGGCGTACCAGATCATGTTCCAGACGCTGGACGAGAATCGCCTGGCGTGGATGCAGGAGTGGGGACTTGCGATGGCCTGGACGGTGGAAGGATCGGCGATGCGCAGGGATCCGCGGTTCGGGCAACTCGCGGAGCGCGTCGGATTGCTGGACTACTGGAAGCAATACGGCTTCCCCGACGGCTGTCTCGCCGGCAAGGACACGCCGATCGTCTGCCAGTGACCGACGATACTGCAGCTTCCAGCTCCAGTGCTGCAGAACCCGAGCGGGCCTCCCGGTTCGCGGGCGCGCTGCTCGAGTGGTTCGACGCGAACGGCCGCAGGGACCTTCCCTGGCAGGTGAATCCGACTGCCTACCGCGTCTGGGTCTCGGAAATCATGCTGCAGCAGACGCAGGTCGCGACCGCGATTCCGTACTACCTCAGGTTCATGGAACGGTTCCCGGACGTCGACGCGCTCGCGGAGGCGCCGCTCGATGAAGTGCTGCACCTCTGGTCGGGACTCGGCTACTACGCCCGGGCGCGGAACCTGCACCGCGCGGCACAGTCGGTCGTGCGCGAGTGCGGCGGCCGGTTTCCGGAGGAACTGGAGCAGGTCATGCGGCTGCCAGGCATCGGGCGCTCGACTGCGGGGGCGATCCTGGCGCTGTCCAGCGGCCGGCGCTACGCGATTCTCGACGGCAACGTAAAGCGTGTGCTCGCCCGCCGCTTCGGCGTGGCGGGAAATCCGGGCGAGCCGTCGGTGGAGAGGAAGCTCTGGTCGATCGCCGAGGCGTGCACGCCCGGTGAGAGGATCGCGGACTACACGCAGGGCATCATGGACCTCGGTGCGACTGTCTGTACCCGGGCGCGTCCTGCCTGCCTGCTCTGCCCGGTCGCCGACGATTGCGTGGCACGACTGGAGGGGACGCAATCGGAGTTGCCCTCGCCCCGGCCGCGCGCGAGCCGCCCGCAGCGCGCTGCGTGGCTGGTCATGGCGATGCGCGGAGAGCACAAGGTGCTTCTGGAGCGGCGACCGCCAGCGGGCATCTGGGGCGGCCTTTGGGGCCTGCCCGAATTCCCGACGCGTGCCCACGCGGACCAGTGGTGCCGCGAGAACCTGTCCGCCGGTGCGACGGCCCTGCCTGGCGAGGTGATCCGGCACGCGTTCAGTCACTTCGACTACGAGATGAGGCCGCTGCTGGTGCGCTGCATGGGCAGGTCCGCTGCGCTCAGGGACGTCGATCGCTACCGCTGGTACGACCTGCGCGACCCGATGAAAGTCGGGCTGCCTAAGCCGATTGCGACCCTGATTGCCCGGATTCAGCGGGCCGAGGCGGCGACCTGAGCGGCCATGGGTCTTGCCGGGTTATCATGGGAAGCCGGCCAGGGACCTTGCCGGCACATCCAGTATTTCAAAGCAGAGGAACGTATATGTTCAGCAGGAAGATTTTGGCGACGATTCTGGCGGCAGCCCTCACGCTGCCCGCCGCGGCGATGGCGACCGACAAGCCCCTGACCAAGAGCGCCTCGGTGCAGTTGAAGGCGACCGTGGTAGCCATCGACCAGGCGACGCGCATGGTCACGCTGGAAGGCGAGGGCGGCAAGCTGTTCGAGGTCCAGGCGGGCGATGCCGTGAAGCACCTCGACCAGGTCAAGCTCGGCGATGTCGTCGCGGTGACCTATACCGAGTCGCTGGCCTTCCAGGTCGTGCCCAAGGGCGAGAAGCCGCAGGGCGTGTCGGAAAGCGCGGAGCGCACCGCGACCGGCGGCGAAGTTGGTCGCCAGGTGACCAGCTATTTCAAGATCGACGCCTACAATACTGAAACCCACCTCCTGTGGGGGACCACGGCGGGCGGTATCACCAAGTCGATCACGGTCCAGGATCCGACGGCGCAGGCCAAGCTCGCGAAGCTGATCCCGGGCGATGTCGTCGCGGTGACCTACAGTGAGTCGCTGGCGATCAATCTCGAGAAGGTCGAGAAGTAATCCAGGGCGACCGAGCAGAAGAAGAAGCGATCGTCGCGGGCGGTAGCGCCCGCGACGATCGCGTCTGAGAGGAACACATTTCATGCAGCCCGATCGGGACTCGGCTCAGGCCTTCGCCCGCGGTTGCATCGTGGCAGGCTCGGTCCTGATGTTCGGCGGGCTGGTGCTGGGCGCACTGGGCACGCACCTGGTCGCTGATCGCGTTTCGTCGCACGACCTGGCCAGCTACGAGACGGCTGTGCTGTACCAGTTGCTCCACGCACTGGGCCTGGTCCTGTTGGGCGTGCTCGGATGGTCGACGAGCGTCACCGCACAACTGCGCTGGTCGGCGCGCCTGATGGCACTCGGGATGGCGCTGTTTTCAGGCTCGATCTACCTGGCTACGGCCGGCGCGCCGCGCATGGTGCTGGAAGTTGCTCCGGCCGGCGGGACGGCGCTGATGCTGTCATGGCTGCTGCTTGCCTGGCACGCAGGCACGCGCATCCGGAACTGACCCGACGCCCGGTCTACGCGTCGGGCTTGACGAATCCGTCCGGCGCCTGCGAACCGCCGCCGAACAGGAATTTCTCCATCTCCTCGACCAGGAACTTGCGCGCCTTCGGGTCGATCGGGGAAAGGCGGTATTCATTGAGCAGCATCGTCTGGTGCCGGACCCATGCGGCCCAGGCTTCCTTGGATATTCCCTCGTAAATGCGCTGGCCGAGCGGCCCGGGGTACGGGACGCGGTCGAGGCCTTCGGCTTCGCGCTTCAGGTACAGGCAGTTGACGGTTCTAGGCATGGACCTGGTCCTCAGGCGAGCGGGCCGTGGGCGACAACTACTCCGTCGTCGTCTGCGTAGACGAAGTCACCCGGCCGGAAGCTCGCGCCCGCAAGACGTACCGGAACGTCGCGCTCGCCCTCGCCGCGTTTGACGCTGCGCAGCGGCATGGTACCCAGCGCCCGGATTCCAAGGTCGAGCTGGTCGAGTTCCACTGAATCGCGAATGCAGCCATTGATGATGACGCCGGCCCAGCCGTTCTTCACCGCGGCCACGCCGAGGTTTCCGCCGAACAGCGCGCAGCGCCTCGATCCGCCACCGTCCACGACCAGCACCCGGCCGTCTCCCGGACTCTCTACGGCTTCCTTGACGCGCGAGTTGTCCTCGAAGCAGCGCACGGTGCTTACCGGCCCGCTGAACGCACGCCGGCCACCGAACAGCAGGAATACAGGCTCGCAGGCTTGCGCCGCGTCGGGATGCGCATCACACAGGTCGGCCGTAGCCTTGGAGACGTTCATTGGAGAAATCCGCGTGGGGTTACCACGCGGATTATAGGGTGCGTCCCGGTCACTGCACCTGAATCTGGCGTGGCAGGCGCCGGTACCCGTCGGCGAAGAAGCGGTCGAAGACGTCGTCCATCAAGGGGTAAAAAGAAACGGCGCAGCCGGTGACCCGGATGCGCCGTCCTTGTCGCAGGAAGCCCTGGCGATTACGGGCGTTTCACGTAGACCTTGCACCAGCCATTCGCGGCGACCATGCGGCCCGCGAAGATGTTGCAGGCGACCATGGCCTCGCCGGGCTTGGCGCTCGGCGCCTGCAGGCAGTTGGCGCAGTGCTGGCCCGGCTAGAAGTTCGGGTTCGCCTTTGCGTCGACCTTGGTCGCGTCTGTAATGTAGCCCAGGCTCTTGGCCTGCGGCTCGCTCGGATCGACCGGGCCCGCAGCGGCTTCGGCGCGGCCGAGCAGCGCGGTGACCGGCACCGCAGCCACGCCCAGCAATGCACCCTTGAGCAGCGTGCGCCTCGGGTAAGTCTTCTCGGACATAGTCTCTCTCTCCTGACGGTTGCAGTTCGGGGGGTGGCGTGGCGCCGACGGTCCGGCCGTCTCCAGGCTGCCGTTACGGTCAATTCTACGCGGTCACCCGATGTGAGACACCTTTCGCGCGCTTGCGTTCCGCCAGTCTGCGGTGGATCTTGTCAATGAGAATCATTCTCTTTAAGACGATCACCTCCGGTTGCGCCCTGCCGGTTGGGCGACCCATCTAGAATCCACGGATGAGCAACCCGCGTCGCAGCCGGATCAAGGCCACCATCGGCATCGGTGCGAGCGTGCTGATCGCAGGCCTCGCGGCCTTGGTGCTGTACCGGACGTTCCAGCGCATCAGTCTCGCGGAAGTTTTGGACAACATGCGCAGGGTTCCGATCGAGACGCTGCTGGTCGCCGCCGCCTGCGCATTCGGCGCACTGTTCATGCTCTCGCTCTACGAGATCCTCGTGGTGAGGTACGTGAAGCACAACATCGGCAAGGCGAGGCCGATGATCACCGCGCTCATTACCTTTCCGCTCGGGCACGCCGTGGGCCAGGCGATGTTGAGTGCCGGGGCGCTCCGCTTCCGCATGTACGCCCCGATCGGTTTCACTGCGATGGAAGTCGGGGCGACGGCGCTGCTGTGCAACCTGCCGTT
>JALHTE010000093.1 GCA_022865595.1 Steroidobacteraceae bacterium | reverse complement strand
TAGCTCGTAAAAGTCGCCCATCCGGTAGAAGACCAGCACGTCCGGGTACTGCGCCTTGATGCGCAGGTATTGCTGCATCATGGGCGTGTGCGAGGAGAGGTCCGGGGCGTTCATCTGGCCGACAATGTTACGCGAAAGAAAACGCCAGCCCCCTTGCGAAGGCTGGCGCTATTTGAGAAATAGCGGTTTTACTTCTTGTCCGGCAACGCGACCGGTGCGGACTGCCCGGCGACGAACGGGTAGGTCGCGAACATGTTGGCGACGGCGGCGTTGAGCACCTTATCCTGATTGTCCAACATCTTGTTGGTTACGGTCTTTTCCATGCCGGCCTGGAACACGACCTGCCGCTTTGCGCGATCGACGATATCCATGACCAGCGTGCCGACCTTGTAATGCCGGGTTGTGACCTGCGGCGCAGAATAAGCCCAGCCGCCGTATGGTGCGCCGTACCAGCCACCGTAGCCCCAGGCCGGTCCGTACATGGGTCCCGGGACGGACTGCACGTCGGCCCTGTCCTCGAGCTTACCGGTGAAGTGCACCAGCAGGTCCGGCTCGGCCGCAAGCTTGTAGCCCCTGGCTTCCATCTCGCGGGTCGCCGCCGTCTCGAGTGTCTGGATCGCCAGCGACTTGGCCTCGCCGCCCTGGTCGACGAAACCGAAGCTGCGGAAACTGCCGAAGTCAGCGCTCTTGTCGTAATCGGAACGCACCGACGGCGTGGACGTGCACCCGGCCAGCAGTGCCACGGCTGCAAGCGCAACCAGTCGTTTGCTCGGGAAACTATGCATCTAGTGTCGCCTCCTACCTGGAGAGCGGAATGATCTGCGCCATCTGCCAGTCGAGCAGTGCGGTCATCTTGTTTTCGATCTGCACCCAGCGCAGCACTTTGGTTGCGGGCAACTTCTTGCCCATGCGCTTGGCGTAGTCCTTCAATACCTCGTCGCGATCCTCTCGAACCTTGAACGCTTCCTTGAGGATGTCCTCCGCCGCGTCATCGGTCATCGAGTCGTAGTTCGACGCGAACTTGTTCAGCACGTCGCTGTAGCGCGTGGCCAGCTTCTTCATCTCGGCCTGGTACTTGTCGAAGATCGGCGTGAAGACCTGTACCTCCGCGTCAGTCAGCTGGAGCGTCTGCAACACGATGGTGCGCTTGTCTCCCTGGATCTGTGCGATCAGCAGTTGTTCCTGGTCAGACATGTTGATTTCGCCAGACGTCTGGGCGAGTGCGCCCTGGTTGGCGCCGAGTGTGGCGACGGCTGCCAGGGCGATCAGGATCTTCTTCATGGGTCAGGGCTCCGGTTGATTATCTCGAGATTCGACGGTCGGCACGGCTGGTCGATTCAGCGCGCGAGCGGGATCAGTCCGTATATGTTGCGTCGCACCAGGAGCTCGATGCGCGTCTCGAGCTGTGAGTAGCGCAGCGCCTTCACCGGCGGCAGCACGCGCTCGATCTTCTTCGTGTATTCCTGCTTGAGCGCCATGCGTTTTGCTTCGATCGCCATCTTCTCGTCGAGCATCGACTTGGCGTCCTTGTCCGTCAGCGTGTCGTATTTCTCGGCGAACTCGTTGACCAGCGCGAGGAAGCGATCATTGAGCTTCTTAACCCTGGCCTCATACTCGTCGTAGATGGGCCAGAAAGCCTTGCTTTCGGCCTCTGTCATGTTGAGGTTGTGCGCATAGACGGACCGCTTGTCGTTCATCACCCTGTTGAGCAGGATCTGCTCGTCCGCGGTGGGGACGGTGTCTGGTACGGCGTTCTGGGCCGACGATGCGAGTGGGAGTGATGTGACGAAAAGCGCGAGGGCCAACGGGGCGAGTCTCATGGGGGGCCTTCCTGACTGAGGGTCGGCTGCACACGGTAGGACACGCCCCCGGCGCTGTCCAGAGGCGACTAGAATCATTCGCATGACATCCCCAATTGACGCCGAAATCAGGGCACAGGCCGCCCGGGTCGCCAAATGCCTCCTGGATGCCGGCCTGACGCTGTCCGTCGCCGAGTCCTGCACCGGCGGCTGGGTGGCCAAGGCCTGCACTGACCTGCCTGGCAGCAGCGGGTGGTTCGAAGGCGGCGTCGTTACCTATTCGAACAAGGCCAAGGAGAGGATCCTTGGGGTCGGCGCGGACACCATCAGGCGTGCCGGCGCCGTCAGCGAGGCCACGGTTCGGGAGATGGCCTACGGAGCACTGGATCGCTTCGACAGCGACGTAGCGCTCGCAGTGAGCGGAATTGCGGGACCGGACGGGGGGATGCCGGGCAAGCCCGTCGGGACGATCTGGTTCGCCTGGGCCTTCGACCGGGGCGATCAGCGCGAAATCCGGGCTGAGGTCCAGGTCTTCGAAGGCGACCGGGAAGCCGTGCGCCGCCAGGCGGTGATGCGCGCCCTGGCCGGTGTGCTGGAGGCGTGACCAGGGAGGCCGGTGCGCTCGCGATGCGGCAGGAGTCGGTGAGGCGGTTGTTCTTCGCGATCTGGCCGGACGACGCGACGCGTGCCCGTCTCGCAGAGGCCGTGCGCGAATTTGTCCCCGCGGGCACTGGCCGGCCACAGCGCCCGGATCAATGGCACGTAACGCTCGAATTCCTGGGCGACGTACCCGAACCGCGCCTGCAGGGCGTGCTGGATTCGGCTGCGACAGCGGCCCGCGAGGCCTTCGCCTGCGAACTGGAATTCGACCGGCTGCAGCACTGGAAGCGGCCGCAGGTCCTGTGCCTGGCGGCCGGCCTGACGCCAGGGCCGCTGGCTGCGCTGGTGCAGCTGCTCAGGGCGCAGTTGCGAATGCGTGGATTTGCACCGGAATCACGGCCTTTCAAGCCGCACGTGACGCTCGCGCGCCGGGTTCGGCAAGCGCCGCCGCCGGCCGACGGTGAAATGTCAGCGTGGTCGCTGCATTGGCCGGTCAGTGCGTTCGCACTGGTACAGTCCGTGACCGGCCCTGAGGGTGCCCGGTACATCGAGGTCGCTTGCTGGCCGACAGGCAGTTGAGTCGCCGGGATCAGCCGGGCTCATGCCATGAGCCTGCGTGGGGCGAGACTGCCCTCAGTAACTGGTGATTTGCATGAATTTATCGCCCGGCGGGGGCGTGGTCGCTGTGAAATAATGCGCCCCTCCCCGGACATCAACTTCTGACAGGGCCCCGGCCCAAAGCGAGCACAGGCAATGGAAGACAACCGCAAGAAGGCCCTGGTGGCCGCACTGGGACAGATTGAGAAGCAGTTCGGCAAGGGCTCGGTGATGCGCCTCGGGGACGCAGGCGCGACCTACGACGTGGAGGCCGTTTCCACGGGTTCGCTGGGTCTCGACATCGCGCTCGGCGTCGGCGGACTTCCGCGAGGCCGTGTGGTGGAAATCTACGGCCCGGAATCCTCGGGCAAGACCACGCTGGCGCTCACGGCGATCGCCGAAGTGCAGCGAGTGGGTGGTACCGCGGCCTTCGTAGACGCGGAGCATGCGCTCGATCCAGCCTACGCGGAAAAGCTCGGCGTAAACGTCGACGAGCTGCTCGTCTCGCAGCCGGACAACGGCGAGCAGGCGCTCGAGATCACCGACATGCTGGTGCGCTCCGGCGCGGTCGACATGATCGTCGTGGACTCGGTGGCGGCCCTCACGCCGAAGGCCGAGATCGAGGGCGAGATGGGCGAGATGCAGATGGGCCTGCAGGCACGCCTGATGTCGCAGGCGCTGCGCAAGCTCACCGGTAACATCAAACGCTCGAACAGCATCGTCGTGTTCATCAACCAGATCCGCATGAAGATCGGCGTGATGTTCGGTAATCCCGAGACGACCAGTGGTGGCAACGCGCTCAAGTTCTATGCCTCGGTGCGTCTCGACATCCGTCGCATCGGCGCAATCAAGTCGGCCGACGAGGTGATCGGCAATCAGACGCGGGTCAAGGTCGTCAAGAACAAGGTGGCGCCGCCGTTCCGCGAGGCGGAGTTCGAGATCATGTACGGGCAGGGGATTTCGCGCGAAGGCGAGATCATCGAGCTGGGCGTGCTGCACAACCTGATCGAGAAGTCCGGCTCCTGGTACAGCTACAACGGTGAGCGCATCGGCCAGGGCAAGGAAAACGTGCGCACTTACCTGCAGCAGCACAAGGAAACGGCGCGCGAGATCGAGGGTGCCCTCCGGGCCAAGCTGCTGGTCGTCGCGAAGAAGGGCGAGGCCGCTAAGGGTGAGGCGACCGAGGAAGCCTGACACGGCCGCCGCCGAGGCCGACGAACGCACGGTCCGTGTCGCGGCACTCGCGCTGCTCGCGGGCCGGGATTTCGGCCGCGTGGAACTCGCCACGCGACTCGAGCGGCGTGGCTATCCGGTCGAGATGATCGCGGCCGTGGTGGAGGCGCTCGTGGCCGAGCGCCTGCTCTCCGAGGAGCGATTCACAGGGCAGTTCGTGCGGCAGCGGGCCGCGCGCGGCCACGGGCCAGTGCGCATCCGGATGGAACTGCGTGAGCGAGGCGTGGCGGACGCCGACATCGACGAGGCGCTTGAAGCCTCGGCCGAGGACTGGTCCGCCATTGCCCGTGAAACGCGCCGCAGGCGTTTCGGGGCGGCCAGCCCGGCCGACTGGCCAGAACGTGCAAGACAAAGCCGATTCCTGCAATATCGCGGGTTTTCCGCCGAGCAGATCCGGGCCGCACTGGGCCCGGGCGAAGACACCGAACCGTGAGCAAGATGAGCGAACCCCGAAAGCAGATGGGCAGCGCCGAGTTGCGTGCTGCGTTCCTCGATTTCTTCAAGGGCCACGGCCACGCCGTCGTGCCCTCGAGTTCGCTGGTCCCGGGCAACGACCCGACACTGCTGTTCACCAACGCCGGCATGGTCCAGTTCAAGGACGTGTTCCTCGGCAAGGACCAGCGCAGCTACGTGCGCGCGGCGAGTTCGCAGCGCTGCGTGCGGGCTGGCGGCAAGCACAACGACCTCGAGAACGTCGGCTACACGGCCCGGCACCACACGTTTTTCGAGATGCTCGGCAATTTCAGTTTCGGCGACTATTTCAAGCGCGAAGCAATCCGTTATGCCTGGGATTTCGTGACCGGCACACTCGGCATCCCGCCCGAGCGGCTGTGGGTCACCGTGTATGAAGAGGACGACGGCGCCGCCGAGATCTGGCTGAAGGAAATCGGCGTCGACCCGGGCCGCCTCACGCGCATGGGGATGAAGTCGAATTTCTGGTCGATGGGCGATACCGGTCCCTGCGGCCCGTGCAGCGAGATCTTCTACGACCACGGCCCCGGCATCGAGGGCGGACCGCCGGGCTCGCCCGACGAAGACGGCGACCGCTACGTCGAGATCTGGAACCTGGTGTTCATGCAGTACGACCGCTCGGCCGACGGCACGATGACGCCGCTGCCGAAGCCCTCGGTGGATACCGGCATGGGTCTCGAGCGCATCGCGGCAGTGATGCAGGGCGTGCACAGCAACTATGACATCGACCTGTTCCGGCACCTGATTGCCGCCGCGGCGAAGCTTACCGGCACGACTGACACGAAGTCGAGTTCGCTGCGCGTGATCGCCGACCACATACGCGCCTGTTCGTTCCTGATCGCCGACGGCGTGCTTCCGTCGAACGAAGGCCGCGGCTACGTGCTCCGCCGCATCATCCGGCGCGCGATACGGCACGGCTTCATGCTCGGCCAGCGCGAGCCTTTCTTCCATGCGCTGGTGCCGGTGCTGGACGAGGAAATGGGCGCCGCTTATCCGGAACTCCACGCACAGCGCGCGCACATCGAGCGGGTACTCAGGCAGGAAGAAGAGCGTTTCGCGGAGACCCTCGCGCAGGGCATGGCACTGCTCGACGGCGCGATCGAAAAGCTCTCCGGCAAGCAGATCCCGGGCGAAACCGTCTTCCGGCTGTACGACACCTTCGGATTCCCCCTGGACCTCACCAACGACATCGCGCGCGAGCGCGGCTTGAGCATAGACGAGGTCGGCTTCGAAGCAGCGATGAACGAGCAGCGCAACCGTGCGCGGGCCGCGAGCAAGTTCGGCCTGGACCTTCGCGCCGGGATGACGGTCGAGGGCCAGACGAAATTCACCGGTTACGAAAGCGAGCAGGGCGTCGGTCGCGTGGTGAATGTGTTTCGCGGCACCGAGGCCGTGCAGCAGCTTCGAGCCGGCGAGGAAGGGCAGGTGGTGCTCGACTCCACTCCGTTCTACGCCGAGAGCGGCGGACAGGTCGGTGACCAGGGCGTGCTGGTCTCGGGTGGGATGCGTTTTCTCGTCTCCGACACGCAGAAGCTCGGCAAGGCGCACGTGCATGTCGGCCGGGTCGAGTCAGGCGTCCTGCGCGTCGGCGAGCAGGTGACCGCGGAAGTCGACCACGAACTGCGCCAGGCCACTCGGCTCAACCACACGGCGACCCACCTGTTGCACGCTGCACTTCGCAAGGTGCTTGGGCTCCACGTCGCGCAGAAAGGATCGCTGGTGTCGCCGGAGCGACTGCGCTTCGACTTCGCTCACTACTCTGCCGTGACGCCAGACGAGCTTCGCGAGATCGAGCGCCTGGTCAATGCCGAGGTGC
>JALHTE010000092.1 GCA_022865595.1 Steroidobacteraceae bacterium | reverse complement strand
GTCTCTCGTTCAGTCGAAGGCGAAAGTCGAACTGAAAGACACACTGACTCATTACGAAGCGCCGGCCTTGTGCCGGCGTTTCCCTCTGCGGGGATGGCAGTGACTCGCTGGGAGCCGCCATCACGCGGCGACGACGGGGCTGACCGAGGGCCAAGTATCGTTGGGATGGCTGATAACGACCCTAAGCGGCCTGCCGCACTGCCATGCAGCAGCCACTCGACTTGCCGAGCCGAACGGCGTGACAACAAGTGTCGCAGGTTGCATGGCTTAGCTATTGGCCGGTAGTGGTCGCTCCCAATGCCGTCATCGCGTCACCATCGGTCTCTACAAGGTAACCATCGACTTCGCCAAAATTCGTTATGACCGTAATCTGCAATACCCTGATGGCAGCAGCCGCTAAGCGTTGCTGCACCACTTTAAGCGCGTTCGCGAGCCTTTTTGCTTCTGGGTCGATAGAGCCGAGAGTAACAAAGCTCAGGTCTGCGGAAGCGACGGCGTGGCCAAATGAGTCGCCAATAAGCACAACGTGGCCATCGGCGGTCGATGCAACGTAAAAGCGGTTCCCATCGATCTCGACTTGTATGGTCGTCAGCCAAGATTTCCCGCAACCAATAGTCAGTGCGTAAGGCTCAGTGCAGGAAATGCCGTAGATCGAACGTCGCGGGGAATCCCGAATCTCTTCAGGAATCTGCAGCGAATAGCACCCGCCGACAAGGATCGCAGCCGCTACAGTAACTACAACTGATCGACGCACACAGCACCCAATTGCAACGATGCGCCGTAGACCTCTGACATGGAACCGTCTTTGCGGGGTGTCAAGCGCTCCAGTCTCTCGTTGCGTATTGGCCGCAGTGGACCACCGTACCTAGACGCCGTCAATTGTGGACGGGGCCGCGCACCGGACGATTCGGGGCCGTGGGGTCGACCCCTAGCGTCCCGGCCCTCGGATTTGAGCGGCGGATAATCGTATTGAGTTCGTTGAGCGTCCGCTCCTGGCCGAACTGAGACATTCGCAAATGTCCGCTTCTGTGCCAGCCGGCTAGCGCGCCCGCGCCGCGTCGAGATCCACAGGACCGTCTTCATCCCAGCCCAGCACTGCCTCCAATCCGACTGTTCGCCATCTTGCCGCCACGACGATCGCTACTGCGCGCTGTCGTTGTCAGCGAATCGCTGAATTGAGGCGCCACAGTTCCTGGACTTGCTCGATCACCGCACTCTGGGCGGCCACGCGCAAGTCGAACTTCGAACCCGCGAAGGCCGGAGTCTCCACGACAATGACGGTCCTGGCCGCCGGGCCCTGGATCTTTGCGCCATTTCGGAATACTTCCTTGGACGCCAGCAGTTCGTCGATGGATCCGTCGCGGAGCGGTTGTCCCTGATCATCCCGACTGATCACACCGCCGACGATCGGTTCGCCGAAGCGCGTGCGACCGGACTCACGGATCGGAATACCGGACGATTGCAACAACCGGATCACCTCGGCACCGACAGGGTTATCCGCGGCCCGTCTCCCCTGCGAGTAGATGTAGCCGCCTTCGGTGGAGAGTTCGTCCTCGTGCAGGTCCAGCACCAGCTGCGGTGGATAGGATGCAGCGAGCTGCAGCACGAACTGCGTCAACGCCTGCGTGTCCGGTCCGGGCGCTGCCGCCGCGCGAGGCTGCGCGCCGGTCGCGAGGTCGGGCAGCAGGTACTCCGCATCGCCGACGCTGTACCCGCCCTTGTGCCAGTCCCGCTCCGGCGTATTCGGGTAGCGCCAGTTGCTGCGATAGGCCTTCGGGTTGCAGAGCGGGATCACGACCACAGGAACACCGGAGGCGGCCAGTTCAATGATGCTCGCAAGTTGGGCCGCAATCGCATTCGGTCCGGCCGGTTCCTCGCCATGGATGCCGGCGAGAATCCACGTCGCCTCGCCGCGGCGTGGAGTTCGCCAGGCGCGGATCGCAAGCCCATCCGTGCCGGGATAGGCGTAGACGGTTTCCATCTGCCAGCCGTGTTCGCTCGAAAGAGACTCGTAGCGACTCGTCAGCTGCTCGAAGGTGTTTCGCCCATCTGCAGTGAACGAGGCAGAGGCTGCCGAGTCCGGCGCGTCGGCCGCGGGACTCGCCGCGCACACCATCGGCAGCACCACCAGCGCCAGCATCGACCATGCTCGCGGCCGGTACCGATCGCACAGGTTGCGGACCGTCACGTCGAGTGCTATCCGGGCGACGCTGCCGGGCTACCGTCACCCGCCGCAATCCGTGCCTCGGCCGCCGCGAGCATTGCCATGAAACGCGGATCGTCGCGGACTGGATCGAGATCCGGATCGACCTTGGCATGCTGCAGGAAGCCACCGGCGAAATTGACGAGCGCGGGCTCCAGCATGTCGATTGCGGCCTGCGTCTCCTTGAGGTGCACGCTCAGCGCACATGCGAAGTTGTAGCGCATGTTCAGGTTGTCAGGCTCGATCAACAGCGCGCGACTCATGCGCTGCCTGGCTCGCTCAGATTCGCCCAGCGCCGCGAGCGCATAGGCGCTGTACCCGGTTACGGTTCCGTTGTTCGCGTCGTGTGCCAGCGCTGCCTCGGTACGCTCGAGCGCGAGTTGCGCGGCACGCCGAGTGGCCTCCAAATTACCGATGGCCGTGTAACAGGTGAGCAACATGCACGCCGAATTGAAGTCCGTATCGACGAGCGCCATGGCCTTCTCGAAATAGCGAATGGCGTCCGCCAGCTGCTGCCGTCTGAAGCTGAAATATCCTGCCGACCGGTTGACCTCGTAGGACTCCGGGTCGAGGCGCAGCGCCATCGCGATCTCGGTGGCGGCCTCGTCGTAACGGCCGCTCTCGGCCAGGATCGTGGCTTTGATCGCATGGGCCTCGGCAAGGTTGGCGTCGAGTTCGAGCGCCCGATCGGCTGCAGCCAGTCCGTTATCCGCTTTCCCGCCGCGCAGCTCACGAAGCTGCGCCTGACCAAGCGCCTTGAGCGCCCACGCACGTGCGTAGTCGGGATCGATCTCGGTGGCTCGGGAGCACAGACGAATGATGGCCGAGGCCGTAC
>JALHTE010000091.1 GCA_022865595.1 Steroidobacteraceae bacterium | reverse complement strand
GCCGGGGTGGAAACGCCGCGGGTGGCCGCCCGCGCCCAGCTGCCGCTGGACTCCCTGGGGGAGGGGCTGATCACGACCGACTCACGCGGGCGAATCGATTTCGTGAACCGGGTAGCCGAGGAGCTGACGGGGGTCTCGCGCGCGGATGCGACGGACAAGCAGCTGGCAGATCTCGTTTCCTTCGTGGACGAGCATGACCGGCGACCGCTCGCCGATCCGGTCAAGCAGTGCATGACGACCGCCCGCCGGGTCAGCCTGGGCAGGCGCGCCCTGATGCTCGCGCGCGCGACCGGCGAGGAGCGGAGTATCGAGCTTTCGGCGGCGCCGATCGTCGCCGAGAGAGGCGAAGTGAACGGCGTTGCGATCGTGCTGCACGACGTCACCGAGCTGCGTGGGCTGGCCAGGCAGATGTCCTACCAGGCCAGTCACGATGCCTTGACCGGCCTGATCAACAAGCGTGAATTCGAGCGGCGCCTCGCCGAGTCGATCGAGGCGACCCGTGGCGGACCCCAGACGCACATCATGTGCTACCTCGACCTCGACCGGTTCAAGGCCGTCAACGACACCTGCGGCCATCTCGCGGGCGACAACATGCTGCGTGAAGTGGCCTCGCTGCTGCGCGACGCCGTCCGCGACTCGGACACGGTGGCGCGTCTTGGTGGCGACGAGTTCGGCGTCCTGCTGCTCAGCTGCCCGCTGCAGAAGGCAAGGCAGATCGCCAGCGACCTGTGTCGGTCCGTGAACGATTACAGATTCGTGTGGAAGGACCGGATATTCAGCATTGGCGTGAGCGTCGGGCTGGTCGAGGTGAGTCGCGAGAGCGGCGGTATCGAGGACGTGATGAGCGCTGCCGATTCGGCCTGCTACGTCGCCAAGCAGAGCGATGGCGGCCACGTGCACGTCTATTCGGCGCGCGACGAAGCCGTCGCCCGGCACAGCGGCGAGATCCAATGGCTGCAGCGCCTGCAGTCTGCGCTGCGCGACGGGTTGTTCGAGTTGTACGCACAGCCGATCGTCGCTGCGCGCGAGGGCGGCGCCGACGGTCCCGCGCTGGAGGTGCTGCTCAGGCTGCGCGACGAGCATGGCCGGGCTGCCGCGCCTGGCGAGTTCATGCAGGCAGCCGAACGTTACCGGCTGATGACCCTGGTGGATCGCTGGGTCGTGCAGACGACGCTTGCTGCGCTGGCAAGCGGGGCCATCCGCCTTTCCGGTGCGCAGAGCGTGGCGATCAACCTTTCCGGGCAGACGCTGGGTGATCCGTCGTTCCTGGAGTTCGTAGTCGAGACGCTGGACCACACCGGCGTGCCGCCCTCCCAGGTCTGCTTCGAGGTGACCGAGAATTCCGTCATCGGCAACCTCGAGCTGGCGCAGCGGTTCATCGGCGTGCTGCATGGCATGGGTTGCCAGTTCGCGCTGGACGACTTCGGCAACGACCTGGGCGCCTTTGCGAACCTCAAGAACCTGTCCATGGACTACATCAAGATTGACGGCACCTTCATGCGGAACCTGTCGCAGGATGCGGTCAACCAGGCCATGGTTGCGGCAATCGTCAGGCTGGCCCGGACGCTCAACTTCAGGCTGATCGCAGAGCAGGTCGAGGACAATGCCTCCCTCGAGATGGCGCGCGGCATGGGCATCGACTTTG
>JALHTE010000090.1 GCA_022865595.1 Steroidobacteraceae bacterium | reverse complement strand
GGCGGCGGCGGCTACGCCAAGGTGATGAGCGAGGGCTTCCAGCAGGCCCAGCGAGAGATGTACGCCAAGCAAGCCAGGGATGCGGACATCATCATCACGACCGCGCTGATCCCGGGCAAACCCGCGCCGAAGCTCATCACCGCCGAGATGGTGAAGAGCATGAAGCCGGGCAGCGTCATCGTCGACATGGCCGCCGAGCAGGGCGGCAACTGCGAACTTACCGTTCCCGGCGAGGCAGTGGTTCGGCACGGCGTGACCATCATCGGCTACACCGATCTCGCCAGCCGCCTGGCCAAGCAATCGTCGACGCTATACTCGAACAACCTGCTGCGCCTGACCGAGGAACTCTGCAAGACCAAGGACGGCGTCATCAACGTCAACATGGAAGACGACGCCATCCGCGGCCTGACCGTGGTCAAGGACGGCAGCATCACCTGGCCACCACCGGCATTGCAGTTGCCGGCCCCGCCGGCGCAGGCCAAGCCCGTAGCCGCCACGCCGGCAAAGAAATCGGGCCACGGTCATGGGGCCGGCGAGCCTACTTCGGGGAAGAGCCTCGCCATAACGTTCGCGGTCGGTGCGCTGCTGTTCTGGCTGGTTGGGGCGTTCGCACCGGCCTCGTTTCTCGCGCACTTCACGGTCTTCGTGCTGGCTTGCTTCATTGGCTACATGGTGATCTGGAACGTGAAGCCCGCGCTGCACACGCCGCTGATGAGCGTGACGAACGCGATCTCGAGCATCATCGCTGTCGGCGCGCTGATCCAGGTGGCGCCTCCACTGGGCGACGCAACCGAAGGACGGCCGGACATACTGATCCTCGGTCTCGCGGTCGCCGCGCTCACGCTCACTGCGATCAACATGTTCGGCGGCTTCGCCGTCACCGGTCGCATGCTCGCGATGTTCCGGAAGTAGGAGAACGCCAGCATGTCAACAAATATCGCCACGATGGCCTACATCGCCGCCATCGTCCTGTTCATCCTGAGCCTCGGCGGCCTGTCGAATCCCGAGACGTCCCGGCGCGGCAACCTCTACGGCATCATCGGCATGATCATCGCCGTGCTCGCGACCGTGCTAGGGCCCCGGGTCACTGCGGCTGGCTTCCCATGGATCATCGGGTCGCTCGCAGTGGGCGGCACCATCGGACTGTATGCGGCCCGCAAGGTGCGGATGACGCAGATGCCGGAGCTGGTCGCGATCATGCACAGCCTGGTCGGTCTCGCGGCCTGCCTGGTCGGCTACGCGAGCTACATCGATACCTCGATCGCCTTCACGGGCGCCGAGAAGACGATTCACGAAGTCGAGATCTATCTCGGCATCCTGATCGGCGCGGTCACGTTCTCGGGCTCGGTCATCGCTTTTGGCAAACTGTCCGGAAAGATCGGCGGCAAGCCGCTGCTACTGCCCGCGCGCCACTGGCTGAATCTCGCCGGACTGATCGCCGTAATCTGGTTCGGAGCCAGGTTCCTCGGGGCGCATGACATCGATGCGGGCATGATGCCGCTCATCGCGATGACCGTGATCGCGCTGTTGTTCGGCATTCACATGGTGATGGCGATCGGCGGCGCGGACATGCCGGTGGTGGTGTCGATGCTGAACAGCTACTCGGGATGGGCGGCGGCGGCCACCGGCTTCATGCTGTCCAATGACCTGCTTATCGTCACCGGCGCACTGGTCGGCTCCTCCGGCGCGATCCTGTCCTACATCATGTGCCAGGCGATGAATCGAAACTTCATCAGCGTCATCGCCGGCGGCTTCGGCACTGGCGAAGGCGCGGCGCCTGCTGCCGCGGGCACAGAGCCGGCGGGCGAAGTGACGCCGATCAGCGCGGTCGAGACCGCAGAGCTGCTGCGCGATTCAAAGAGCGTGATCATCGTCCCGGGCTACGGCATGGCGGTCGCGCAGGCGCAGCACACGGTGAATGAAATCACCAAGCTTCTGCGTGAGAGGGGCGTGAATGTGCGCTTCGGCATCCATCCGGTCGCCGGCCGCATGCCCGGCCACATGAACGTACTGCTCGCCGAGGCCAAGGTGCCCTACGACATCGTGTTCGAGATGGACGAGCTGAACGAGGACTTCCCGGACACCGACGTCTCGATGGTGATCGGCGCCAATGACATCGTGAACCCCGCGGCCGAGGACGACCCGACAAGCCCGATTGCGGGAATGCCGGTGCTGCAGGTGTGGAAGGCGAAGACCTCCATCGTGATGAAGCGCTCGATGGCCTCGGGCTACGCCGGCGTCGACAATCCTCTGTTCTACAAGGAGAACAACCGGATGCTGTTCGGCGACGCGAAGAAGATGCTCGACGAGGTGCTGGTCGCGCTGAAGAGCTGACCAGGAGGTGACGACGAGCGAAGCTCCGATCGAGCAAGCCCGGGAAAGTACCTGGGCCAAGCTGCGTCGCCGCAAGGTGGTGCAGTGGGGTGTCGTGTACGCCGCCGGCGCCTGGGGCCTGCTGCAGGGCCTCGCCTACGTCAGTGCGACGTTCAACTGGCCGCTGCAGCTGCAGCAGCTGGCAACCCTCGCCCTGCTGGTCGGCCTGCCGATAGTGCTGGTGATCTCCTGGTACCACGGCGACAAGGGCCAGCAGCGCGTTACAGCCGCCGAACTCGCCATCATCACGCTGCTGTTCCTGCTGGGCGGCGGGATCTTCTGGCGCTATGACCGGGCCAGCAGTGTTACGGCTCCTGCCGACGCTTCGGCGCAGGCACCCGGCAGTGTGTCGTCAGCCGCTCCGGACCTGTCGGTGGTATCCGCCAGGTCGATCGCCGTGCTGCCGTTCGAGAACATGTCCGGTGACCCGGCCAATGAGTACTTCTCGGACGGCATCTCCGAGGAGATCCTGAACGTGCTCGCCCGCGTGCCCGAACTCAGCGTTGCCGCACGCACCTCGTCGTTCCAGTTCAAGGGCGAGAAGCGCGACGTCGAGCAGATCGCAACTCAGCTCAAGGTACGCATGGTGCTCGAGGGCAGCGTGCGGAAGCAGGGGGAGCGGGTGCGGATCACCGCCCAGTTGATCGATGCCCAGACCGGCTATCACGTCTGGTCGGAGACCTACGACCGCGAACTGAAGGACATCTTCGCGATCCAGGACGAGATCGCCAGGGCGATCGGCGACGAACTCAAGGTCCGGGTGGTCGGCGCCGATGGATCGGGTTCCTCGGTCAGCGGCACGAAGAGCCTGAAGGCCCACGATCTCTACCTGCGTGGCCTGACCCTGTGGCAGGTCCGGCGTGACGACGAACTCTGGGCCGCGATCGACTCGTTCGAGCAGGCCATTGCGGCGGACCCGGGGTACGCCGAAGCCTGGGGCGGCCTGGCACTCTGCTATTCAGTGATCTTCGACTACACGGTTCGCATCTCGCAGCAGGATGCCAATGCCCGCGGTCGCGAGGCCGCCGAGCGGGCGCTGGTGATCGACCCGACACTCGCAGAAGCCTACGCGGCGCTGGGCAACATCGAAAGGAGTGAGCTGCACTACGCAACCGCAGTCGCATTGCTCAAGAGGGCCATTGCACTCAAGCCCTCGTTCGCCACGGCTCACCAGTGGCTCGGCACCACGTTGGTGGATACAGGCGAGCAAGCGGAGGGCCTGGCTTCTCTGGCGCGTGCTGCCACGCTCGATCCTCGTTCGCTGATCGTCGCAGACAACTACTCGACCATGCTGCTCATTGCCGGGCGCAATGCGGAGGCGATTGCCGCCTGCGAACCCACGCTCACGTACGCACCCGATTCCACTCTCTGCGTGTCGAGCATCGGGCCGGCGTACCTGATGGAAGGGAAGCTCGACCGTGCGAGGCCGTACTACGATCAGTGGGCGAGGAACTGGGGCACCGGCACCGACCGCCAGGTCGCGGAGCTTTTCGATGCGTTAGAGCGAAAGAGCGATCGCAAGGCGTTTGCGCGCAAGCTCGCGGCGACGCCTGATCGAAGCTGGAACGATCCCGCGAGCGGATACCTGATGTCGGCATTCGACATCCCGCTGCTGCTGATGCTGCTGGAAGAGCACGAACTGGCGCTTCAGTACATCCATTCGGCGAGTCAGAGCACGCCCCTCAGCCGGGCCATGCTGCTGCCGGTGATGGACCCGATCCGCTGCGACGCGCGGTTCCGCGACACGGCTGCAAGCATGAAAATCAGGGACCTGCGCGCCGAGAGGCTCTGTACCTGAAATCGAGGACAGGTTGCCCGCCGTCGGTCCGGCGAGCGGCGACCTCTGAAGTCGCAGCCCGGCTCGTTTCAATCCGGTCCGGCCCGGTCACTCGCTCTAGCGACTCTGCCAGTCGCCCGGCTTCCCGCCCTGCTCCCGCCACTTCTGGCGCTCTTCGGGCGTCATCTTCTGCAGCTTGTCGCGCATCTGCTCGCGCTGCTCCGGCGTCATCTTCTGCATCTTCTCTCGAAATTCCTGGCGCTGCTCCGGAGTCATCTGCCTGAGCCTCTCGCGCATCTGCTCGCGCTGCTCCGGCGGCACCTGCTGCCAGCGCTCGCGCAACTGCTCACGCTCTGCGGGCGGCAAGTCCTTGTACCGTCGATAGGTCTCGCGCAGCTGTTGCTGCTCCCCGGGCGGCAGGCTGCGGAACTCCTTGTAGCGCTTGCGCAGTTGCTCGCGCTCGTCCGGCGGCATTTCCCGCCACTGGTCGAATCGCTTGCGCGCCTGTTCACGCTGCTCGGGCGTCATCGATTCCCAGCGATTTGCGCCGCGTGCCAGTTGTGCCTGTTGCGCCGGGGGCAGACTGTCCCAGCGCGATCGCATGGGCTCGAGCGCCTGCTGCTGCTCGGCCGTGAGCTGGCTCCATGGAACGGCTTGCGAGGTCGCAGGCGCGGTCTGCGCTTGGACAGCGATACTTGCCGCCAGCAGCACGCCAGCGACGACGATTTTCAGACGACCTTTCATTTGACTCGCTCCTGTCCCATGCCTGCTCTCCCGCAGTGCCCGTCGCGTAACCCGCAGCCCAGGCACTCGAGGCCGCGCGAAATTCCGCGGCCGCAGGTCCCGCGAATGTCAGACGCCTCAACCACTGCTGCCAGCAACCTCGAATCCGTTCGCGTCCAGCCATTCGTAGAATGCGAGGTCGTTTTCCACCAGGCCCAGGTCATCCCCGTTTGCGAGCAGTTCCACCGGAGCGAGAGACGAATCGGCAGCAATCACATCGGCTGCGACCACCTCTGCAGCCGTCGGCGATTCCGGCCCCTGCGCGCGCCACAGCAGCACTGCGACCAGTGCCACCGAGGCCATCGCGGCCGCGGGCGCCCACGAACGCCACGCCGTGCCTCGCGGCTGCCGAACCTCGGCCACCGCAGCGCGTCGCGCCGCGGCCAACCGTGCGCGTGCGTTTCCATCCAGCGACTCCACGCTCGCGTCGAACAATTCGCGTGCGCGCTTCTCGGTGCCGGTCAGTTCACGCTCCTGGCTGTCCATCACCACACCTCGCCCAGTTGATCGCGCAGCGTATGCACTGCGCGGAAGTAATGCGTCTTGACGCTGCCCTCGGAGCAGCCCATCGCCGCTGCAGTCCCGGCCACGTCCAGGCCTTCGAGGCAACGCATCGCGAAGGCCTGTTGCTGTCGCGCCGGCAACGCGGCCAGCGCCGATTCGAGCCGGCGCATCGCCTCGTCCGTTACCGCTCGATCCAGAGGATCCTGGCCTCCGTCGGCAACCTGTTCGATCGGATCCTCGCGGCCTTCGTCGTCCTGCCACTGGCCCGGCAGAAAGGCAAAAATCTTCGAGCGCACCGAGCGACGCCGCTGGAAGTCACGGATCCCGTTCCAGAGTATCCGGTAGAAGATAGGCTTCCACTCCGCCGCGGGGCGCGCAGCATAGCTGCGGGCAAACCGCAGCATCGCGCCCTGGACGATGTCGAGCCCGTCATCGCGGTTGCGGACCGCCATCTCTGCAATGCGGCCTGCCCGCCGCTCGACGTCGGAGAGGAAGGCGTTCAGTTCCGCGGCCTGGTCCAAGCACTCTCCTCCGGTCCCTTCAGCGCAGCCGGCGCCATCGGGCCCCGGGATCGAGATTCCCAGACTAGCAAAGCTCTCCATGAGGTTAGACTGCACCGCTCCGGCCTGGCTATTTCCTGGTCTCAGTTGACCATAACGCCAGTGCGGACAATCGGTTGACGCAATGTCCTGATGAAGATTTGCACCGGGGGCGCGAGGCGCGGGCCGGGCGTGTTCCGGGCGCGGGACGCAATCTGGACAGTGTCTATGTTTTTTGCAATACAGCAATGTAAGTAACTGATTCACATAGATTAATATTCTTCCGGTGATTTTCTGACCAGAACGAAAAACTCTTTTGTGAAACCGGCACTTGGCAGCTGTACCCGCAATTCACCCACAGACTTATCCACAGCACATGTGGAAAACTTCACATAGGCGTTCGCAGCGATGAGCGGCATCCTGGTCGTCGCGATCGACGCGCCGCTGCGGCGACTTTTCGACTATCGCGCGCCGCCACAGACAGTCCTCGAATCGCTGAGACCGGGTGTCCGCGTGTGGGTGCCGTTCGGGCGCCGCCGCGTGGTTGGCGTCGTCGTGGAAACGCGGGGCAGTTCAGACGTCCCCGAATCGAAACTGAAGACCGCCGTCGCCGTGATAGACGACGAACCGGTATTCGACGCGCCGCTGCTGGAACTGCTGCGCTGGGCGGCGGATTACTACCGGCACCCGCCGGGCGAAGTGATCGCCGCGGCGCTGCCGGCGCCGCTGCGCACCGGGGACTCGATGCTCGAGACGAGCGAGCGCTGGACGCTCAGTGCCGCGGCGCGCACCGGCATTCTCGCGGCCCTGCCGACACGAGCCAACCGCCTACGGGAAATGGCGCAGTTCCTCGAGGCCCGTGACGACGCCGATGCGGCAGGGCTGGCGACGGTTTCGCCTCGCTGGCGCGACCACGTGCGCGAACTCGAGAAACGAGGCTGGGTGACCAAATTCCGCATGGCGGAAGCGCCATCGCCACGACCGGATGTGCGTGCCAGCCAGGGACTGGAACCAACCCCGGACCAGCGTTCGGCTATCGAAGCCATCGCCGGCGCGCAGGGCCGGCACGTTTCGTTCCTGCTGCACGGCGTCACCGGCAGCGGCAAGACCGAGGTCTACCTGCGCGCGATCGAGGAGGTCGTGGCGCGTGGCGAGCAGGCGCTGGTGCTGGTGCCCGAGATTGCGCTCACTCCGCAGCTGGTCAGTCGATTCGCGGCGCGCTTCGACGCACCGCTCGCGGTGCTGCACTCGTCGCTTACCGACCAGGAACGGCTGCGCGCATGGCGGGCGGCACGCAGTGGCGCTTCGCCGGTCGTGATCGGCACACGCTCGGCGATCTTCGCGCCGCTGGCCCGCCCGGGGCTCATCGTCGTGGACGAGGAGCACGACGCGTCCTACAAGCAGCAGGAAGGATTCCGCTATTCCGCGCGCGACCTCGCGCTCGCGCGGGCGCAGCGGCTTTCGATCCCGGTGGTGCTGGGGTCGGCCACACCGTCGCTCGAAAGCCTCGAGCGGGCGCGATCGGGCAAGGCCACGCTGCTTTCGCTGCCGAATCGCACGGCGGGCGCCTCGCAACCGGCGCTGCACCTCGTGGACCTGCGCAGGCACGCCGCGACACAGGGCATTGCCACGCCGACCGTACTCACGATCAAGCGCCACCTCGACGCGGGCGGACAGGTGCTGCTGTACCTGAACCGCCGCGGCTACGCACCGTCGCTGTTCTGTCCGTCCTGTGGCTGGGCCGCGCCCTGCCCTCGCTGCGACGCGCGGCTGACGGTACACCAGCGAGAGCATCGCCTGCACTGCCATCACGGTGGAACGGAACAGAGGGTGCCGGAGGCCTGTCCGACCTGTGGCGAGGTGGTGAAGCCGGTGGGCCAGGGCACGGAACGCATCGAGGAAACCCTCGCGCGGCTGTTCCCGGACGTGCCGCTCGCGCGCATCGACCGGGACGCTGTCCGGCGCCGCGGCGCGCTCGAGGCCGCGCTCGACCGCGTGACCAGCGGCGAAGTCCGGCTGCTGGTCGGAACCCAGATGCTGACCAAGGGACATCACTTCCCGGACGTCAGCCTGGTCGTGGTGCTGAATGCCGACCAGGGCCTGTTCGGTACCGACTTCCGGGCGAGCGAACGCCTCGCACAGTCGATCGTGCAGGTCGCGGGACGCGCCGGGCGCGCCGAGCGGCCTGGCGAGGTACTGATACAGACTGAGTACCCGGAGCATCCGCTGCTCGCGCAGCTGGTGACGGCCGGATACGACGCGTTCGCCTCGGCGGCACTGGCCGAGCGTGAACTCGCAAAGTGGCCGCCCTTTGCGCGCATCGCAGTGCTCAGGGCGGAAGCCGCCCAACGAGAGGCGCCAACCGCGTTCCTGGACCGGGCGCGCGAAATCGCTGAGACGATAGCCACCAGTCGTGTCGAGATCCTGGGACCGGCTTCAGCGCCGATGGAACGACGCGCAGGGCATTACCGGGCGCAGTTGCTGTTGCACGCGGCTACTCACTCGCCGCTGCAGCGGCTGTTCGCGCGCTGGCTGCCGGCAGTCGAGGAACTGCCCGAGGCGCGCAAGGTCCGGTGGTCGCTGGACGTGGACCCGCTGGAACTCTTCTGATCACCCACCGAGCGTAGCTGCCACGAAGACTGCAGACACGCCGCAAGCGCTGAATTTTCCCGACTCGCTTCCGGACCTCGAATTCCCTAGACTGACCGCCCTCGCCGGACTCTTTCCCGACGGCAACACCTTGAAATACCTGATAGAAAACCTGGTGCGCGATGCGCTTGCAGCGCTGCCAGAGGAACTCGCGGGCGCTGATGCGTCCGCCATCGCGCCGACCATCGAGCGCACCCGCGACCCGAGCCACGGTGATTTCGCCACCAATGCGGCAATGCAGCTCGCCCGGGTCGCGAAGCGCAAGCCTCGCGACGTCGCGCAGGCGATCGTAGACGCTCTGCCCGCGAGCGAGTTCGTCGCGAAAGTCGAAATCGCCGGCCCGGGCTTCATCAATTTCCATCTCACGCCGGCCGCGGGGCACCTGGAGCTGCTGCGCGTGCTCGACCTCGGCGCGGAATATGGCCGGGGCCAGCAGGGCGCCGGAAAGCGCGTGATCGTCGAGTTCGTCTCGGCGAACCCCACCGGACCGCTGCACGTGGGCCACGGCAGGCACGCTGCGTTCGGCGCGACACTCGCCAACCTGCTCGATGCGGCCGGCTACGCCGTGCACCGCGAGTACTACATCAACGACGCCGGCCGGCAGATGGAGATCCTGGCGGTCAGCGTGTGGCTGCGCTACCTCGAGTGCTTCGGCGAGTGCTTCGCGTTCCCGAGCAACGGCTACCGCGGCGACTACCTGCACCCGATCGCCGACAAGCTGGTGGAACAGAACGGACGGACACTGGTGCGCCCCGCGGCCGACGTGTTCCGCGACCTGCCGCCCGACGCGCCGGCAGGCGACAAGGACATCTACATCGACGCGGTGATCGCGCGCGCCAGGGAAATGCTGGGCGCGGACGGATTCCACAAGGCCTTCGACATCGCGCTCGCCGACATCCTCGCCGACATCCGGCAGGACCTCGAGGAATTCGGTGTCCGCTATGACGAGTGGTTCTCGGAGCGCAGCCTCTCAGACGGCGGCGCCATCGACCGCGCGCTCGATCGCCTGAGGAACAACGGCGTGGTCTACGAGAAGGACGGCGCCGAGTGGTTCCGCGCGACTGACTTCGGCGACGAGAAAGACCGCGTCGTGGTGCGCGAGAACGGCATCAAGACATATTTCGCCTCCGATATCGCCTACCACCTGCACAAGCGCGAACGAGGCTTCGAACAGCTGGTCGACGTGCTGGGCGCCGACCACCATGGCTACATCGCGCGCGTGCGCGCCGGGCTGGTCGCGATGGGCGAGCCCGGTGACTCGCTCGAGGTGCGGCTGGTGCAGTTCGTCACGCTGTACCGTGGCGGCGAGAAGGTGCAGATGTCGACCCGCTCCGGCGAGTTCATCACGCTGCGTGAGCTTCGTCGCGAGGTCGGCAACGACGCCGCGCGCTTCTACTACGTGATGCGCAGCAACGACCAGCACCTCGACTTCGACATGCAGCTGGCCACGTCGCACTCGAACGAGAACCCGGTCTACTACATCCAGTACGCACACGCGCGAGTCTGCAGCGTGCTGCGACAGATGCACGAGAAGGGATTCACGTATGACCCGGCGCAAGGCCGCATCTCGCTGCACCGACTGGTGGAACCGCACGAGCAGGCGCTGCTCGCGACAATCAGCCGTTATCCGGAGGTGCTCGAGCAGGCGGCCGCGCTGCGGGCGCCGCATGCACTGGTG
>JALHTE010000089.1 GCA_022865595.1 Steroidobacteraceae bacterium | reverse complement strand
GGCTCACTCAGTTCGCAGGCCTTGGCATCACTGCGCGCGGTCGGGAAGGTGTGCCCGGCGCTCGCGTACTCGACCCGGGCGATGTTGTCGGGGTTCACCATCGCCCGGTAGTACGACTCGACCGCGTCCGCGACCGGCTTACTGACGTAAGGGTCCTTCGCGCCGCGAAAGATCCACACTCGATCCTGCACGAGGCCAGCCACCGGATCGATGGTCCCATCGACGGACCACTGGTTCGTCAGCGCCACGAATTCGCCGACCGGAATGTCCTCGTCGCCTTTCATGCAGCGGCCAAGCCCATTGGTCACCGAATCGGCCGCGCAGTAGTAAGGCGCGCCGGCGATCAGCGCTGCTCCCTGCACGATGCTCGAGTGCGCGACATGGAACTGCGTGGCCATGCTTGCGCCCGAGGAAATACCGGACACCGTAATCGATCCAGGATCGATCGGGAGCGGTGCCAGCATGCCGACTTCGTCCGCGGGCGCGCCGCATGCTGCCAGCAGCGTCGTTGCAGCGACGATGCTAATCAGCCGCCGATCCGCCCGAATGCCGTCCCAGCGCCCGTGGCGGGCCCCGTCGCGCTGCAGTCTCTCGAAACGGATCATGATGCTTTCCTCGATTTCGCCACGCGCCGCGCTGGTGTTCTGTGTTCGGTCGGAGAGCAAAGTGCCCTGAATCCGGCTGCGCAGAACGGGACGAGCCGGCGGTGGACGTCGTCGAGATCGCTCGAGCGGCACACGCCGCCGGACAGCCTGTCGATGCGACCGGTTTCCGCGAACGTCAGGGTGAGCGCCCCCGACAGGAAGTGATACGCCCAGTAGATGTCGCGCTCATCGCTGCCGGGCAGCGCGAGGCGAATCGCCTGGATGAAGCGCTGCACCACGGGGTCGTAGTGCTTCGGCATGAGCACGCCACCGAACTCATGCGAATTGTTGATCTCGGCGACCAGGGCAAAGTAGCTCTTCCAGCCAGGCCCTCCACGCGCGGATCGATCGAGCAATGGGTGCGTGAACGCGTCAATGATGGCTTCCAGGTTCGGTGGCCGCTGCCTGCGATTTGCGAGCAAGGCGTCCAGGAGCGCAAGTCGCTCCTCGTTCAGGTCCACTGCCCGCCTCGTGAACACAGCCTCGAGCAATCCCAGCTTGCTGCCGAAGTGGTAGTTGGCGAGAGCGACGTCGACACCCGCGGCGCCGGTGATGTCGCGGATCGAGACCCCATGGAATCCCCGTTGAGCGAACAGCTCTTCCGCCGCATCGAGGATTTTTTCCCGCCTCGGACGAGAGCGTCGTGCGCTTCCCTGGGACTTTGCAACTACTACGCTGCGCTGGGGTCGGGTTGCCGCCATATTCTTTTGCACCGCAGTAGAAAGCCGGCCATCGGTTTTGCAACGGTGCGATTCTGGCCAAGTGGCGTTCGTTGTGCAACGACTGTTGAAATTCAATAACTGTTCAAGTACCTTTCAGCGGTCGTTGAATTCAACAGCCCAAGTGGCATCGTCCGGGGGGACATATGAACAAGCTGATCGCCTATTCGGTGCGGTGCTGCCTGGCAGCGTCCGCTGCGCTGCTCTCCACCACTCCCGCGCACTCGCAGCAGGCATCACCCGTAATGGCGCAGCCCGCTGCCGGCTCGCTCGAGGAGGTGATCGTCACGGCCCGGCGGCGCGAGGAAAGCATGCAGGACGTGCCGATCGCGGTCTCCGCATTCACGGCCGATCAGCTGCGAATGCTGCAGGCCGAGGATCTCACGGGACTGCAGGGAACCGTGCCCAATCTGAATCTCGTCCAGGGTCGCGGCTCCGCGAACAGTGCGAACGTATACATCCGCGGCATCGGCCAGCCGGACGCACTGCAGACTTTCGATCCCGGCGTCGGCATCTACCTTGACGACGTGTATATCGCGCGCATCCAGGGCGCGCTGTTCAATCTGTATGACGTGCAGCGCGTCGAGGTGCTGCGTGGCCCGCAGGGCACGTTGTACGGAAAGAACACCATCGCTGGCGCGGTCAGGCTGATCTCGAAGACGCCGCCGGACGAGTTCAGCGGCACGACCGAGCTCGGTTACGGGAATTACGACTACTTCACCGCGAAGGCCTACCTTGGCGGTCCGGTTACCGACAATTTCGGGGCGAGTATCGCCGGCGTGTATGCCACCCGGGACGGCATCACCACAGATCCTGCGACGGGTCGCGACTACAACGACATCGACACGCTGGCTGGTCGCGTCATCCTCGCGTGGGACGTGACCGACGACCTGGACATCAAGCTGGCCGCCGACTACACGCGTGCGCGCAACGCGCTCAACCTTGGGCGCCCGGAAGCTGCGCTGCTGCAGGTAGACCTGGGCACGGGCGGGGCCACCGTGCTGCAACCCGCGCCGACCGGGCAGTGGAAGTACAAGGTC
>JALHTE010000088.1 GCA_022865595.1 Steroidobacteraceae bacterium | reverse complement strand
GCCAAGGCTGTCGTCAAGAACCTGGACATCACGCTGCCGGTTCAGACACCCGTGGGCGGAGCCCTCGTCACGGTCATCGATCGGGACGTGATCCTCGTGCGCAGCGATGTCGCCGGCACGGCTACCGTTGCTCCGTATGGCTCCTATTGCAGCTACCCGTCCCTGGACGGCTGCAATTACGACCTGGTCGCGACGACCAGCATCGCTGGAGAAGTCGTGAAGATAGAGCGCGGCTTCGTCGGCATCGACATCACGATCGGCGGCTCCGACTACCGTGTTGCGAACACCCACCTCGAGGTTCGCGAGCCGGACGGGTCGAACCCGTACTCGCGCATCGTCCAGTCAGCGCAGGCCTACCAGCTCATCCTGACGACCACGAATACCACCCCGCCCGGCCGCAAGCTGATCGTCGTCGGTGACATCAATTCCGATCCGCGCGACCCGCTGCTCCCGGTTCCGGATTTCCTGCAGCCGATCCTTGGTGTGCCGGTGATCGTGCCCCCCTACACCCAGTTCATGGCGGCGACCTTTACCGATGCCTGGACGATGCGGCCGGGCGCCAACACGGGCAAGGGCGCGCCACTGGTCGGATACTCGTGCTGCCAGGACGAAGACCTCGCCAATCGCCATTCGATGCTTTACGAGCGGATCGACATGATCTTCTCGCTGACGAAACCATCCAAGGTGAAAGACGCGCGACTGATCGGCACGACGGCTGCTTCGAAGACCTGGCCAAAGGGCCAGGGCCTCTGGGCGGCGGACCACGCAGCCGTGGCGGCGGCCATGCAGTACTGACGTTCAGTGCTGCGCTGCTCGCGCCGCCTCGTACTGCGAAGGCGTCATCCTCGCGTGCGCAAGGTATTCGCGCAGGTGACGCACGGCGCTCCTGTCGAGAGTGTTGCTGTGATGCGGGCGGTGCAGGATGCCTTCCGCGCCGTTCAACTTGACGCGGACCTTCGCTCCGGACAGCGACTCCACGTCGGCCCCTATGTGATTCAGCAGCGACTCGACTTCGCGCCAGTGAATATTGGCGCTGATCGGGTCGTGGAAGATCGTACGCAGCAACTGCTCGTGCTTATGGCTCATGGTTTACGTCCCCAGGACGATGCCACGCCCGAGCATAGCTGATTGCACGCGGCTGCCGATTGCGGTCTACCGCAATCGGCGCGGCGGGTTTACCGCGCGATTGCGATCCGGCACGCCGAAAACCGACCCGCATGATCAACCAGCGGCCAGAACCCCCTGCTGGTAATCGCGGATCGCCTGCTGGATCTCCTCGGGCGTATTCATCACGAACGGACCGTACTGCGCCACCCGCTCGCCGATCGGGTTTCCTCCGAGCAGCAGCAGGCCTGCGCCGGCTGCCCCGGCGACGATCCTCACTTCATCACCAGGCGTAAGCAGCCCGGCAGAACGCAGCGGCAATGCACGTGCGTCGTCACCGACCACTGCCTCGCCTTCGTACACGTACAGGAAAACATTGTGCGCGGCCGCCGTGGGAATCGTCACCGCCGCGCCCGGCGGCAGTCGCAGGTCGTAGTACTGCGGATCCGCCGAGAGCCCGGCCATCGGACCGGAAACATCAACGCTTCCCTGTCGCAGTGTCCCGGCGATCACGCGCGCATCGCCGCCCCCGGCCAGCGCTGCGATCGGAATCTCGCCAGGCGGAATCTCGCGATAGGCCGCCGGCTTCATCTTCTCGCGCGACGGCAGGTTGATCCACAACTGGAAGCCTCGCATCCGCCCTTCGGATTGCAGCGGCATCTCGGAGTGGATGATGCCGCGCGCGGCCGTCATCCACTGCACACCGCCCGGACCGATCTCACCGACGTGGCCGAAGCTGTCCTCGTGGCGCATGCGCCCGTCGAGCATGTAGGTCACGGTCTCGAACCCGCGGTGCGGGTGGGAGGGAAATCCCGCGATGTAGTCGTCCGGATCGTCGGAGAAGAACTCGTCGAGCATCAGGAACGGATCGAATCGGCGCGAAGGCGTGCTGCCCAGGCTGCGCCGGAGCTTCACGCCGGCACCGTCGGATGCAGCGACCGACTCGATCACGGCCTGCAGGCGGCGCGCGCTCACGACCGCTTCCGGCCAGGCGCAGCTTCGGCTTCGCGTCGCGCATCCAGCGACCACTCGCCCGGTCCGCGAGCGACCAGCAACAGGAATCCACCGGCAATCGCCAGGTTCTTCATGAACATGATGAACTGCACCTGGTCGCCGAGCGCACGATGGAATATCAATGCGGACAGCGCGCAGAAGGCGGCCAGCAGGAATGCCGCAAGGCGCGTGCGATAGCCGACGATGATCGCGATCGCGCCACCCACCTCCAGCGCGATCACGAGCGGCAGCAGCGCGCCCGGCACGCCCATCGCCTCCATGTAACCCTGGGCGCCCGCGTAGCCGGCGATCTTGCCGAGGCCACTCGCGAGAAAGATGGCCGAGATCAGCACTCGGCCCGCGAAGTCTGCAAGGTTCTGCTGGGCATTCATGGACGTGTCCTCGTTCAAAATCATGGTGACGGAAATGTGGCCGCGCGAACCGCAGGCGACGGGCGCGTCAGGCTGCCAGGTCCTCGATCCTCGCAAACGCGTCGGCAACCGCAGCGTCGCGCTGCTCGGCCCCGAGCGCCAGCCCTTCGGCAAAGACGAACTCCACGTCGCGAATGCCGATGAACCCGAGGAACTGCTTCACGTAGGCGGTCTGCATGTCAGAAGGAGTGCCCGCATATCGTCCGCCGCGCGTGGCGAACACGTAGGCCTTCTTGCCCTTGAGCAGGCCTTCCGGGCCCTCGGCCGTGTAGCGGAACGTCACGCCCGCGCGTGCGACGTGATCAAAGTAAGCCTTCAGTGTAGAGGGCACCCCGAAGTTGTACATCGGCAGTCCGATGACGATGACGTCGGCGGCCTGCAGTTCGGCGATCAGCCGATCTGATTCCGCGACGGCCTGCTGCTGGGCGGGTGTCCGCTCCCCGGCCGGGGTCGCGAACGCCTTGAAGCGCTCGGCGGTCAGGTGCGGTACCGGCTCCCGCGCCAGGTCGCGAATGACGACCTCAACGCCCGGCACGGACGGCAGGCCCGGACCACCCACGGCGCCGATCGCCTGGACAAACTCTCGCGCCAGCCGGGACGACTGGGCATCTTCGCCGTAAAGGCTGCTGTTGATCTGCAGGATGGTGGTCATTGGGTGTCCTTGGTGGTCGGGATCGGTGAATCCAAAGTAACTTTTGCGTGGAGACATTTTCCATCTATCCGCTCAATTGAAAAGACGATAAATTAGTTCTTTTCAATCTATGGAATAGATGTATGTCCCAACCACGCACTACCCTTGACCAGTGGAACGCCCTCGTCGCAGTCGTCGAGGCCGGCGGCTATGCCCAAGCCTCAGCGCGCCTGCACCGTACGCAGTCCACGGTCACCTACACCATCAAGAAACTAGAGGATGTTCTCGGCGTAAAAGTGTTCGAACTGCAGGGTCGCAAGGCCGTGCTGACCCCGATCGGAGAGGTGCTTTACCGCCGGGGCCGGGCACTGGTGGACGAGGCAGGCAGGCTCGAACGCGCCAGCGCCGAACTCGCGCGCGGATGGGAACCTGAGATCCGCCTTGCAGTGGACATCATCTTCCCCACCTGGCTGCTGCTCGAGTGCCTCGCGGCCTTCGGCGACGAGCATCCAGACATTCGCATCGAGCTCGTCGAATCCGTGCTCGGCGGCACCGAGGAGGCGCTCACCGAGGGACAGGCCGACATTGCGATCGGGGGCGTCATTCCCGGCGGGTTCATGGGCGATCCCCTGATGCAGGTGCGCTTCGTCTGCGCCACGGCACCGTCACATCCGCTGCACCAGGCTGGCGACGCGCTGACGCTGGACGACCTGCGCCACCACCGCCACCTGGTCGTGCGCGACTCGGGCGCACTGCGCAGCCGAAGCAGCGGCTGGCTTAACGAGAAACGCTGGACAGTGACCAGCAAGGCGACGTCCATCCGTGCAGCGTGCATGGGCCTTGGCTATGCGTGGTATCCGGAGGAGAGCATTCGCGAGGAACTCGATTCCGGCAGGCTGGTTCCAGTGCCGCTGGCGCACGGCGGCGAACGCTACGTCAT
>JALHTE010000087.1 GCA_022865595.1 Steroidobacteraceae bacterium | reverse complement strand
GCGCGGATCGGGACCGAAGTCTTGAAGCCGGCGGCAGCGGATGGAAGAGTGGCGGCTGACTTTGCCTGGATGTCGTTCATGTGTACCCCCTGAGTCATGCGGCCAGGACGGCCGGAGACGCCGCCCCTGGCGGTGGGAAAATGCGAGCTGAATCGTCAGTATTCTCTCGCTCATACGGGGATGCAAATGCAGGTCGCGACGGCGCGGTGTGTGCAGTGCAGCAACGCCGGGCATTGAGGCGACCTGCGTGACCGAAGCCTGCCCGCGGCGGGCTTGTTGGCAAATTAATGTTCAATGCCGCGCAGCGGGTCACCGTGTAATGCCATGCTCGCGCTGCAAATACAGGGGAGATGAGAAATGTCGAGACTCGCGCGCCACTCCGGGACCATTGAGGCCGTTCGTCAGCTGCTGCTGACCGCGGCGGTTCTTGCAGCCGCCACCGCGCATTCGAGCGACGGTCCGGCCGCCACGCCGGGCCAGTTCCCCGCCGTCGCCGGCTACTACGAATTTTTCGTCTACCTTCCGCCAGGCGCCGAGCCGGTGGTCGCCTACGCCGAGCAATCCTGTTCCGGCGCGCTCATTTCCGACAAGGTGATCCTGACCGCGGCACACTGCACGGCCTTCAATTACACCGAGGACATCGGCACCAGTGGTTATTACGACCGCGCGTGGGTCACCTTCGACGTCACGGCGACTGCGAATGACTTCCGCTGCTTCCTTCTCACGACCGGCGGGCCATATACCGATATGCTCGAGGGCGACTACGCCTGCGATCCCACGACAGTAACCAAGCCTGCGCCGCAGTTCCTGCCTGCAGCAGTTACCGGTCGAGCCAACGACATTCCGCTGGCGCACGGCCTCACGCATCCGGCGTTTTTGCGGCCCACACTGCGGCCCGACGGCCGCGCGACCCGGGCGACACACAACCTGCAACTCGCGCAGGACGTGGGCGTGCTGATCCTCGAGCAGCCCGTGACCGACCGTGATCCGCTGACGATACAGCCCGTCGGTGCACTGAACGCGGTCAAGGGCCTCGTAGGCACGCCGATCATTAGTGTCGGATATGGTCTCAACTGGGCAAAGGAATTCGGCGAGCCTCCGACTCGAGGCATCGGGCCAATGACCGACCTCGGTGGCGGCAACGGCGTGAAGCGCATTGCCTCGGTCGGGCCGCTGGCCAACGTCTACGCCAACGCCGTGGTGCCGCGGCAGGACGTCAAGAAGGGCGACGACACCGTGTGCTTCGGCGACTCGGGTTCGCCTATGTTCCTCGTGCGCGACGGCAAGATCGATACGGTCATCTCGGCCGTGCTGTCGGGCGCGACGAACTGGTGCCAGGGATCGAGGGATCCTTACTACCGTGTCGACCAGCAGGCTGCGCACGAGTTCGTGCAGTGCGTGTTACAGAACCAGGACGACGTGCAGGCGGCGTGCCGGAAATGCTCGGCGGAGAACGCGATCGGCCTGTGCGACTAGCGCACCGGATCAATCCGCGTCGTTCTTTGCTTCGGCGCGGGCCGCCTGCATTTCCGCTTCCTTCTGCTGGCGGCGGAAGTAGTTCTCCCACATCAGCTCGATGCCGCGTCGGCTGCCGATCCCGACGGCCAGCGCCAGGCACAACGCGGTCGTCCCGAACACGATCAGGAATGCGCCTGTCACGATCGTGACTGCGACCTGCAGTTCAACCAGCGCGGCCGCGAAAGCCGTCACCAGTATTACCCAGCGGACCAGGGTCGCCACCAGCCGCGCGCGCCTGAAATGCTCGCGAAACAGCAACTGCTGCACCGCGCGTGTCGCCAGGTTTGCGATGGCCCAGCCCACCAGCAGGATCAGTGCCGCCGCAATCAGCTCCGGGATACGCAGTAGCATCCGTGTGAAGAGGTCCGAGAGCACCGTCAGCTGCCAGATCACCAGCGCATTGGCCACGAACACCAGGAAGATGAAGACGCCGACGATGGTGCCGAGAATCTCGAACAGCGTGTGCCGCGCATCCGCAGACTCGAGTGCCGACGTCCAGCGCAGTCGCGCCATGACGCGATCGAGACGCATCAACACCAGCAGCCGCACCAGCAGGTGCGAAGCCGCCCAGGCGGCCAGCAGCCCCAGCAGCAGTACCGCGAGGCCCGCGACGATCGTGGGGACGTAGCCGGCCAGGCTCGCCACGAGGCTGCGTACCGATTCGAAGGGCTGATCGTTCATTGCTGCATCCTGTTCAATTCGTCCAGCGCTTCGGGTCAGCCGGAATCTCGCACGCCGTGATCACCGGTATCGATGCGCGCTCGCCGAGTTCCAGCGGCACGGTGTAGGCAAGCAGTTCCTCGAGCATGCCGGCCTCGGTGCCTCCCGCGACGATCACGTCGGCACCACGCGCCTCGCGCAAAAGCGCCGTCGCCGTATCGCCCGCCACCGTGATGCGCGCCTCGACGCCGGGGCAGGCCTCGTCGAGCAACTTGCGCATCTCGGCCTCTGCCTTCCGGCGCTCGTCGGCCGTGACTTCAGGGCCGAGGACGTGGATCGCAAGCACGCTGGCACCGGTCGCGTTCGCAATCGATGCGCAGATGTCCGCCGCAAATCGTGTGTGTGGCCCGCCGTCGTAGGCGAACAGCACCCGGCGCACCTGCTTCGGCCAGCGGTCGGCGCTCACGAACAGCGTGTGCGCGGGAGCTTCCCGGATCACGCGGCCGACGATGGCCGCGGCCAGCCGCTTGAACGCACCCGCGTGTCGCGTACGGCCGATGATGATGACGTTGCACTGCTCCTCGAGAACGGTTTCCGCGATGCCGAAGGACAGCCGGTGCGAAACCTTGACCAGCGACCTGAGCTCGACGTCCTGGAGCGGGGCCCGCCTCATGGCGCGGTCGAGGCCGCGCTTTGCCGTCTCGAGCCTGTCGAGGCCGTGGGCCAGCAGCACGCGCTCCGGAACCTCGATCACCGTGAGGCCGATCAGTTCCGCGTCGCGGTTGTGTGCAAGCCAGGCGGCCGTACCAAGGATCGCCTCGGCGTGCTCGGCATCCTTCAGGCAGGCCAGGATTCGATAGTCCTTGCGCCGCGCCGCTTCCCGCATTTCGACTACGTGCTCATGGGCCTGGTCGCGCTTGCGCGCGTAGGTGTAGTAAACGACGAAGCCGAGCGCGATCCACACGGCGGCACTCAGCCAGGCCAGCGGGCTGTACACGAACAGGTAACCGGCGAGCAGCATTTGCAGCACGATGCCGACCGCCGGCACGTACGGCACCAGCGGCACGCGGAAACCGCGCGGCATCTCAGGCATCTTCTTGCGCAGCACGATCAGCACGGCCTGCACCTGGATGAACAGCAGCAGGAACATGATGTTCGCCGCGCTCGCCACAGTCTCGATCGGCAGCGCCACGGCCATAAACGCGATCAG
>JALHTE010000086.1 GCA_022865595.1 Steroidobacteraceae bacterium | reverse complement strand
TTCGAGGCTGGACCGGCCCCGAGGGGCTGCATCAACCGGGCAGGCGATCCACGATCAGCACCGCGCCGTCCACCCCGGTGACTCGGACTTTCGCACCGGCCGGCGTGTCCGGCCCGCGGAGGCTCCAGCGTCGCCCACCGAGCTTCGCCCGGCCCTCGCCTTCATGGATGGCGCCGGCCAGGGTCAGCACCTGGCCGATGTAGCGCTGGCCGATCCTGTGCGGAGCCGTCGGACTCTGCAGGTCACGCTGCTGGATCCGGTACTCACGCCAGAAATAAAGCGCGAAGACCGACGAGGCGAATAGTGCGAACCAGACCATTTGGTATTTCGACGAATTGTTTGCATGATCGTGCCTGTGGCGCCTGCAGTCCTCAACTCAAGCCTGCCCGGCGATCCCGGTTCTGTGACGCGGCGCTCATTCGGTCTCGAGGCGGCTCAAGTCCTTGCTGTACTGGACGTTCATGACGTTGTCGTGCCAACCGTGAATGTATGGCTTCACCAGGTGCTTGTTGACGTAAAAATAGAGCGGCAGGACCGGCGTGTCGGCCAGCATCACCCGCTCGGATTCCTCGAGCAGCGCCCGGCGGCGGACCGGGTCCGGCTGGCGGGTTGCCTCCGCCAGCAGCTCGTCGTAGCGCGGATTCGAATACCCGGTCAGGTTTATCCCGAAGCCGGTCTGCAGCAGCTGCAGGAACGAGTAGGCATCGTTGTAGTCGCCGACCCAGCTCGAACGGAACACCTCGGTGTCCTTGCGAGCCTGGATCGTCTGCAGCAACGCGCGGAATTCCTCCGCATACAGGGTGGTCTTCACGCCCAGTGCCTCTTTCCACATGGCGGCGACCGCGACAGCCAGGCGATTGTGGACCTCGCCGGTGTTGTAGCGGATCTCCACCTCCAGCGGCTGGGCATCCGAGTAGCCCGCCTTGCGGTAAAGCTCACGCGCCTCGGCCACGCGCTCGGCGTAGGGGCGGGACGCATAGTCGAACTGCTGCGGCGTGTAGTCTGCAACGCCGCGCGGCACCCACCCGTAGGCTGGCGCCTCGCCCAGGCCCGTTACTGAGGTCGCAAGCCGGTCGCGGTCGATCACCAGCGACAAGGCCCGGCGCAGGCCGGGCTGGTCCTTGAACGGCGGGCGGGTCACATTGAAGCCGTAGTAATACACGCTCAGCTGCGGCGAGATGTGCAGCTCGCCCGGCAGGTTCCCGCGGATCCACGCGAACTGCTGCTGCGGGATGACGTAAGTGACGTCCAGCTGGCCGGCGCGGTACAGGCGGAATTCCGCACTCGGGTCCGCCTGGTGGACGAACCGCACGCGGTCGAGGCGGGTCGCTGCGTCGTTCCAGTAGTGACTGTTGCGGGTGAGGTCAACCTGTGAGCCAATGACCCAGTCTGCAAGGACGAACGCCCCGTTCGAGACGAGGTTGCCCGGCTTCGCGTACGAGCCACCGAACTTCTCGAGCGATGGGCCGTGGACCGGGAACGTGCCCGGCTGCGCAAGCAGCCCGAGCAGGTACGGCGCGGGATTCCGCAGCCGAATGGCAAGCGTGCGGTCATCTGGGGCGCTGACACCGAGTTCTGCCGCAGGCTGCTCACCGCGGGTGATCTCGACGGCATTCACCACCGGCTCGAGGATCTGCGCGTAAGGCGATGCAGTCGCCGGATCGACGAGACGGCGCATACCCGCCACGTAGTCCCCCGCCACCACCGGATCGCCGTTCGACCACCGCAGCCCGTCGCGAAGGTGAAACCGGTACTCGAGGCCGTCGCCGGCCACCGTCCAGCCATCGGCCGCAGCTGGCACCGCGCCACCGTCCGGCCCCACGGCCGTCAGGCCTTCGAATGCATCACGCAGGATGTTGAACGCCCCGTCGGTGCGGGCCTTCTGCGGATCGAGCGTGTCAGGCTCCGGCCCATTGCCGCGCGTGAGCATGCCCGCCGCGGTCGCCGTCGGTGCCTTGCCTGCGGGCTGCGACTTCCCGTCTCCACCTCCGCAAGCCGCAAGCCCGAGCAGTGCAGCCGAGACGAATATCGCCTGCAGGCCGCGGCCGATCAGCTGGAGGGGATATCGCATGGTGGCACGATGGTAAGCGATGGCGAGCGGGCCGATGTTGCGCGGCTGCTCAGCGCAAGCCCATTGCGCGTGGTGACCCGGTCAGCCGGTCGGCGTGGCGCTTGAGGTGGATGAGCAGCAGCGAGGTCGCGGCCGGCGTGACGCCTGGGATTCGCGCCGCCTGTCCTAGCGTGGCCGGTCGATGTTCGAGCAGGCGCTGTCGCACTTCGTTCGACAGTCCGCGAACCTCCGCGTAGTCCAGGTCCTCGGGCAGGATCGTCTGCTCGTTGCGCCGCTGCCGCTCGATCTCGTCGGCCTGACGGTCGATGTAGCCGGTGTACTTCGCCTGCACATCCACGGCGAGCGGAACCTGTGCCGCGAGGCGCTCGTCCTCGTGCCAGTCACCGTCACCCCGCCCCACAATCAAGCTGACGGCTTCGTGACTCACCCCGGGGCGCCGCAGCAGCTCGAACGCACGCTGCTCGCGGGCCAGTTGACCGACGTACGGCTCGGCGCGATCGGCCTCGACCGTGCCGGGACGCACCCAGGCGGCGTTCAGGCGCGCGAGTTCCCGGTCCACGGCCTCGCGCTTGCGCTCGAAGAACCGCCAACGCTCGTCGTCCACCAGGCCGAGCTCGCGCCCGGCCGGCGTCAGGCGCAGGTCGGCATTGTCCTCGCGCAGCGTCAGGCGGTATTCCGCACGGCTGGTGAACATGCGGTAAGGCTCCGGCGCGCCGCGAGTGATCAGGTCGTCGATCATCACGCCGATGTAGGCGTCACCGCGCCCCGGCCACCAGGGCTCTCGCCCGAGCACGGCGAGCGCGGCATTGGTGCCCGCTACGAGTCCCTGCGCCGCCGCCTCCTCGTAGCCGGTCGTCCCGTTGATCTGGCCTGCGAAGTAGAGGCCCGGCAGGTGACGGGTCTCCAGCGTGGGGCGCAGATCGCGCGGGTCGAAGAAGTCGTATTCGATCGCGTAGCCGGGACGCGTGATCCGCGCCTGCTCGAAACCACGGATGCTGCGCACGAATTCCAGCTGCACGTCGAACGGCAGGCTGGTCGAGATCCCGTTCGGGTAGATCTCGTGCGTGTCGAGCCCCTCGGGTTCGATGAAGACCTGGTGCGAACCACGCTCCGCGAAGCGCACGACCTTGTCCTCGACCGACGGACAGTAGCGGGGACCGACACCCTCGATCACTCCCGTGAACATCGGCGAACGGTCGGTGCCCGCGCGAATGATCTCGTGCGTCCGTCCGTTCGTCGCCGTGATGTGGCAAGGCGCCTGTCGCGGGTGATCGGCGCGCAGGCCAAGGAACGAAAATACCGGACGCGGCTCGTCGCCGTGCTGCACGACGAGCTCCGAGTAGTCGATGCTGCGTCCGTCGATGCGCGGCGGCGTGCCGGTCTTCAGGCGTCCGACGCGAAACGGCATAGACCGGAGTTTCTCGGCCAGGCGATTCGACGGCGGGTCGCCCGCGCGTCCGCCGGCGTACTGGTCCAGTCCCACGTGGATGCGTCCGCCCAGGAAGGTGCCCACGGTCAGCACGACCGCGCGCGCGTTGAATTCCACGCCGACCTGCGTCACCACGCCCACGACCCGGTCACCCTCGATGCGCAGGTCCGATACCTCCTGCTGGAACAGGCTCAAGTTCGGCTGGTTCTCGATCAGGCCGCGAATCGCGCGCTTGTAGAGCTGCCGATCGGCCTGCGCCCGGGTTGCGCGCACGGCCGGACCCTTGCTCGCGTTCAGCGTGCGGAACTGTATGCCGGCACGGTCGGTCGCACGGGCCATCGCGCCGCCCAGCGCGTCGATCTCGCGCACCAGGTGTCCCTTGCCGATGCCGCCGACTGCCGGGTTGCAGCTCATCTGGCCCAGCGACTCGATGCTCTGCGTCACCAGCAGCGTGCGGCAGCCCATCCGCGCGGCGGCAAGTGCCGCCTCGGTTCCGGCGTGGCCGCCGCCGACCACGATGACATCAAAGCTTTCCGCCGGATTCATGAGGCGCTTCCAGAAAGGGCGCTCATTGTATGCGCCGGGCGGATGCGCGCGGGCGTCTGGCTGGCCGCAGCGCCGGAAGTCATCCGCTGGAAGGCCGCAAGCCTCGAGGCCGCAAAGCGACGGGCATGCCGCTCGTAGCGGTTCTCGACGTATCCCCGTCGCAGCCACTCGACCAGGTATCGCCAGGTGGTCAGGCGGCCGCGATTCCATTGCCGCATCACGTGGTAATACTCGTGCAGGATCAGCACCGGGTCGGCCGCGAATTCGCTGGCCGGGCCTGCAAGCAGGATGCGATTGCGTCGCGTGGTTGCACGCGCACCAAGGTGCAGCCGCGCATACCAGGATTTCTCGACAAGCACGACGTCGTCCACCGGGGCGCCGAGCAGCCGCCCGAGCGCCGCGCGCTGGGCCGCGGAAAGAACCTCGCGCGTGCGGGTCATGAAGATGGAAACAATGGGGCGTGAGCGGCGGTCACGGGCGCGCTCACCCCGTCTTGCGATGCGATCGCTGCTTCGCGCCGCGCTTCTTCGCAACCTTGCGGGGCTTCCCGGTCCTGACGGTCTTGCGAGACCTGGGGCGCGACCCGGCCGGCGGCGAATCGGCAAGTCCAACCCGGGCGGCCGCAGCCTTCAGCTCCTCGAAGCTCTCGCGCATGCAGTCGGCGAAGACCGCCGGGTCGGGCAGCATCTCGCGGCAGGAGACCGCGTCGGTATCTACAGCTACGGGTCCGGCTCGTGCGCCGAGTTCTACAGCGGCACGCTAATGCCGGAAGCGCGCGCGGCGATCGCCGAGGCACGGATCCCGGAACTGCTCGA
>JALHTE010000085.1 GCA_022865595.1 Steroidobacteraceae bacterium | reverse complement strand
TCAGCGTCTGCTCGCGCTCGTCGTGGCCGCCGCCGAGACCGGCCCCGCGATGGCGTCCGACCGCGTCGATTTCGTCGATGAATATGATGCAGGGCGCGTGCTTCTTCGCCTGCTCGAACATGTCGCGCACGCGCGAGGCGCCGACGCCGACGAACATCTCGACGAAGTCCGAGCCGGAGATCGTGAAGAACGGCACCTTGGCCTCGCCCGCGATCGCCTTGGCAAGCAGCGTCTTGCCGGTGCCGGGCGAGCCCACCATCAGCACGCCACGGGGAATCTTGCCGCCGAGTTTCTGGAACTTCGCCGGGTCCTTCAGGAAGTCGACGATCTCGCTGACTTCTTCCTTGGCTTCCTCCACGCCGGCAACGTCCGCGAACGTGACGGTCACCTGGTCCTCGTTCAACAGCCTCGCGCGGCTCTTGCCGAAGGACATGGCGCCGCGCCCGCCCGCGCCGCCCTGCATCTGGCGCATGAAATACACCCAGACGCCGATCAGCAGCAGGATCGGGAATGAAGACACGAAAAGCTGCATCAGGAACGACTGGCGCTCCGGCGGTGCCGCACTGAACGTGACGTCGTTCTGCTGCAGCGTGCCGATCAGCGCCGAGTTGTCCGTTTCCGGGTTGTAGACCACGAACTGTTCGCCGCCCGACCGGACGCCGCTGATGCGGTCGCCACTGAAGGTCACCTGCGTAACCGTGCCGTCCTTCACGTGCTCGAGGAATGTCGAGTACGGCATCTCCTGCACCGCGTTGGTGCGGGAGCTGAAATTGCTGACCACGGTCGCGAGCACGACTGCGATCACGATACAAAGGACTACATTTTTTGCCAGATCGTTCAAAGCCTTGACCTCGGATCGTCACCGCGCCGGGCATCGCCCGGACGAGCGCGGAAACGAAAATGACACTACACGATTCGGTACCCGCGTGCCAGAACGTACACCTCGGCGCTGCGGGCCCTCGACGCCTTGGGCTTGCGCAGCTTCACGGATTCGAATTCCCGCCGCAGGCGCGCGATCAGCGGCTGGAAGTCCCGGCCCTGGAACACCTTCGCGAGCAGGTCGCCGCCGGGGCGCAGTTGCCCCGCCGCGAAATCGACCGCCAGTTCTACCAGGTACATCGATCGGTCGTGGTCCACCTCGGCGATGCCCATCATGTTGGGGGCCATGTCTGACATAACAAGGTCGACCTTCTCCCCACCAAGCGTCGCGGTCAGTTTCTCCAGTACCGATGCCTCGGTGAAATCCCCCTCGATGAACTCGACACCCGGGATCCCAGGCATCTCAAGGATGTCGAGCGCGATAACCCGGCCCTTGCCGGCCAGCGTGCGGGCTGCAAACTGGCTCCAACCACCAGGCGCAGCGCCCAGGTCGACGACGGTCATTCCCGGCCGCAGCAGACGGTCGGTGCGCTGGATTTCCTCCAGCTTGAACGCGGCCCGCGAGCGCCAGCCCTCCTCGTGCGCCCGCTTCACGTAGGGATCGGCGGCGTGCTCGGCCAGCCAGCGGGCGGAACTCTTGGTGCGCTTCGTCATTCGACGGGTAACTGGACCAGGCAGGCGATCAGTGGCTGACGGTGGGCGAGGATAACGGATCGTGATCCGTTATCCTTGCGCCGATACCAACTGTTACAGATCTGCCCCCATGCCGCTTACTGAACCGCAGCGCAGGCACCTGCGTCGCCTCGGCCACGACCGCGATCCAATCGTCCTGGTGGGCCAGGGCGGTATCGGACCGAACCTGGTCGCCGAACTCGATCGTGCCCTGAATGACCACGAACTGGTGAAGGTCCGGGCGCGGGTCGGGGATCGCGGCACCCGTGACTCGATCCTGGCCGAACTCGAGCGCGAAACGCACTCGGAACTGGTGCAGCGGATCGGTCATGTCGCGCTCTATTACCGTCGCAATCCCGACAAGCCCGGGATCCTGCTGCCGGACTGACTGCCGTTCCCGCAGAGACCTGGCCATGCCGGCACGGCCACCCGGCCCGTCGATGCTCAGGTATAGCGGACCGTCACGATTTCCAGCGAACGGGACCCGCTAGGCACCACCACGTCCACCACGTCACCCTCGCTCTTGCCGACCAGCGCGCGCGCAATCGGCGAGGTGATCGAGATCAGTCCCAGGCGCACGTCGGCCTCGAGTTCGCCGACGATCTGGAAAACGACTTCCGAACCGTCGTCCTGGTCCTCGAGGTGGACCGTTGCGCCGAACACAACCCTGCCGCCCTGGGGCAGGCGCGACACGTCGATAATTTCGCAGTGCGACAGTTCGTGGTCGAGCAGCTTGATGCGGCCCTCGATGAAGCTCTGCTGCTCACGAGCCGCGTGATACTCCGCGTTCTCGCTCAGGTCACCGTGGGCCCGAGCCTCGGCGATCGCCTGTATGACGCGCGGCCGGTCCTCTGTCTTCAGGCGCCGAAGCTCGAGTCTGAGTCGTTCCGCCCCCTTAAGAGTCAATGGCTTACGGGTCATACTTGACTCTCCATGTGAAGATCCTGGAGGCGGTTCACCTCGACTTCCTGGAGGTGGTCGATGGCTTCGCAGGTAGCAAGCGCCGCAGCGATCGTCGTGTAGTAGGTCACCCGGCGCGCGACCGCCTCGCGACGGATGGAATTTGACTCGTGAATGGCGCGCTTGCCCTCCGTCGTGTTGACGATGAGGCTGATCTCGTCGTTCTTGATCATGTCCACGATGTGAGGACGTCCCTCGCGGACCTTGTTGACGTGGCGGCACGGCACGCCGGCCTCCTCGAGCGCTGTCGCCGTGCCATGGGTCGCGACAATCTCGAAGCCCCGCTCGGACAGGCGACGGGCCAGGTTGATCGCAGCCGGCTTGTCACGCTCGCGGACGCTGACCAGGCAAACGCCGCGGGTCGGGATCGCAACACCAGACGCTGCCTGCGCCTTTGCGTAGGCCTCACCGAAACTCCGCCCCGTACCCATGACTTCGCCGGTGGACTTCATTTCAGGGCCCAGGATCGGGTCCGAGTCGGGGAACTTGGCGAACGGGAATACCGCCTCCTTCACCGAGTAGAAGCCCGGCACGCGCTCAGTGGTGAGGCCGAGTTCGGCCAGGGTCTTGCCCGCCATCACGCGCGCGCCGACCTTGGCCAGCGGGACTCCGGTCGCCTTGGACACGAACGGCGCGGTTCGTGACGCGCGCGGGTTCACCTCCAGCACGTAGACGATTCCGTTCTGGATCGCGAACTGCACATTCATCAGGCCAACGACATTGAGCGCCAGCGCCAGGCTGCGCGTCTGCTCGCGGATCTCCTGCTGCAGCGCCGGGCTGAGGCTGTTGGGCGGCAGCGAGCAGCCGGAGTCACCGGAATGCACGCCCGCCTGCTCGACGTGCTCCATGATGCCCCCGATGTAGACGATCTTGCCGTCGCAGACCGCATCGACGTCCACCTCGATCGCAAGGTCGAGGAAACGGTCGAGCAGCACGGGGCTGTCGTGCGACACCTGCACCGCAGTCGTCATGTACCCGCGCAGGTCGTCCTCGGTGAACACCACTTCCATCGCGCGTCCACCAAGCACGTACGACGGTCGCACCACCAGCGGGAATCCCACGTCACGAGCGTGCATGATCGCGGCGTCCTCGGTGCGCGCAGTCCGATTGGGCGGCTGGCGCAACTTGAGGCGCTCGACGAGTTGCTGGAAGCGCTCCCTGTCCTCGGCAACGTCTATCGAATCAGGGCTCGTCCCTATGATCGGAACGCCGGCTGCGTCCAGTGGCTTCGCGAGCTTGAGCGGTGTCTGGCCACCATACTGCACGATCACCCCAAGAGGCTTCTCGACGTGCAGCACTTCCATCACGTCCTCGAACGTGAGCGGCTCGAAATACAGGCGATCGGAGGTGTCGTAATCCGTCGAGACCGTCTCCGGATTGCAGTTGATCATGATGGTCTCAAACCCATCCTCGCGCAGCGCCATCGCCGCGTGCACGCAGCAGTAGTCGAACTCGATACCCTGCCCGATCCGGTTCGGGCCGCCGCCCAGGATCACGATCTTGCGGTTCGACGTCGGCGCTGCCTCGCACTCCTCCTCGTAGGTGGAGTACATGTAGGCCGTGGACGTGGCGAACTCCGCGGCGCAGGTGTCAACGCGCTTGAACACCGGCCGGAGACCGAATCCGTGCCGCCGGTCACGCACTGCCTGCTCGGACGTCGCGGTGAGCCTTGCGAGCCTGCTGTCAGCGAAGCCCTTGCGCTTCAGCGCCCGCAGGCGAACCTTGTCGAGTGATTCGAGGCCGCCCTGCTCGACCGCGCGTTCCTCGCGCACCAGGTCCTGGATCTGCACCAGGAACCATGGATCGATGCGCGACGCAGCATGCACTTCCTCGAGCGTCAATCCCGCCCGGAAGCCGTCGGCGACGTAGCGCAGTCGGTCCGGACCCGGCATCCGGAGTTCGTGGAGCAGCGCGTTCATCGCCTCCTCGCCGAGCGGCGTCGCCACGACCGGCGTCAGGCCGTCGATCCCGGTCTCGAGTCCGCGCAGCGCTTTCTGCAACGATTCCTGGAAGGTCCGCCCGATCGCCATGACCTCGCCCACCGACTTCATCTGCGTCGTCAGTCGATCATTCGCGCCGCGGAACTTCTCGAACGTGAAGCGCGGGATCTTCGTGACGACGTAATCGATGGTGGGTTCGAAGGATGCCGGCGTAGCGCCACCGGTGATGTCATTGCGCAGCTCGTCGAGCGTGTAGCCGATCGCGAGCTTGGCCGCCACCTTTGCGATCGGGAAGCCGGTCGCCTTGGACGCCAGCGCGGACGACCGCGAGACACGCGGGTTCATCTCGATGACCAGCAGTCGCCCGTCCGTCGGGCTGACGGCGAACTGCACGTTCGAGCCACCGCACTCGACACCGATCTTGCGCAGCACCGCGATCGACGCGTCGCGCATGATCTGGTATTCCTTGTCCGTCAGCGTCTGCGCAGGCGCGACCGTGATCGAGTCGCCGGTGTGCACGCCCATCGGATCGAGGTTCTCGATGGCGCAGACGATGATGCAGTTGTCGTTCCTGTCGCGAACGACTTCCATCTCGAATTCCTTCCAGCCGAGCACCGACTCCTCGAGCAGCACCTCGCTGGTCGGGGACGCCGAGAGGCCGCCCGACACGATCTGTTCGAACTCCTCGCGGTTGTAGGCGATGCCGCCCCCGGTGCCGCCCAGCGTGAACGACGGGCGGATTACGCAGGGGAAACCGATCTCGGACTGGATCGCGAGCGCCTCTTCCATGCTGTGCGCGATGCGCGAGCGCGGGCACTCGAGCCCGATCTCGCGCATGGCATTGCGGAACTGTTCGCGGTCCTCGGCCATGTCGATCGCGTCGCGCGACGCCGCAATCAACTCGACCCCGAATTTCTCCAGCACGCCTTCGCGGACCAGGTCGAGCGCACAGTTGAGCGCGGTCTGCCCGCCCATGGTCGGCAGCAGCGCGTCGGGGCGCTCCTTTTCGATGATGCTGGCGACAGTGCGCCAGTTGACGGGCTCGATGTAAATAGCGTCCGCCATCTCCGGGTCGGTCATGATCGTCGCGGGATTCGAGTTGACCAGGACCACCCGGTAGCCCTCCTCGCGCAGCGCCTTGCAGGCCTGCGCGCCGGAGTAATCGAATTCACAGGCCTGCCCGATCACGATCGGGCCTGCACCGATGATCAGTACGCTCTTGATGTCTGTACGCTTCGGCATTCGGCTTGGCCCCTGGGGATCACGCCTGCTCGCGGGCGGGCACGGCGATCCGGCGCTGCATCGACTCCACGAACCGCGCAAAAAGCGGCGCGAGATCGCGCGGGCCCGGACTTGCCTCCGGATGCCCCTGGAAACTGAACGCGGGGCGGTCGGTCACCTCGATGCCCTGCAGCGAACCGTCGAACAGCGACCGGTGCGTCGCCCGCACATTGGGGGGCAGCGTCGCCTCGTCGACCGCGAACCCGTGGTTCTGGCTCGAGATGAATACGCGCCCGCTGTCGAGATCGATCACCGGGTGGTTGGCGCCGTGATGACCGAACTTCATCTTAAGGGTACTCGCGCCCATCGCGAGGCCCAGCAACTGGTGACCGAGGCAGATACCGAATATCGGCACCGCTGCCGCGACCAGCGACCTTATCGCCTCGATCGCGTACGTGCACGGCTCCGGGTCCCCGGGTCCGTTCGACAGGAATACGCCATCTGGCGCGAGTGCAAGGACTTCGGCCGCCGTAGTCGCGGCCGGCACCACCGTCATTCGGCAACCATGGTCGGCGAGCAGCCGCAGGATGTTGCGCTTGATCCCGTAGTCGAACGCCACGACGTGCAGGCGCCGGCCGGGTCGCCGCCGCGGACCGCGCTCAAGTGCCCAGTTCGTGCCTTCGTTCCACTGGAAGTTGCGCTTCGTGGAGACGACCTTCGCGAGGTCCATCCCCTTCAGGCCCGGGAATCGCCGCGCCGCCTCAACCGCAAGCTCGGGCCGGCTTGCTGCATCGCCGCTTGCGATACAACCCGCCTGGGAGCCCTTCTCACGCAGGATCCGCGTCAGCCGCCGCGTGTCGATGTCGGCAATGGCCACCACTCCACCGCGCACCAGGAACTCGGGCAGCGACTCGGTAGCTCGCCAGTTCGAGTGCAGCAGCGGCAAGTCGCGAATCACGAGTCCGGCCGCGTGGATGGCGCTCGACTCGAGGTCATCGGGATTGGTACCCGTATTCCCGATGTGGGGATACGTGAGGGTAACGATCTGCCTGGTGTAGGACGGGTCGGTGAGGATTTCCTGGTACCCGGTCATTGCGGTGTTGAACACCACTTCGCCGGTCGCCGTCCCGGAGGCCCCGACCGAGATGCCGCGAAACAGGGTGCCGTCCTCGAGAGCCAGAACAGCGGGTGTCGTCACGACCATGGCCTCCGGTGAAGCTGGCCCGCATACAGCATGCAGGCCTGTTTCGCGCGTGCGCCAACCGGCGGAGATGAGCTCTGGCTCACCCCCGTTCTGCTGGCTCGACGGGCTAAGGTCGGAAGTTTACGCGAGCGGCTGCGGACGCGCCACGCGAACCTGAAAGATCACAGTCCGAGTACGTCCAGCATCGAATACAGCCCCGGCGGTCGGCCGGCAACCCAGCGGGTGGCCACAAGCGCGCCGCGGGCAAATCCGGACCGGTCCTGGGCAGTGTGCACCAGCTCGACCTGCTCCCCCGGGCCGGCAAAGACCAGCCGGTGTTCTCCGACGATGTCGCCCCCGCGCAGCACGCTGAAACCGATCTGTCCCCGATCGCGCACCCCCGTGTGGCCATGGCGCGCATATTCGGCAACGGATTCCAGCGTCGTGCCCCGTCCCCGGGCCGCCGCGGCGCCCAGTCCCAGCGCGGTGCCGCTCGGGGCGTCCACCTTGTTGCGGTGATGGGCGTCGAAGATCTCTATGTCGTACTGCTCGTCGAGCGCGCGGGCGGCGAGTTCCGCCAGGCGGATCAGCAGGTTCACGCCGAGGCTCATGTTGGGGGCCAGGACGAGCGGAATCTCCCGGGCGGCCAGTTCGAGTTCCTCACGCTGGGCTGCATCGTGCCCGGTCGTGCCAACGACCAGCGCGCAGCCGAGCCCACCGCACAACCGGGCGTTGGACGCGGAGATCGCCGGCAGCGTGAAGTCGATGGCCACCTGCGCCCCGGCCAGTGCCGTCGCAGGATCCGCGGTAACTGTTACCGCGAGTGCCGGAATGCCGGCCAGCAAACCCACATCCTGGCCGAGCGCAGGGTCCCCGGGGGCCGCCAGGGCCCCACTTAGCCTGAGGTCGGCCGCCTCTGCGAGCAGCGGCACGATCGCCCGCCCCATCCGTCCGGAGGCCCCCAGCATCGCGACATTCAACATCGGATCACTCCCCGAGGCTGCTGAAGAAGCCCTTCACACCATCGAGCCACGATTCCTCGCGCGGGTGATGGTGCTTGGCATCCTTTTTCAGCGATTCTTCAAACTTTCGCAACAATTCCTTCTGTTCGCGATTGAGGTGCACAGGTGTCTCGACCACGACACGGCAGAACAGGTCACCAACCGGCCCACCGCGAACGGGTCGGATGCCCTTGTCCCGGAGACGGAACACGCGGCCTGACTGGGTTTCGGACGGCACCTTGATCGTCGCATTTCCACCGAGGGTGGGCACCTCTACGCTGCCACCCAGCGTGGCGGTTGCGAAACTCACCGGGACTTCACAGGACAGGTGGCTGCCGTCACGCTCGAAGATCGGGTGCTCCTTGACCCGGACCTCGACGTAGAGATCGCCCGGCGAACCGCCGCTGCGGCCCGACTCGCCCTCGCCCGAGAGCCGGATGCGGTCCCCGGTATCCACGCCCGGCGGCACCTTCACAGACAGCGTCTTCTGCTTGCGAACCCGCCCCTGGCCGCGGCATGAGCCGCACGGATCGGTAATCACCTGCCCGCGCCCATTGCAGCGGGGGCAGGCCTGCTGCACCGTGAAAAAGCCCTGCTGCATCCTCACCTGCCCTGCACCGCGGCACGTGTCGCAGGTGGCGGGCTTGGTGCCTTTTTCCGAACCGCTGCCGTCGCACTGCTCGCACTCGCCGAGCGTGGCGAAGTCGATACTTACCGTGGCGCCGAAGACCGCCTGCTCGAGCGAGAGCTCGAGTTCGTAACGCAGGTCGGCGCCCCGGTAGACCTGCGACCGCCCGCGACGTCCGACGCCGAATATGTCACCGAACACGTCGCCGAAGATGTCGCCAAAGGCGTCGCGCGGGTCGAATCCTGCCCCACCACCCCGCGACCCATCGACGCCCGCGTGGCCGAACTGGTCGTAAGCGGCCCGCTTGCCGGGGTCGATCAGGACCTCGTAGGCCTGCTTGACCTCCTTGAACTTGTCGGTGGCGTCGTGATCGTCGGGGTTGCGATCCGGGTGGAACTTCATCGCGAGCCGGCGATACGACTTCTTGACGTCCGCTTCGCTCGCGGTCCGCGGCAGGTCGAGCACCTGGTAGTAATCACGCTTCGACATTCGGGCTATGCACTGGTCCTGAACGTGGAACCGCCGCGGGGGACGAATCTCCCGCGGCGGACTTAGGTCACATGGGCAAGGATAACGCCTCGCGGGGAATCAATCGCCCTTGCCGTCCTTGTCCTTCACTTCCTCGAACTCGGCGTCGAGCACCTCGTCCTTTCCGCCGGGCTGCCCTCCGCCGCCCGCCGCAGCGCCTTCGCCTGGCGCCTCGCCCGGCTGCGCGGCCGCATACGCCTGCTGGGCAATGCTCGCCGAGGCTTCGGCCAGCGCACGGGACTTGGTCTCGATAACGTCCTTGTCCTCGCCCTTGATGACGGCCTTCAGGTCCGAGAGCGCCGATTCGGCCTTGGCCCGATCCTCCGCCGACACCTTGTCACCGAGGTCCACCAGCGACTTTTCGGTCGCGTGCAGCAGCGCATCCGCGCGGTTGCGCGTCTCGGCGAGCTCGCGGAACTTCTTGTCTTCCTCCGCATGCGCCTCGGCGTCACCCACCATGCGCTTGATCTCGTCCTCGTTCAGGCCGCTCGAGGCCTTGATGACGATCTTCTGCTCCTTGCCGGTGGCCTTGTCCTTCGCCGACACGTTCAGGATGCCGTTCGCGTCGATGTCGAAGGTGACCTCGATCTGCGGCAGGCCGCGTGGCGACGGGGGAATGTCGGAGAGATCGAAACGGCCGAGCGACTTGTTGTCGCTCGCGCGTTCGCGTTCGCCCTGCAGCACGTGGATGGTCACGGCGGTCTGGTTGTCGTCGGCCGTCGAGAACACCTGCGTGGCCTTGGTCGGGATCGTCGTGTTCTTCTCGATCAGCTTGGTCCGGACGCCGCCCAGCGTCTCGATGCCGAGCGAAAGCGGCGTGACGTCGAGCAGCAGCACATCCTTCACTTCGCCGGTGAGCACGCCGGCCTGGACCGCCGCGCCGACCGCGACAGCCTCGTCGGGGTTCAGGTCCTTGCGAGGTTCCTTGCCGAACAGGTCCTTGACGAACTTCTGCACTAGCGGCATTCGCGTCTGGCCGCCGACCAGGATCACTTCGGCGACATCGTTGATCGAGAGCCCCGCGTCCTTCAACGCGACGCGGCAGGGATCGATGGTTCTCTTCACCAGGTCCTCGACCAGCGACTCGAGCTTGGCGCGAGTGAGCTTCATGGCCAGGTGTTTCGGGCCTGACGCATCTGCAGTGATGTACGGCAGGTTGACCTCGGTCTGCTGGCTCGACGACAGCTCGATCTTGGCCTTCTCAGCAGCTTCCTTCAGGCGCTGCATGGCGAGCGGGTCGCGCCGCACGTCCACGCCGCTCTCCTTCTCGAATTCGGCCGCGAGGTAGTCGATCACGCGCTTGTCGAAGTCCTCGCCGCCGAGGAACGTGTCGCCGTTGGTCGCGAGCACCTCGAACTGCCGCTCGCCGTCGACGTCGGCAAACTCGATGATCGAAATGTCGAAAGTGCCGCCACCGAGGTCGTAGACGGCCACCTTGCGGTCACCGCCCGCCTTGTCGAGGCCATAGGCGAGCGCGGCCGCCGTCGGCTCGTTGATGATGCGCTTGACCGTGAGCCCGGCGATGCGACCGGCGTCCTTGGTCGCCTGGCGCTGCGAATCGTTGAAATATGCCGGCACCGTGATCACCGCTTCGGTGACCGGCTCGCCGAGAAAATCCTCGGCCGTCTTCTTCATCTTCATCAATACACGCGCCGAGATCTCCGGCGGCGCCATGTGCTTGCCGCGCACGTCGATCCAGGCGTCGCCGTTGTCGGCCTTGACGATCTTGTACGGCACCATGTCGACGTCTTTCTTGACGACTGGATCGTCGTACTTGCGGCCAATGAGCCGCTTGATCGCGTACAGGGTGTTCTGCGGGTTGGTCACCGCCTGCCGCTTGGCCGACTGGCCGACCAGCACCTCGTCGTCCTTGGTGAAGGCGACGATGGATGGCGTGGTGCGATCACCCTCGCTGTTCTCGATAACCCGGGGCTTGCCGCCATCCATGATGGCGACGCACGAGTTGGTCGTGCCCAGGTCGATGCCGATGACTCTTGCCATGAGTGGAACTCCGTCAGTTCAGGTATTGATTGACCAACTAGGTGGGGTCACAGGCCGTTGATTCAAGTCAGGAAGCCGCATCCGACGGGTCGATCGGCCGCGCGATCACCACGCGGGCCGGGCGCAGCAGCCTCCCGTTCAGCAAGTAACCCTTCTGTACCACCGCCAGGACGGTACCCGCCTCCTGGTCAGCGGTCGGCTGCGTGACCATTGCCTCGTGGTATTCCGGATTGAACGGCTCGCCCTGCGGGTCGAGAACCACGATGCCGGACTTCTCGAAGGCCTTGTTCAGCAGCCTGAGCGTGGCCTCCATGCCCTCGAGCAGCCGGGCCGGGTCGGCCGCGGCGCCCGCGGCGATGCCCAGCTCCAGGCTGTCGCGGACCTCGAGCAGTTCGGCCGCGAACCGCTCGATGGCGTACCGGCTGGCCGACTCGACGTCCCGGGCCGCACGCTTGCGCAGGTTGTCAGTCTCGGCAACCGCACGCAGGTAGTTGTCCCAGTTTTCCTGGGCCTTGGCCTGCGCCGCCTCGAGTTCGGTGCCGAGGCGGTCCACGTCGCCCTGCGCCGTTGCCTGTGCCTCGTCTGAGGCAGCCGGGTCGAATTCGGTTGTCATGTCACCTGCCTGGATTGTGAGCGCCGCCAATCCGGACTCGCCGGACGTGCACGCGGACCTCTTCGAATATCGGGCCTAGCGGCGCGAATTCAAGGCCGACCCGAGCAGGCGGGCCGTGACGTCCACGATCGGGATCACACGCTCGTAGGCCATGCGGGTCGGACCGATCACGCCAAGCACCCCGACGGTCTCGTTGTCCAGCATGTACGGGGCCGTCACCAGGCTGCAATCGTCCAGGATTCCGTACCCCGACTCCTGGCCGATGAAGATCTGCACGCCCTCCGCATGCAGGCTCTGGTCGAGCAGGTGCAGGATATCCCGCTTGGCCGTAAATGCATCAAACAGCCGGCGGAGCTTGTCCACGTTTGAAAGCTCCGCGAACTCCATCAGGTTGGTCTCGCCGGCAATGACGTACTCGGAAGCTTCCTGCGCCGCGGGGCCGACCATCTGTTTCGCCAGCACGATGGCGTCCCGCATCAGCTGGTTCAGTTGTTCGCCGGCCTGCGCCAGCTCGCCCACCAGGTCCTCGCGGACCTGCCGAAGTTCCTTGCCACCGAACTGCTGGTTCAGGAACGCGGCGGCACGCCGCAATTCATCTGCCGAGTAGTACCGCTCGAGATGCACCACGCGGTTCTGCACGTCACGCCCGTTGACGACCATGACGGCCAGCACCCGGTTGTCGGACAGCGGCAGGAACTCTATCTGGCTCAACGACTGGTGCGGCTGCCGCGGGATGGTCACGACCCCCGCCAGGTGCGTGATGGATGAGAGCACCTGGGAAGCCACCGAGACGATGCTCTTGGCGTCGCGGCCCTCCTCTTCCTCCAGCCGCCGGCGCAGGGCGTCGATGACCTCCTCAGCCGCCCCGGCCGAGCGCTGGCGTAGCAGCGTGTCGACGAAGAACCTGTAGCCCTTGTCGGTCGGCACCCGGCCGGCCGAAGTGTGCGGCGAGCTGACGAACCCATAGTCCTCGAGGTCCGCCATGACGTTGCGGACGGTAGCGGCACTCAGGTTGAGGCCCGAGTCCCGGGAGAGCGTCCTGGACCCGACCGGCTGGCCCTCCCGGATATAGCTCTCCACGAGCACCCGCAGCAGGTGCTGCGCCCGCTCGTTGAAGATATCTTCTCCGCTCTCCGGTGACATGGTCTCCTGGCGGCCGCCGCAGTGAATATTTTCCGGCCCGGCCTGTGCCAAGCTAGCAACGCGCTTTCGCGCAAGTCAAGCGACTTGGATCCAGCGATTTGCGGCACCGAGCGCGCTGGCCGCGCCCGCTCGCGGCGTGCTAAAAGAAGCGCAACCATGAGTAGCGCAAACGTCGCCACCCGGATCGTCGCGCTTGCGGGTCGTCCAGACGAGCCGAACGTCGGCGAGGCCATGCTTGCGCTTGCCGCCCACCTGCTTTCGCGCGGAGTGCGGGTCAGGGCCGCGGTGGGCGAGCGGGCGGATTTCGGACCTCACGAAGTGGACATCGTGCCGGAGGCGGAGCTCGCGCCCGGCGCGGACTTCATCGTCGCGGTCGGGGGTGATGGCACGCTGATGCATGCGGCGCGTATGGCGGCTGCCCACGGCGTCCCGGTCATGGGCGTCAATCGCGGACGGCTCGGGTTCCTGGCCGACGTGAGTCCGGCGAAGATGATCGAATCGGTCGATGACGCGCTCGAAGGCCGCTGCGCACCCGAGGCGCGACTGCTGCTGCAGGCGACCGTAAGCGGTGAGGGCGCGCCGAACACGTCCATCGCGCTGAACGACGTCGCTGTCGCCAAGCACGACACCGGCCGCATGCTGGACCTCCGGACCTGGGTGGATGGGGCCTTCGTCAATACGCACGCGGGTGATGGTTTCATCGTCTCGACGTCCACCGGTTCGACGGCATATGCGCTGTCCTGCGGCGGCCCGATCGTGCACCCGGCACTCGCCGCCATCGTTCTCGTCCCGATCTGCCCGCATACGCTATCGGACCGGCCTATTGTGGTCAGCGCCGACAGCATCGTCGAGATCGAACTTGCCGGCCGGCCTGAAACCCGCGCGCAGGTGGTCTGCGACGGCATGCCCATCTGCGAACTCGAGCCCGGCCTGCGCCTTCGAATCGAGCGCGCTGCCGTGAGCGCGACGCTGCTGCATCCGCCGGGGCACGACTATTTCCGGATCCTGCGCTCGAAACTGCACTGGGGCCGCGGCGGGCGCAACGGCCCGCCTGCCGGCGGCTGACCCGGCACGCGGCCCGGCAATGCTCACCCACCTGCAGATCCGCGACTTCGCCATCGTCGAAGCCGTCGAACTCGAACTCGAGCAGGGCTTCACTGCGCTGACGGGCGAGACCGGGGCCGGCAAGTCCATCCTGGTGGATGCGCTGCTGCTCGCGGTCGGTGGCCGTGCCGACAGCGCCGCGGTGCGCCACGGGTCCGAGCGCGCAGACATCTCGGCCGCATTCGACCTGGCGAAAAACGACGCCGCCCGCGCCTGGCTGGATGCCCAGTCCATCGGGCATGAGAGCGAGGCACACCTGCGCCGGCTGGTGTCGTCCGACGGCAGGAGCCGCGCGTATATCAACGGCCAGGCCGTGCCAGTGCAGTCACTGCGCGCGCTCGGCGAGCACCTGGTCGACATTCACGGGCAACTCGAGTTCCAGTCTCTCTCGCGGCGCGCGTACCAGCGCGAACTGCTGGATGGCAGTGGCGGCCACGCGAAGGAGTCTGCCACCGTGCGCGACGCATTCCGCGCCTGGCAAGCGCTGGAACGGCAGCGCGCCGCGCTCGAGGACCAGGGACGCGACCGCGCGCACCGCCTGGAAATGCTCTCGCACTACGTGACGGAACTCGACGCACTGGACCCGAAGCCGGGCGAGGCGATGGATCTTGCCGACGAGCGACGCCGCGTGACCAGCCTTGGTCGCCTCGTCGAGGGAACGCGACAGGTCGAGGAACTGCTGGCGACCGAAGAGACCGGGGCAGCCAGCGCCCTCGCGCGCTCGCAGACCCTTCTGCGGCAGCTCGCCGGCATCGACCCGGCGCTCGCCCCGGCGGCCGCACTGGTCGATGAGGCCAGCATCGCCTGCCGCGAAGCGCTCGCGAGCCTCGGCCGGTACACCCAGTCGCTCGAATCGGATCCCGCGCGACAGGAATTCGTGGAAACGAGGCTGGCTGCACTCGAGGCCCTCGCACGCAAGCATCGTGTGGAGGTTGGCGAGCTATCCGCACTGCACGAGCGGCTGTCAGCGGAACTGGCGGAACTCGGTTCGTCCGCGGTCGATGCCGCGGAGCTCGAGCGGCGCTCCGCGGTGGCCCTCGAGGAATACGAATCGGCCGCGCGCGTCCTGTCCGCGCAGCGGCGCGCCGCTGCCGCGGCGCTGGACCGAAAGGTCACGCTGCTGATGCAGGAACTCGGCATGCGCGGCGGCATATTCGAAACCCGGATCGAGGCCGCGGCGCCGCTCGCCCCTTCCGAGCACGGTGCCGACGACATCGAATTCCTGGTCAGCGCCAACCCGGGACAGCCGGCGCGGCCGCTGGCCAGGACGGCGTCCGGCGGCGAACTCTCCAGGATCAGCCTTGCACTGCAGGTCGCGACGCTCGACGCGGCGCACTTGCCCTGCCTGGTATTTGACGAAGTGGACGCCGGCGTCGGCGGAGCGGTCGCCGAGATGGTCGGCCGGCAGCTGCGTGCGCTCGCCGCCTCCGGCCAGGTGCTGTGCGTAACCCACCTTCCTCAGGTTGCGTCGCAAGCGGACCGGCAAGTGCGGGTTGCAAAGCGCGCCGAGGGAGGGGTGACGCGCACGGCGCTTGAAATGCTGGACGACGAAGCGCGCGTCGAGGAACTGGCCCGGATGCTCGGTGGCGCCAGCGTGACGGAGCGGGCGCGCGAACACGCGCGGGAAATGCTCGAATCGGGCCGGCCCCGCGCCGCCAGGCGCGGCGTCAGCGCTTCCGCGCGCGGTGCGGGCAGTTCTCGCGCACGCAGTGGCCGTGGAGCGTGAGCGCGTGATCGCGAAGTTCGAATCCGAGTCGCTTCGATATCAGGCGCTGCCGTTCCTCGATGCTCTCATCGGTGAACTCCTCGACCCTGCCGCAGTCAACACACACGATGTGGTCGTGATGCTCGCCTTCGTTCAGCTCGAAAACAGCCGTGCCGCCCTCGAAGTGATGACGCGTGACCAGGCCCGCGCCCTCGAACTGGGTCAGTACGCGATAAACCGTTGCGAGCCCGATGTCCTGGTCGGATTCGATCAGGCGACGGTAGACGTCCTCGGCGCTCATGTGCCGCGGCTGGCTTCCAGCCAGGATGTCCAGGATCTTCACGCGGGGCGTCGTGATCTTCAGGCCGGCCTGGCGCAGCTGCGAGGATTCCATAGTATCGACCTCGGGCGTCCGCGCGGATGCGCGGTTCCTGTATGATCCGCGGCCATTATCGCCGCCGAGGGCCGGTAACTCCACACCGATGCCACCGATCCACCTAAATCACGCTTTGCGCCGCTGCTTCGCCCTTGCCGCCGCCGCTATATGGCTGTCTGGTTGCGTCTACCGTCCGACGATCCAGCAGGGAAACCTGCTGCAGCTCGATGAGATCGACCAGGTCAAGGTCGGCATGACGCGCAGCCAGGTCCGCTACGTCCTCGGCACGCCGATGGTGTCTGACCCGTTCGAGCCGGACCGCTGGGACTACGTTTATACGCTGCAGAAGGGTTACGACAAGCACGTAGACCGCGCGCATTTCGTCGTTCTGTTCGAGGCCGACAAGGTGGTCAGGGTCGACAAGCTGGACCTGCCTGAGGAGTCCGACGTCGCCAAGCGCGTCCGGGCGGAGCGCGACAAGAGGGTCGCAGCCGAAGCCAAGGCCGCCCAATCCTCCGGCAAGCCGCCCGCGCCCGGAGAGCCCGGATCGCCGGCGACCACGCCGGAGCCGATCCCGGCACCCGACTCCCGGCCCCCTGCCACCACGCCGCCTGGCGGCGGTTGACGAGCCCCATGCGGCTGCGCCAGCGCAGCCGCAGCAGGGCCTTTTGTCCTCAGCGGCTGCGCGCCGCCCCGGCCGGGCCCATCGTCCTGCCCTGGGCGGCCAGCCTGCGCCGCGCCTCGCGTGGATCCGTCGTGAGCGCCCGATAGATCTCTACACGGTCGCCGTTCTTCAGCCGACGGTCCGATGGCACCGGCTGGCCGAAAATACCGAGGTCCAGCGAGCGGCCCGCAAGCTCCCTGTGCAGTTCGCGCAGTCCCGACGCCTCGACTGCACCGAGCGCAGTCATCCCTTCCGCAAGCTCCACTCGCACGAGAAACTGCCGATCGGGCAGCGCGTAGGCAACCTCGACGACAGGCGCCTCAGGCCTCGACATGCTTCTGCCGGGCACGCGCGATGAACGCGTCGATGAGACTGTTGCAGCTCTGCTCGAAGGCCTTCCCGAACAGCATCGAAACCACCTGGCTGGCGAATTCGAAGCGCATCTCGAGTTCGATCCGCGTTCCAGCGGAGCCGATCGGCTTGAACGTCCACCGGCCCTCCAGCAGGCGAAACGGTCCGTCCACGAGGCTCATGGTCATGAACGAGGGGCGCTCGAAGGTGTTGCGTGTCGAGAAACGCTCGCGCACGCCTCCCCGCTGCATTTCCAGCGTGGCAAGCAGGTCATGGTCGGATTTCTCGCGCAGGCTCGCGCCGCCCACCCAGGGCAGGAACTCGGGATAGCGCTCGACATCGATCACGAGGTCGAACATCTGCTCGGGACTGAATATCACCAGCGCGCTGCGCCGAACTTCGTGTATTGCCATGCTGCGATCCAGAACGCGGCGCAAGTTTATGCGGGACCGCTAGAATGTGCGACCAGCCCGGACGATTCGCAATGGCAGCCCCCAGCAAGGAAAAAAGCAAGGAACACCCGCCGATCGCGCTTAACAAGCGCGCGCGTCACGAGTATTTCATCGAGGAGAACACCGAGGCGGGCATGGTGCTGCAGGGCTGGGAGGTGAAGAGCCTCAGGGCAGGCAAGGCGCAGATCACCGAGGGCTATGTGCTGGTGAAGAACGGCGAGGCATGGCTGATCGGTGCCCACATCGCGCCGCTCAAGACAACCTCCACGCACGTAATCGCCGACCCGACCCGCACCCGCAAGCTGTTGCTGCACCGGCGCGAGCTCGACCGCCTCATCGGTGCCGTTGAGCGCAAGGGGCACACGATCGTGCCGCTCAAGCTCTACTGGAAGCACGGCAAGGCGAAGCTCGAGATCGGGCTCGCCAAGGGCAAGCAGGCGCACGACAAGCGTGCCACCGAGAAAGACCGGGACTGGCAGCGGGAAAAGGCCAGGGTACTCAGGTCGCGGCGCTGAGCGAAGGCCGCAATCCGTGGCGAGCCGCCACTTTCGCGCCTGCCGCCGTCCTTTACCTTGCTTTCCCGCCCCCCGGCCCTACACTAGCGTTGTCCATCTGGGGGCGACCGGTTTCGACGTGGGTCGCGAAACTCCATGTGCATGCCGAGGTGCAAGGTTCCTCGTTAAACCGCTTGCAAACAACTAGTTGCCAACGAAGACAACTACGCTCTGGCGGCTTAACCCCGCCTAACCCTCGACTGGCATGTGCTTGTGCATCCAGACCCGAGGGACGCGCTCACAAGCTCGCGGGTCCAGTGTGCTGAGGGCTGGCTCGCTAAAATGCACCTGAGCTGGTTGAACGTCTTCCCTGCCGCTCGGGTAGCGTTCGACGAGAAATAAAGAGACGGCTAAGCATGTAGGTCCTGGAACGTAGGGCTTGCGGACGCGGGTTCGATTCCCGCCGCCTCCACCATCGTCGAACCCCCGGCATCCGTGCCGGGGGTTTTTTTCGTCGCGGTGCCGACGTCCGGTCGCCCGAATCCTGCTTCGGAGGGCCGCTGAGAAACATGGCCAGGAATCCCGCCCTGCGCGTACATTATGGGCGTTGATACTTCTGTCCTGATGTTCTGCACATGATTACCGCGTCACAACTGCGCGCAGCTCGAGCCCTGCTCGGCATCGACCAGAGAACGCTTGCGGACCGCGCCCGCCTCTCGCTGCCCACGATCCAGCGCATGGAGGCCAGCGACGGCGTC
>JALHTE010000084.1 GCA_022865595.1 Steroidobacteraceae bacterium | reverse complement strand
GGGTGGCGACAGCCCCTTACTTTACGCGAGGCCCACGCGACTCCTGTAGAATCCGCGGCCTTCCGATGGACGTTTCCCACATTCTTGCGCCGCTGAACGACGCGCAGCGGCAGGCCGTCAGTGCCCCGCTGTTGCCGACCCTCGTGCTGGCCGGCGCGGGCAGCGGCAAGACGCGCGTGCTGACCCACCGGGTCGAATGGCTGGTGCAGGTCGAAGGCGTGTCGCCGCACGGCATCCTCGCCGTGACGTTCACCAACAAGGCCGCGGCCGAGATGCGCCACCGCATCGAGACGCAGCTCGGCCTGCCTTCCGCGCCGCTCTGGATCGGCACCTTCCACGGCATCTGCCACCGTCTGCTGCGCCTGCACTGGCGCGAGGCCGGCCTGCCGCAGGGCTTCCAGATCCTCGACGGCGAAGACCAGCAGCGCCTGGTCAAGAAGATCATCCGCGGCCTGAACCTGGACGACACGCGCTGGGTGCCGCGTGAAGTGACGTGGTTCATCAACGCGCAGAAAGACGAAGGCCTGCGGCCGAAGCACCTGAAGGACGACGGCGATCCGACGCGCCACCAGTTGATCAAGCTGTACGAAGCGTACGAGGACACCTGCCGCCGCAATGGCGTCGTCGATTTTGCCGAGCTGCTGCTGCGCTGCTACGAGATCCTGCGCGAGGCGCCGGGCCTGGGCGAACACTACCGTGCGCGCTTCAGGCACGTGCTGGTCGACGAATTCCAGGACACCAACACCATCCAGTACAACTGGATGAAGGTACTGGTGGGCTCGACCAGCGTCCCGTACGTGGTGGGCGACGACGACCAGTCGATCTACCGCTGGCGCGGCGCGCGGGTCGAGAACCTGCAGCAGTACCGCAGGGATTTCAACGACGTGCAGCTGTTCCGGCTCGAGCAGAACTACCGCTCGACCGGCAACATCCTCGATGCCGCCAACGCCATCATCGGCAACAACAGCGGCCGCATCGGCAAGAAGCTCTGGACCAGCGAAGGCAAGGGCGCGCCGATCCGCCTGTTCCGCGCCTATAACGAGCGCGACGAGGCCGAGTTCGTCATCGGCAAGATTCGGGAGTGGATCGCGCGCGGCGGCCAGCGCGCCGACAACGCCATCCTCTACCGCTCGAACGCACAGTCGCGAGTGTTCGAGGAATACCTGCTCGCGGCGCGCATCCCGTACCGCGTGTACGGTGGCCTGCGGTTTTTCGAGCGCCAGGAAATCAAGGACGCGCTGGCGTACCTGCGCCTGATCTCGAACCGTGACGACGATGCGTCGTTCGAGCGCGTCGTGAACCTGCCGACGCGCGGCATCGGCGCGCGCACGCTCGAAGTGCTGCGGGCCCACTCCCGCGAGCACGTGAAGTCGATGTGGCAGTCCGCGTTCGAGTGCAACGAGGATCTCGGAGCCAAGGCAGTCTCGTGCCTGCAGGCGTTCCTGGCGCTGGTCGAGAAGCTCGACGCCGAAACGCAGGGACTGCCGCTGCACGAACAGGTCGACCACGTGATCCAGGCGAGCGGCCTGCTCGGGCACTATAAGACGGACAAGGCCGACAAGGGCGAGGCCCGGCTCGAGAACCTCGAGGAACTCGTGAGCGCCGCGCGCGGCTTCGAGCCCGAGGACACGGACATGCCCCCGCTGATGGCGTTCCTGTCCCATGCCGTGCTCGAGTCCGGCGAAGGCCAGGCCGAGGCCTGGGAAGACTGCGTGCAGATGATGACGCTGCACTCGGCCAAGGGTCTCGAGTTCCCGGTCGTGTTCCTGTGCGGCCTGGAGGACGGCCTCTTCCCGCACCAGCGCTCGATCATGGACGTGCACGGGCTCGAGGAAGAACGCCGCCTCTGTTACGTGGGCTGCACGCGCGCCATGCGCCAGCTGTACGTAACCTACGCCGAGCAGCGCCGCATGCACGGCGTCGACAACTTCGGGGCCCCGTCCCGGTTCATCGCCGAGATCCCGCTGGAACTGGTCGAGGAAGTCCGCCCGAAGGTGCAGGTGTCCCGGCCGGTCTATTCGCCCCAGTCCCGCCCCGCCCCGCAGCAGGCCACCCGCCCCTTCGGCAGCAACCTGTCCATGAGCGGACGCCGGTTCCAGGACGACACCCCGGCGGGTGCGTTCAAGCTCGGCCAGCGGGTCCGTCATGCCAAGTTCGGGGACGGGGTGGTCCTGAGCCTCGAAGGCCAGGGGACCAACGCCCGCATACAGGTCGTGTTCGAGCGCCAGGGCACCAAGTGGCTGATGCTGGGGTACGCCAACCTAGAGTCGCTCTGAGTCGCGCTAGAATGGCGCGCTGCCCCACAGGTCCAGAAGCTTGAAAATCATCATCCTCGGGGCCGGCCAGGTCGGCCGGACAG
>JALHTE010000007.1 GCA_022865595.1 Steroidobacteraceae bacterium | reverse complement strand
TCAGTACTGCATGGCCGCCGCCACGGCTGCGTGGTCCGCCGCCCAGAGGCCCTGGCCCTTTGGCCAGGTCTTCGACGCGGCCGTGGTGCCGATCAGTCGCGCGTCTTTCACGCTGGATGGTTTCGTCAGCGAGAAGATCATGTCGATCCGCTCGTAAAGCATCGAATGGCGATTGGCGAGGTCATCGTCCTGGCAGCATGAGTATCCGACCAGTGGCGCGCCCTTGCCGGTGTTGGCACCCGGCCGCATCGTCCAGGCATCGGTGAAGGTCGCCGCCATGAACTGGGTGTAGGGGGGCACGATCACGGGCACACCAAGGATCGGCTGCAGGAAATCCGGAACCGGGAGCAGCGGGTCGCGCGGATCGGAATTGATGTCACCGACGACGATCAGCCTGCGGCCGGGCGGGATGGTATTCGTGGTCGTCAGGATGAGCTGGTAGGCCTGCGCTGACTGGACGATGCGCGAGTACGGGTTCGACCCGTCCGGCTCGCGAACCTCGAGGTGGGTGTTCGCAACCCGGTAGTCGGAGCCGCCGATGGCGATGTCGATGCCGACGAAGCCGCGCTCGATCTTCACGACTTCCCCGGCAATGCTGGTCGTCGCGACGACGTCGTAGTTGCAGCCATCCAGGGATGGATAGCTGCAGTAATAACTGTACGGAGCGACGGTGGCTGCGCCGGCGACATCGCTGCGCACGAGGATCACGTCGCGATCGATGACCGTGACGAGGGCTCCGCCTACGGGTGTCTGAACCGGCAGCGTGATGTCCAGGTTCTTGACGACAGCCTTGGCCACATAGGTGCCGTGCAGTGCATTCAGCGTGCCCGCCAGGTGGTCGTTGAATGCGCCAGCGATCGCCTGGTAGCTGCAGCCGGGACCCACGCATGAGAAGTCGAAGACCTCCTGCAGCCCGACCACGTGCGGCTTGCGCCCGGAGATTTCCCTGGCGAGCGCGACGTAGCGCTGCTCCGGAAGATTGGCTGCCACCATGCCGAGCGCGTTCAGCAGCGCAGTATTGAACGCGACCAGCGTGGCCGGATCATCGGTAATGGCAGCTCCGGCTTCGACGACCGGCACCAGGTCTGCGCCGAGATACTGGTTCTGGGTCATCACGTCGATCAGCGCTGGCGGCGCCTTCGACGCTTTCAACGACTTCGATGGTTTCGCCGCGTCCGCGGCAGCTGTGAAGACGAGCAGCGACGCGGTCAGCGACGCGAGAATGATGCGTTTCATTTTTCCCCTCCACCTTCCCGAATAATCGTTCGTTGCGTGGTCCCGAGGACCCGCAGCGTCTCGACTGTGCGCCCGGTCTTTCAGTTACACAATCCCAATATGCTGCATTTGACTTAATCGCGAGTCGTACGCGGACACGGTGCAAATCGCTCGCCACCGGGGTTGATGCGCGAGGGCATCGCGCGCTGTCCGAGCGAAGAGAATGATTATTCGTCAGCGGATCGGCGGCATCGATCCGGACGGCTCGGCACCTGCCTTGAGCCAGCGTTGCACGACCTCGCTGTAACGCCTCATCAGGTCCGCAGCAAAATCAGAAAACACGCGCACTTTCGCTGCCTGGTGCCCCGAAGACGGATACACCAGTGAGATCTGCGGGCCGGGTGTGATGTAGTCCTTGAGGATGAGCTTCAGCTCGCCGCGCGCGATGTACTCGGCTGCGATCAGGTCGCCCGTGCGAGCGATGCCGAGACCGGCCGCTGCGGTGATGGTCGGCGCCTCCGCTGCATTGAACAGCATCGTGAAGTGCAGTTTCAGTCGGCGTGCGGTGTAAGGCGGGGGAAAGGTCCACTCCGGGCTGCCGCCGCCAGGAGGCGACAGGCCGAGCAGTCGGTGGTTGCGGAGGTCGTCCGGCGTGACCGGCTCGCCGTGTTCCGCAAGATAGGAGGGTGACGCACAGGTCACGACGTTGATCTGCGCGACGCGCCGCGCGACCAGTCCGCTCTGCTTCAGCCCGCCGACGCGCAGCGCAACGTCCACGCGTTCGGCGATCAGGTCCGTGACCCGGTCGTTGAGCCGCAGGTCGAGCTCGATGTCCGGGTAGCGCCTGACGAACTCGGGCAGGGCGGGCAGCAACAGGTAGCGCCCGAACGACACAGGCACGTCCACGCGCAGCCGGCCCTGCGGCTTTGACCGCGTGCCCTTGATCGTCTCTTCGGCAGCAGCGAGTTCATCGAGGATGCGACGGGTGCGCTGCAGGTAGTCGCTGCCTTCCGCGGTCAGGCTGACCTTGCGGGTGGTCCGGTGAAGCAAGCGTGCGCCGAGGTGTTTTTCGAGCGCGGCGACGTGGGCGCTGGCGGCTGCACGGGAGATGT
>JALHTE010000083.1 GCA_022865595.1 Steroidobacteraceae bacterium | reverse complement strand
TCTCGTCCAGGCGGACGACGCTGCGTTCCGTCAGCAGGGGGACGATGCGTGCGACGCCGAGTTCGGTCGCCTTCTGCATCACCATGTCCATTCGTTCGCCGCGCGCGACGCCCTGTGCCAGCGTCAGCGCCAGCGGCGACTCGGCGATGCCGGCCAGCCGGTCGCCGACCTCGACCTGGACGAAGCCGCTGCCCACGGCGGAAATCGTGCCGGGATATTCCCAGCCGGTGCCGTTGAAGAGGGTGAGCGCGTCGCCGACACGCAGGCGCAAAACCCTGGAGACATGCGCCGCTGCAGTGCCTTCCAGGCGAGCGGTTCCCGGTGACTGCAGTTCGTCGGGCGTGTAGACCCGTATCAGGCGCATGCGATGTCGATCCCCTGCGCCGTCACGTCGGCGAGTAGCTCGAGCTGTTCGTCCTCGAGGACGTAGGGCGGCATCCAGTAGACGACATGACCCAGCGGCCTCAGCAGCACCCCGCGCGAGAGCGCGTATTCGTACAGCCTGAGGCCGCGGCGCTCGCGCCAGTCGAACGGCGTACGACTTTGCCGGTCGCGCACCAGTTCGATGGCGAGGATCATCCCGGTCTGGCGAATCTCCGCGACGTTCGGGTGGTCCGCCAGCTTGCCTGCGGCAGCCGCCATCCGCGCAGCGAGCCGCCGATTCGTCTCGATGACGCGATCGGACTCGAAGATGTCCAGCGTCGCCAGCGCGGCGGCGCAGGCGAGCGGGTTGCCGGTGTAGCTGTGCGAATGCAGGAAGGCGGTCAGTTTCGTGTAGTCGTCATAGAAGGCTGCGTACATGTCCTCCGTGGTGACCACGACCGACAGCGGCAGGTAGCCGCCGGTCAGTCCCTTGGACAGGCAGATCATGTCCGGGCGGATGTTCGCCTGTTCGCAGGCGAACAGCGTTCCCGTGCGGCCGAAGCCGACCGCGATCTCGTCGGCGATCAGGTGGACGCCGTGGCGATCGCAGGCCTCGCGCAGCATCTGCAGATACACGGGGTGGTACATGCGCATGCCGCCCGCACACTGGACCAGAGGCTCGACGATCACGGCGGCGGTTTCGTGAGCGTGCTCGGCCAGCGCCCGCTCCATGTGGGCGAACATGCGCCGCGAGTGTTCTTCCCAGGTTTCGCCGGGTTCGCGCAGGTAGCAGTCGGGCGAAGCGACCGTGGTGACCTCCATGAGCAGGGGCCGGTACAGGCTCTTGTAAAGCTCGACGTCGCCGACCGCGAGCGCGCCGAGCGTCTCGCCGTGATAGCTGTTGGCCAGCGTGATGAAGTGCTTCTTGCCGGGCTTTCCCTGATTCAGCCAGTAGTGGAAGCTCATCTTGACTGCGACTTCCACCGCCGCGGAGCCGCTGTCGGCGTAGAAGCAGCGGGTCAGGCCGGCCGGCAGCAGGCCGGTGAGCCTCTCCGACAGCCGCAGCACGGGCTCATGGGTAAAGCCGGCCAGGATGACGTGTTCGAGCTTCTCGAGCTGGGCCCGCACGGCGGCGTTGATCCTGGGGTTGGCGTGCCCGAAGAGGTTGACCCACCAGGAGCTGATCGCGTCGAGATAGCGCCGACCGTCGAAATCGTACAGCCAGGCCCCTTCGCCCCGCTCGATCGGCACCAGCGGCAGGCTCTCGTGGTCCTTCATCTGCGTGCACGGGTGCCACACCACGCCGAGGTCGCGGCGCGCGATGTCCTGGTTGCGTGAACGGTCCTGCATCGTCGTCGGGCCCCCATGTTTTACCCGATTCTAGGCAACCGGGCGGATCTCTGCCCGCCTGGTGCTGCCGCCCGTCTCCGGAGAGGCTAAGCTTGCGGCATGCGCGCGACCCCCCGGACGTCTCCAGGCCAGCTGCTCGTGGATCCCAGGAGCGGCTTGCTGCGGGGCGCCGAGTTCGTCGCCTCGCCCAACTGCGACGATCGTCCCGCGGGCTGCGGGCCCGAACTGGTCGTCGTCCATGGCATCAGCCTGCCGCCCGGCGAGTTCGGCGGGCCGTGGATAGAAAAACTGTTCACCAACTCCCTGCCGGTTGACGCGCACCCCTACTTCGCGACGATCGAGGGCCTGCGAGTCTCGGCTCACGCGTTGATAAGGCGTGACGGCCGAATCGTCCAGTTCGTGCCCTTCGACCGGCGCGCCTGGCACGCAGGCGAGTCGAGTTGGTGCGGCCGGGAGCGCTGCAACGACTACTCGATCGGGATCGAGCTGGAGGGCACTGACGGGACCCGCTACGAGGATTCCCAGTATTCCTCGCTGGCGATGCTCCTGGTCGCGCTGATCGACGCCTA
>JALHTE010000082.1 GCA_022865595.1 Steroidobacteraceae bacterium | reverse complement strand
TCGCTCATGCCAGCCGGGAGCGGGCCGCGATTGCGATCCACCAGCGCGCGCACACAGCCGCCCACGTACAGTGGAGCCATCGTGGCGAGCGGCAGGTAGACGCCGATCGCGAAGGCGAGCCCCGATACGCCGCAGAGCATCGCCCCTATCGAAAGGCCCGCACCGGTGAGCACCAGGTCCCAGGGCAGCGCGCCCGACAGCACGCCTTCGATGATGGTCTTCATCAGCATGGCCTGCGGTGCCGGAATCTCGCGCGAACCGAACTCGTAGGCGTGACCGAGCAGCATGACCGTCGCAGCCACCGCCCAGCAGGCGAACGCGGCGCCGATCAGCTGACCGAGTTGCTGCCGTGCAGGCGTGGCGCCAACCAGCCAACCAGTCTTCAGGTCCTGCGAGATATCGCCTGCCTTGCTCGCGGCGATCGCGACGATGGTGCCGACCGTGAGCACACCGGCGCGCGCGCCAGAATCGACCCACCCGGCCGCGGCGAATATTGAAGCCGTGCCGAGCAGTGTCACGAGCGTGATGCCTGAGGTTGGCTGCGACGACACGCCCACGATGCCGACGATGCGTGCCGCCACGGTCACGAACAGCACGCCGAAGAAACCGACACCCGCCGCGAGTACGGCGCGCTGGATCGCGCTCATGTCGCCGCCGAACACGCCCGGTATCAGGCCCGCCGCGAGTACCACGACCGCGATGCCGCCAAGCACGAACGAACCCGGCAGGTCGCGGTCCGTGCGGTCATGGGTGCCATCGCCGCCACCCGGTGCGCCCCGCATGCCGTGGGCCACGGCCATGAATGCGCCCACCATCGTCGGCAGGCCGCGCAGAACGGTGAGGATGCCCGCGGTGGCGACTGCGCCGGCGCCGATGTAGCGCACATAGCGCGACCAGATCTGCCCGGCGTCCATGTCGGCAATCAGCAGCGTGGTCTCGGGGTAGAGCGGCGTCGTCATGGTCGCGCCGAGCCATGCAATCAGCGGAGTGATCACGATCGCGGAAATCACCGCGCCGGCAACGCAGACGGCCGCCTGCCGGTAGCCGAGGATGTAGCCCACGCCCAGCAGCGCAGGCGCCACTTCGAGCGCGAGTTCCGCCTTGGGCAGCACCGGCAGCGCGGCGTGCAGCTCGCCGGGCATCAGGTAGGCGAGCGAGATCAGCAACTTGACCGCCGCGCCGAGCGCCATGCCGCGGAATATCCAAGCACTGCCGCTCGCGGCTCCGGAAGATTCCGAGACCGTTGCCCGAAGCACCTCCGCACAGGCGGTTCCTTCAGGATACGGAAGTTCGCCGTCTGCCTTCACGATCAGCAGGCGCCTGAGCGGGATCATCGCCGAGAGCCCGAGCAGCCCGCCGAGGAATGCGAGCGCCACTACCTGCGTGTAGGGCGGAATCGCGCCCCACAGGAACAGCGCCGGAATCGTGAAGATCGTGCCGGTTGCGAGTGAGGTCGAGGCCGACGCGACAGTCTGCGAGAGATTCGCCTCGAGGATCGTGCCCCTGCTGCGCAGCATGCGGAAGGCAGCCACGGTCATCACTGCCGCGGGAATCGATGCCGAAACGGTCATGCCCACGCGCAAGCCGAGGTAGGCGTTGGCAGCGCCGAACACGATGCCGAGCACGATACCCACGGCCACGGCCTTCAGTGTGAATTCGGCGACCGTGTCGTCCCGCTGCATCGGCGCGATGATGGCCGACCCGCCTGCACTGCGCAACGCGCGGTCAGCATTGACCCGTGTCGCCCCATCAATCGCGACCCATGATAGGCCCGCCGTTCCGGCTTCCCCGGACTCGCGAAAAACCGATATCTCGTCCGGAGAAGCCGGAACGTCGAGCCGCTTGGTTGCAGTTGCCGGCGCAGCAGTTAAACCGATGCGTCACGCTCCGAGAGGCGGGCCACTGAGTCAACGGTAGGGACGGGCGTGCCGAGTCATCCAGGCGAGCATGTCGGCTTTCGCGAGCGTGGATGACTCGGCAAGACCGTCCCACTTCAACAGGTGCGACGTTGGTGACTCCGGCCCTGGGCCGCGATAAGCCCGGCATCGGAATCCCACGATGCGCGGGCGGCGGCGAGCTGCGCAGACTGCGGACCGGGGTGGTGTATCCGATGCCGTTGTCACGGGCTCCGCGATTCACATGGACTGTCGTCGTCGCGGCGCTGGTCCTGGCCGTCTGCGGCGCTCCGGCGATCCCTGCCGAGTCGACAACGAGGGGATCCAGCGCAGCCTCGACCCCCGGCTCACCGGATGTCACCGCCCGCTACCGAGACGGAACCCTGCTGCTTCGACCCGGCGGCGACTCGAAACGTGACGTACTGGTGGCGACCTGGCCCGTCGACGAAGTCGCCGCGGACAGTCATGGCTACCGCGAGGCGCGTCTCGAGCTCCTCGACGACGATGAGCGCAAGAAGACCACGCGGGCTCCCGCGCGTGATCTCCCGATACACGATGTCGCGGAATGGAATGAAGTTGTCAGACAGGTGATGACCGAGCTGGCGCCGACCGGCAAGAATGATGCGGCGCTTACGCTCGTGCAGGGCGAAGAGATCGTCTTCTACCTGACGCCTGCCGGGGAGTTGCGGGTCCACCGTCACCAGTACAAGCCCGCCGAGCGTCACGTGACCAGCGTGGTGAGCGAAGCGGAATTTTCGTCGCGGGCAGACGCACTGCTGCGTGAGCGCTATCCGGCCCAGGACCAGCTGCTTTTCCAGTCGGGAAACGAGGACGACGACCTGTCGTTCGTATTGTTCGATTTCGAGCATCGGCAATCGGTGCTGATCGCCGCACCATCCTCCGAGCAGGGCGGGGGGCTGGGGAACCTGATGCGCACGCTGGTCCGCGTACCGGACACATTGATCCTGCGCGGGCAGGCGCTGGGCCTGCTGATGCGCCCGGTCAGCTCCGCGGCTCGCCTCGCCTGGTTTGCGACGCAGACCGCCGCGACGCTGGCGCCACCGGTACACGTTGCGGGCGGCACACCACCGCCTGTGAAGCCGCGGCCCGGCATGGACCTGGATGCATGGGAGCGTGAGCTCGACGACATGGACCTCCCGCACCGCTACCTGGGCACCATCGTGCCGCTGATCGACGGCGAGGCATTTTTCACCAGCCTGGTCCAGGCGCTGCAGGACGCCCGCAAGTCCGTGTCGATACGGCTGTTCATCTTCGACAACGACGACTACGCGATAGGCGTTGCGGACCTGCTGAAGCGCCGATCCGAGGACGTCCGGGTGCGAGTCCTGATAGACAGCCTCGGCACGCTGGGTGCAGGGCAGGGCGCACCGGAAGGCGCAGCGTCGAGGCCGTCATTCTCCATCGCCCACTACCTGCGAGCCGACTCGAACGTAAAGGTGCGCGAGACACCGAACACCTGGCTGATGGCCGATCACACCAAGACTCTCATCTTCGACGACCGACTCGCTTTTCTCGGCGGCATGAATATCGGCCATGAGTACCGGCACGAGTGGCACGACATGATGGTCAGGCTAAGCGGCCCGATCGTCACGCGGCTGAACAGGGATTTCGACCTCGCGTGGGCGTACGCGGGGCTGGGCGGTGACCTTGCCTATCTGCACGCGCTGGGCGATGGGAAGCGGTCGCTGGTCGCGCCGCCCGGCTCTAATTACGTGGAAGTGAGGCCGCTGTACACGCGAACGTTCAATGCGCAGGTATTGCGCGCACAACTGGCTGCCATACGCAGGGCACGGCGCGAGATCTGGGTCGAGCAGCCATACGTGTCGGACGACGCACTGGTCAACGCGCTGATGGATGCGCGGGCGCGAGGCGTGGACGTACGGATTGTCCTGCCGTCGAGCGGTGACTCGCGATTCATGAACAGCGCGAACCTGCTGGCAGCGCGTGCGCTGATGAAGAGTGGCGTGCGGGTCTACATCTACCCGGGCATGACGCACGTCAAGGCAGCGCTCTATGACGGATGGGCCTGCCTGGGTTCCGCGAACTTCGACAAGTTGAGCCTGCGCGTGAACCGCGAGACCAACGTCGCGACCTCGGACCCGGTGTTCACCGGGCGACTGCGACAGGAACTGTTCGAGGCCGACTTCGCGCGGTCGCGCGAACTGGTCGAGGTGCCGTCGACGGGCTGGGGCACGTATATTTCGGCGTACGTGGCGGGGCAGCTGTAGCGTCGATCTCGCGGGAGCAACGTGGCGCAAGGCCGGCTCGCCGCCCCGGCTTCTCCGGACTCGCGAAAAGCCGACATCTCGTCCGGAGAAGCCGGAACGTCGAGCCGCGTGGTTCCAGTCGCCGACAGCTGTGGTTTGCCGCAGGTCACGTGGCTAGACTGCGAGTCGCGGAGGTTCATTGCCATGGCCGTCACGGAACAGCTTTTCCAGCATGATGCGTACCTGCGGCGGTGCGAGACGCAGGTCGTCGAGTTGCTACCGGAAGGCGTCGTGCTTGATAGCACGGTTTTCTACCCGCTTGGCGGCGGTCAGCCGGGCGATACCGGGGTGCTGCGGGCACACGACGGCCGCGAGTGGCGCGTCGTGGGCGCGCGCAAGGGCGAGGGCGGGCGCGTGGTGCATCCGCTGGCGGGCGATCTCCCGCCACCAGCGGTCGGCGAACAGGTCGAGGCCATCATTGACTGGGACCGTCGCCACGCGCACATGAGGATGCACAGTTGCCTGCACCTGCTCGGCTCGGTGCTTCGTTACGGTGTGACGGGTGGGCAGATCACGGCAGAAAAGAGCCGGCTCGACTTCGACACGCAGGAGGAAATCGACCCTGTTCGCGTGACCGATGCGGTCAATGCGTTGATTGCCGCCGATCACCAGCTGAGATCCAGCTGGATCACGGACGAGGAACTCGATCGCCAGCCGGAGCTGATCCGCACCATGTCCGTCCAGCCGCCGCGCGGCGCCGGCCGGATCCGGTTGCTCGAGATCCCCGGCGTGGACCTGCAGCCCTGCGGCGGCACGCATGTCGCCAGCACAGGCGAGATAGGGCCGGTTGCAGTGACGAAGGTCGAGAACAAGGGCCGGCACAACAGGCGGGTCTACATCGCTTTTGCCTGAGCGCCGTGGTCCGGCCGCCTGCGCACTCGCCGCTGCCTGCGGACCCGGAGCGGCGCGTGGATGCGCGCCGTCAAGCGAAAACGGGCATTTGATGCGTTAATATCGGTGCGCCGCGATCCGAGCCTCGGACCGTGGTCGCGTGGAGTACCGGGAATTGGCGCAAGGAGCATCGTCTGTCCGGGGCAGTGGTTCGGGTGCGCCCGTCATCGGTCGCGCTGACCTGGCCACGCTGCCCAACATCGTGTCGCTGGCGCGCATCGTGGGTGTTGCGGCGGCGGTGCTGTTCTATTTCGCCGGTTACCCGCGCGTGTTCCTGGTGCTCGGTACGGCCGCCTGCCTGACCGACTACCTGGACGGTTACCTGGCGCGTCGGCTGTCCCAGGAGAGCGTGCTCGGTGCAATGCTCGACCAGGCTGCCGACAGTTTCACGACCGGCATCGCGCTCGCGTTGCTGGTGGTGGTGGGAGGCTTTCCGTTCGTGTTCCTCGTGATATTCCTCGGCAGGGAATTCTGGGTGGCGACCGTGAGGCGCTATGCGGCGATCAACGGCCTTGAAATTCCCTCCCACGTCTCGGGCAAGCTGGCAACCGGTTTCATCTACTGGTCGATGCTGGTGATGGCGGTCGTGCTGATAGTGGATATGCCGCCAGGACTTGCCGCAAGTCTCGCCCCGGTTGCGATGATCGGCATGACAGTCGGCCTTACGCTCAGTTGCGTGGCTGGATGGCGCTATACCCGGTCGCTTGCAGGGGCCTCGCGATGACGCCGAAACCTGCCGGTGACTCTGCGGAACTGGTGCTGCTGTGCCCGGGGCCCGTGATGCTGTCCCCCGGCGTCAAGGCCGCGCTGACGGAGGGCGGATTGGGACATCGGGACGAACGATTCTCCATGATCCTTTCCCGGCTGCGCGGAAATTGCGCCCGAGTCCTCGGCGCCGGCGAGGATCACAGCGTGCTGTTCGTCACCGGCCCCGCGACCGCGGGGATCGAGGCGGCGTGCGCCTCGCTGATCCCGCCTGGCTCCGTAGTGATCGTCCCGGTCAACGGAACCTTCAGCCAGCGCATCGTGGAAATCCTGGCGGTTCACGGGATCCGCTGCGTTGCCATCGACTGCGGATTCGGCCAGCCAGTGGACCTCGCGCGCGTGGAGCAGGCGATGCTCGAGTGCCGCGACGCATCCGGGTTCGTTGCCGTCGCCATGACCCACCACGAAACGTCGGCAGGTGTGCTCAATCCCGTCGCGGCAGTCGGCGCGCTCGCCCGGCGCCACGGTGCCAGGACCTTCGTCGACGCCACTTCAAGCGCCGGCGCGGAGGACCTCGACCTGGTTCGCGATCACGTCGACGTGTGCATCACCGCCTCGGGCAAATGCCTTCACTCAGCGCCCGGAATCGCGATCGTCGCTGCCAGCCGAGACTTGCTGGCGGCTCGCGCTTCGGCTGAACCGCGCAGCTATGCACTCGACCTGGTGCGCCATCATCGGCAGATCGAGGCGAATTCCCAGACCCCATTCACGCCGGCGGTGCCGCTGATCGTCGCGCTGGACCGGGCCGTCGAGGAACTGCTCTTGGTGGGTGTCGCTACGCGTCGGGCGCAATATCTCCGGCGGCGCGCGTACCTGGAGGCCGGGCTGCGGCGACTGGGCTTGTCGTTGTTGCGTCACCCAGCGGGAAACGCCGCGTGCTCGATCCTGACGGTTGCAGTCCCGGAGGCGATGGGTTTCGAGGCGTTGTTCCGCGAGGTGCGCAAGCGCGGGTACCTGGTGTACGGGGCAAAGCCGCCGCTCGACCAGCGATATTTCCAGGTTGCCGTGATGGGCGAGTTGTCGGACGACGACCTCGCGGGCTTTCTCGCGGCGCTCGAGTCGGTGCTGGCGGGCGCCGTCGCGGCCTGAGGCGGCCGCAGCCACGTCAGCCAGGCCGCGAGTTCATATCGATGTTCGATATTTCGATCAACCGCCGGGTCTTCGCCGACTGGCGCCACTGCCTGGCCTTCGGTTTCGGCAGCGGGCTCGCGCGCTTTGCGCCGGGAACTTTCGGCACCCTGGTGTCAATCCCGTTCTACCTGGTCCTCGCCCGCCTGCCCGCCTGGCTGTATGTGGTCACGGTGGTGGCGGCGTTCGCGTTGGGCGTGTGGATCAGTAACGTCGTCTCGCGGGACCTGCGCGTGCACGACCACGGCGGCATCGTGTTCGATGAATTCGTCGGCTTCTGGATCACGATGTTCCTGGTGCCTGCCGAGTGGCCCTGGATCCTGGCGGGATTCGCGGCCTTCCGCCTGTTCGACATCTGGAAGCCGTGGCCTATCCGATGGTGCGACCGGCACATCGATGGCGGTTTCGGCATCATGTTCGACGACGTGGTCGCCGGCATCTTCGCCTGCGTGGCGCTGCACGCGCTGCGCACCGTCCTGGCCGGCTGAGTTTCAGGTCGCCCGCGCCGGGCGGCGTTTCCCCCTGGTCGCTGGTCGTTTACCTGGTGCGGCGGCGCCGGCCTTGCGGCGCGGCCGTGCCGCACCTGGCTTGACCTCTGTACTGGCCCCGGCTGCAGGTCCGGATCTGGCCTTTCGCGTGCCGGTGCTCTTGCGCTTGCTGCTGGCCCTGGGCTTCTTGCCGGCCTTCGCACCAGCCTTGCGTCCGGGCTGTGCGCCGGCAGGCGCATGGCCGCCGGGAGCGGGCAGCGCGTCGGCGGCGGCCAGCAGTTCTTCCCAGGCGCCGCGCATGCAGTCGAGCATCACGCCCGGGTCCGGCACCATGCTGCGGCACGAGACCATCGAGATCCACATCACGCCGTTGTAGCTGACTCCGGTGAAATTGAGTCCGCAACCGTCCACCGGGATGCTGACCGGGTACATGCACATGGCCTTCGCGCCCGCGAGGTACATCGCCTCGTCGGGTCCGCGCACGTTAGAAACCGTCATGTTGATTCGCGACACCAGCAAGCGGTTGAAGAGCGCGTGCGCGGCGAACGGTGGCATCACGTCGAGCAGGTTCATCAGCGTGTCGAGTCCCATGGCCTCGGCCTGGTCCTTGCTCGTGCGCGCCTCGACATGCACGGCCTGCAGCCGCTCGATCGGGTCGGCGATGTCGGAGCGCACGCGGACCGGGAAGCCTGCGACGTGGTTGCCCCCCGACGCACCGTCGCTGCGCAGCGAGATCGGCATCAGTCCCAGCAGCGATTCGTCGGGAAGCTCGCGCTTGCCTAGCAGGTACTTGCGTGCCGCGCCGCCGGCAACCGCGACGAACACGTCGTTCAGCGTCGATCCCGGCACCTTGGCGCGGATGCGCTTTATGCGCGAGATAGGCATGCCGAAACCTTCCACCACCCGATTGGTGGTGATCGCTTCGCTGAAGCGCGTGTGTGGCGCTGCGGGTGGCAGTGCGCCGGAGAGTTTGCTGGTCAGTCCGGTGATGTCGCCCCCGGCGACCTTCGGCAGTTGCTCGAGGCCGAACTCCAGCATGCGGCCGGCAATCGCGCCCGACATGCGCAGGACCTTGGTCGTGCGCTCGACCTGGTTGGCCAGGCCGCGCGAGATGAATTCATAGCGCGAGGGTTCCCGGTCGCCGACCACCACGGCGGACGGCTCGGTGACTGCCACCGGCTCCGGCGTGGCTTCGTGCAGTTGCCGGGTGAGGTGAACCGCGGCCATGCCGTCCACGATGGCGTGGTGGATCTTCAGGAAAATGGCAAACGCGCCCGGCGGAAGTTTCGGGATGTTGTCCAGGCCCTCGATGACGTAGGCCTCCCACAGCGGACGGGAGCGATCCAGCGGCCGCGAGTGCAGGCGCGCGACCTGGATCATCAACTGGCGCCAGTCGCCGGGCTTCGGCAGCGCGATGTGCCGGATGTGGTACTCGACATCGATGTCCGTCTCGGTGACCCAGTACGGTCGGTCGAGATTGAGGGGCACCGTCACGAGTCGCCGGCGAAACACCGGGTGCAGGTAGAGGCGCTGCTCGTAGTGCTGCAGGATGTCCCTGAACCGCACCTTGCCGCCTGGTGCAGTCGTCACGTCGTAGATGATCAGGCTGGCGACGTGGTTGTAGATGTTGCGCCGTTCGCCAATCAGCATGACGTTGTCGGTGCCGGACAGTTGATGCATCTCGACGCCCTCCGGGGCAATGGAACCATGAAGTCTGATGCGACCGATGGCATGGGGCAATCGCGCCGGAGAGTGGCCACCTGCCGGGCCCCGGCGCCGATCCAGCCAACGGCCGGTCTGGTTGCAGATTCTTAATCTGTTGAAATATATAGAAAAAGATAATTTATGGGCATTTTCCTGGCCGGGGCCGGGAACTTGGGGGGGCTCAGCGGGTCTATGTTGCGATGCAGCAATATATTCCACGAAGATCCACGGGCTCGCCGGCCGGTGCCGCGTTTCCGACAGCGCGTGCCCAGAAGCAGGCACTCTGGACTGCGGTGATCGCCGCGGCAGGGGCCATCCTGCTTTGCGCGCCTGCTTCAGGTTCACGCCACGACCCGGTCGGGCACGTCGCAGGACCTGCGGACCATGCTTTGGCGGCGTGGACGCAGAGCGGCCGCGTGTCCTGGTACGGACCTGGATTCCACGGCCGGCAAACGGCCAGCGGTGAAATCTTCGATTCCGGCGATCTCACGATGGCGCACCGCTCGCTGCCGCTCGGCAGCGAGGTGCGCGTGACCAACCTCGACAATGGCCGCAGCGTGGTGCTGCGCGTCAACGATCGAGGTCCCTACGTGGGTGGTCGAATCGCGGATCTCTCGCGCGCCGCGGCGAAGCGACTCGACTTCCTCGATGACGGGGTCGTGCGGGCCCGGATCGAACTGCTCTGACCGGCGACTGCGCGATCACGCGCGGCCGGCCCCTGCCGGCGCAGACGACCTCAATATCCGTCGGCGCGATGGCGATCGCTGTTTGAATCTGTCGGCGGCTCGTAATCGCGTTCCCTGGCGCGCCGACCGGCGTTTGACATCGTGAATCGTGTAGCTACCATGAGTTTTCGCCACGCGCCGTCGCTCCAGACGCGCTGAATCGCGAATGGGTCGGTGCCTTCCATGCGCGGGACCCCGTGCGGACCGGGCGCAATTCCAATCACTGGCCTGGAGGCGGTAGACGACGATGAGCAATGCGCCTTCCGCGAGCGAGTGGTTCGATGATCCGCTGTGGTTCAAGGACGCGATCATCTACGAACTGCACGTCCGTGCCTTCTGCGACGGCAATGGCGACGGCATCGGCGACTTCCCGGGGCTGTGCTCGAAGCTCGACTACCTGCAGGAACTGGGCGTCAACACCATCTGGTTGCTGCCGTTCTATCCGTCCCCGATGCGGGACGACGGCTACGACATCGCCGACTACCGGGGCGTGCATCCCGATTACGGCACGCTGCGGGACTTCCGCCGGTTCGTCCGGGAAGCCCATCGACGCGGCCTGAAAGTCATCACCGAACTCGTCATCAACCACACCTCTGACCAGCACCCCTGGTTCCAGGCCGCGCGCAGTGCGCCCAGGGGTTCGGCGGCGCGGGACTTCTACGTCTGGAGCGACTCGGACAAGCGCTTTGCCGACACGCGCATCATCTTCACCGACACCGAAACGTCGAACTGGACGTGGGACCCGGTCGCGGGCCAGTACTACTGGCACCGGTTCTTCTCGCACCAGCCGGACCTGAACCACGACAACCCCCAGGTGGTGAAGGCGGTGATCCGGGTGATGCGGTTCTGGCTGGATGCCGGCGTGGACGGGCTGCGTCTCGATGCAATTCCATACCTGTGCGTGCAGGAAGGCACCAGCAACGAGAACCTGCCCCAGACGCACGAGGTGATCCGGCAGATGCGGGCCGTCGTGGACGCGCACTACAGCAACCGCATGTTCCTGGCCGAGGCCAACCAGTGGCCGGAGGACGTGCGGGAGTATTTCGGCGATGGTGACGAGTGCCACATGGCCTATCACTTTCCGCTGATGCCGCGCATCTACATGGCGATCGCCCTCGAGGACCGCTACCCGATCACCGAGATTCTCGCGCAGACGCCCGGGATTCCCGACAAGTGCCAGTGGGCGATCTTCCTGCGCAACCACGACGAGCTGACGCTCGAGATGGTGACCGACAGCGAGCGCGACTACATGTACCGGATGTACGGCTACGACCCGCGCATGCGGATCAACGTAGGCATCCGGCGACGGCTTGCGCCACTGCTCGACAATGACCATGACCGCATCAAGCTGATGAACAGCCTGCTGCTGTCGATGCCGGGCTCGCCGATCCTGTACTACGGCGACGAGATCGGCATGGGTGACAACGTGTACCTCGGCGACCGCAATGGCGTGCGCACGCCGATGCAGTGGAGCCCGGACCGCAACAGTGGATTCTCCCGGGCCGACCCGCAGCGGCTGTACCTGCCGGTGGTCATGGACCCGGTGTACGGCTACGAGTCCGTAAACGTCGAGGCCCAGAGCCGGGACTCGTGGTCGTTGCTCAACTGGACAAAGCGGATCCTGTCGGTGCGCCGGCAGCACCACGCCTTCGGCAGGGGCACGCTCGAGATCATCCGGCCACGCAATCGGAAGATGCTCGCGTACGTACGCGAGTACGAAGGCGAGATCGTGCTGTGCGTCGCCAATCTCGCGCGTACCGCGCAGGCGGTTGAACTCGACCTGCAACGCTATCGCGGCCGGGTTCCTGTCGAGTTGACCGGCCAGAATCCCTTCCCCCCGATCGGTGAGCTTCCTTATCTGCTCACGCTGCCGGGGCAGGGCTTCTTCTGGCTCAGGCTCGCCGAGCCCGACAAGGCCCCCGTGTGGCACGTTGAGCGGCTGCCGGCCTCCGAGCTGCCCGTGATGGTATTGATCGACGGCCTGCGCTCGTTCGTCACGGGCAGCCAGCCCGGTAACGATCGTGACGTCGCGGCCCGGGCGCTGCGCCAGCTCGAGCAAGGGGTCCTTCCGGACTTCCTGCAGGCGCGACGCTGGTTCGCGGGCCAGGGATGCCAGATCACCGGTATCGACCTGGGCACGCGCGACACCTGGCACACGCCGATGGGCGACTGGATGCTGGCGATGCCGAGGGTATCGCTCGCCGAAGGCGGCGAGCAGCAGTACTTCCTGCCGCTCGCGATCGGCTGGGAAGGACGCGACGACGACTGGCAGCATCGCAGCGCTGCCTGGTCGCTTGCCAAGGTGCGGGAGAAATCCGCCGCCGGATACCTGGTCGACGCTTTCGGCGACGAGAGGTTCTACCACGCGCTCGTCGAGGCCATCGGGGCAGGCGCGATCGTCCCGTTCGGCCAGGGAGAACTGCGCTTCGAGCACACGAGAGCGTACGCCCGGCTCACGGCGTCGGCGCTGGATTCCGTAGAGTGCCTGTCCGGCGAGCACGGCAGTTCGGGCGCGGTGATAGACGAGACCCTGTTCCTCAAGGGTTATCGCAGGCTGCGCGCCGGCGTCCACCCGGACGTTGAAATGGGCCGGTACCTCACCGAGGTCGCGGGATATGCGAATGTCGCCACGCTCGCCGGCTGGGTGAACTACGTTCCTGCATCGGGCGAGCCGGTCGTGCTCGCGTCACTGTTCGGCTTTGCACGCAACCAGGGCGACGCCAGGACCTGGACCCTCGACCACCTCGAGCGGCAGGTCACCGTGTTGATCGAGCAGACCACGACCAGCCAGGAAGACCCTCACGCGCTGTACGTGGCGCAGATCGAAACCCTGGGCCGTCGGGTCGGTGAGCTGCATGCGGCACTGGCTCGTCCCACCGACGACGCGGCGTTTGCGCCGGAGCCGATCACGCCGACCGACCTTCGGCAGTGGAGCCGCAAAGCGGTGCGAGACGCCACGCAGTCGTTGCGGCAACTGCAGGATGCGCTGCCAATGCTGCCGGAGCCGGTGCGCGACAGTGCGGGTCGCCTGCTCGGCAAGCGCGCCGCGCTGCTCGAGCGGGTGCGAAAGATGGCGGACGATGTCCCGGACCTCCGGGCGACCAGGACCCGCATCCACGGCGACCTGCATCTCGGGCAGGTTCTGGTAGTGCGCGACGATTTCCTGGTCATCGATTTCGCGAGCGATGGCGGCCGTCCGTTCGACGAGCGACGGCGCAAGTATTCGGCGCTGCGCGACGTGGGCGCCATGCTGCGTTCCTTCGACCGCACGCGTGCGGTAGTGCTCGAACGGGCCGCGGCGCGCAAGCCGGAAGCAATCGATCGCGTCGCCGCGAGCCTCGATGCCTGGAAGCAGTCGACCCGTGCGGCATTCCTGAAGGGTTACCTGGCGGGTGCCGGCGGGGCATCCTGCCTGCCGAAGGCTCGCCGGGACACCGCGCGACTCATCGAGTTCTTCGAGCTGCAGAATGCGCTTGGCGAACTGAGCCGCGAGCTCGAGCGCGAACCAGCCAGGCTGGGCGTGCCGGTCGACGGCATCCTCGACATCCTGGCCAGGGGCGAACGCGGCGGCCCTCGGCTAAGCTAGCGCATGGACGCCGATTTCGACACGGACCAGCCGTTGCGCGATGACATCCGGTTGCTTGGCCGGTTGCTCGGCGACACGGTGCGCGACCAGGAAGGCGGCGCGGCCTTCGACCTGGTGGAACGCATACGGCAGAGTTCCATCGCCTTTCGGCGCGACGACGATGTTGCGGCCCGCCGCGAGCTCGAGCGAATCCTCGACGCGCTGAGCCGCGAAGAGACGATGGTGGTCGTGCGCGCGTTCAGTTACTTCTCGCACCTCGCCAATCTTGCCGAGGACCTCGACAACACGCGTCGCGTGAGGAAATCCGAGATCGACGGCGCGAATCCGGCCGACGGCAGCCTGGTGAAGGCGCTCGACCGGATCGAGGCGGCCGCCATCGGCCCCGAAATGCTGCGGGACTTCCTCGATTCAGCGGTAGTGGTGCCGGTGCTGACCGCGCACCCGACCGAGGTCCAGCGCAAGAGCGTGCGCGACCTCGAGATGGAGATCGAGCGGCTGCTCCGGGCGCGGGATCGCTCGCAGCTCACGCCCCGTGAACGCGCCGCCAGCGACGAGGCGGTACGGCGCGCGGTGCTGGCGTTGTGGCAGACACGGATGTTGCGCCTCGAGAAACTCGAGGTCATCGACGAGGTGGCCAACGGCCTGTCGTTCTTCGAGCAGACATTCCTGGCCGAGGTCCCGTCGCTGTACGCGGGGCTCGAGGACGAACTCGAGCGCCGCTACCCGGGAGAGCCATGGGGTGAGGTACCGTCGTTCCTGCGGGTCGGCTCGTGGATCGGCGGCGACCGCGACGGCAATCCGTTCGTGGACGAGGCGGTGCTGCGGAGGACGCTGCGCATGCAGTCCTCGCGCGTGTTCGAACAGTACCTCGAGGAACTGCACGCGCTCGGCGCTGAGTTGTCACTCACCACGCTGGTGGCGCAAGTCTCATCGGAACTGCTTGCGCTCGCCGACAGCTCACCGGACGTGAGCCTGCATCGTCGCGACGAGCCGTACCGCCGCGCGCTCACCGGCCTGTACGCACGCGTGGCGGCCACCACCCGATTGCTGGACCAGCACGAGCCGTTGAGGCACGCAGTGGGAGACGCTCCGCCTTATGCAAGCGCGGCTGAATTTGCCGCAGACCTCGACGTCATTTACCGATCACTGCAGGAGAACAAGTCGGCGCTGCTCGCCCGGGGGCGCCTGCGTCGATTGAGAAGGGCGGTCGGCGTCTTCGGTTTCCACCTTGCGCCAGTCGACCTGCGCCAGAATTCCGACGTCCACGAGCGGGTGGTGGCGGAGCTGTTCGCCGCCGCACGGCCCGACGTCCAGTACACGTCGCTCGACGAGGCGGCGCGCATTCGCCTGCTGGTTGAGGAACTCGCAACCGCGCGGCTGCTCGGTTCCCCGTACCTGGAGTATTCCCCGGAGACCCGCAGCGAACTGGACATCCTGCAGGCCGCGGCGCAGTTGCAGCGGCAGTACGGTGACGACTGCATCCCGAACTACGTGATCTCGAAGTGCGACGGGGTTTCCGATGTACTCGAGGTGGTGCTGCTGCTGCGCGAGGTCGGCATGTTCCGCGCGGCCGACGCGAAACTCAAATGCAACGTCATCCCGCTGTTCGAGACGATTGCCGACCTGCGCGGTGCCTCGCGGACGATGGACGAGCTGCTGTCCATCCCGGTGTACGCGCGCCTGCTCGGGTCGCGCGGCGAGGCGCAGGAGGTGATGCTGGGGTATTCCGACAGCAACAAGGACGGCGGTTACCTGACCTCGCGCTGGGAGCTCTACAAGGCGCAGACAGGCCTGGTCGAGACCTTTCGCCGG
>JALHTE010000081.1 GCA_022865595.1 Steroidobacteraceae bacterium | reverse complement strand
GGACAAGGAGTCGGATTATGTCGCTACGATCTGGGACCTGCAGACCGCGACCGAGCTCGGCACGGTGACCGCCGACGTGACTGGAACCTCAGTCTTCATTGGCGCCATTGCCCCGATACCGATTATCACGCCGGTGCAGACCACGGCCTGCAACCGGCTCTCGGAGCAGTTACGCTCGTTCCTGGTGGGCTCGGACCTCGTCGGTCCCGCGCCGGCCGCCGCGACCGGTAGCGGCGGTTATTGAACCTACGCGCTGCAGGCCGGATCCAATGGTGATCGAGGCGGGCACGGCGCCGCAGACCGCTGGCGCGAGCACGGGAGTCGTCTGGAATGCCTGACAGGACAATTGAAAACGTGGTCTGGCCCGCCGTTTGTGCGCTGGCGCTGGCCGGCTGCGCGTCGACGAGTTCGACCCAGTCGTCTCCGATGCCGCAGCTGCCGAGTCCGTCGTCGCCGCCAGCCTCGTCATCGCCGTCTTCGCCATCCCCCTCGTCGTCAGGCGGCAGCCCGAGTTCGGGACAGGGATCGGGCGCCGGCCAGCCCTCGAGCCAGGGCTCGCCGGGAGGCGGAGCATCGTCAAGCGAGGGTTCCAGCAGCGCGCAGGGTTCGAGCCCGGGCGGCGGGCCGGAGTCACCGTTCCCTGACCAGCAGAAGCAGGGTGGCGCCAGCGGCCAGGCCGGCAGTCCCGCGAGCGCGGGGGCTCCGGCAGGCAGCACAACGGCCGGCCAGCAGGGAAGCACAGGCACCAGCGGCCAGTCGGGCAGCACAGGCTCGAGCGGCCAGCAGGGAAGTGCAGGCGCCAGCGGTCAATCCGGAAGCGTCGGTTCGAGCGGCAGGCCTCCCGGCGCTGGGCAGGCGTCCTCCCCGGGTTCGGCCGGATCAGGACAGGGGACATCGTCCGCGGGCACGCCATCGTCGCCGGGGACCGGCTCCGGTACCGGCCCAGGCGGCGGACCGATGACCAGCGAGGACCGGCAGGCGCAGATCGACCGCCGATTCGACGAGACCTTCGCGGTTTTCGATGAGCGCATGCGCAAGGAGCAGGAGACCGCTTCGCAGCAGCGAGCCTCGCGCGGCTCGGGCGAGGTTGCCGGCGCCGGCGGGGAATCGGGTGCATCGGGCGAGGGCGGGGACACAGGATCGGGGCAGGACCCTGGCACGGGCGAAAGCGGCCAGGCGGGCAGCGGCGAGTCAGGCGGTCGCGGCCAGACGGCGGGCAGTGGTTCGAACACGCCGGGTGGCGGCGGCGGTTACGGGGGCGGCGCCAAGGGCGGCGCGGGCCCGAACACCGTGCCCGCGGACATACCGGACGGCAGCGACGACGACATCGTCGCGCGGCAGCTGCGCGAGGCCGCGATGAAGGAGACGGATCCTGAACTGCGCGAGCGCCTGTGGGACGAATACAGGAAATACAAGCAGAGTACGTCGTGAGCACCTCATCCATCTTCCGCGCAATTTCGGTTGCTGCGCTTGCGGCCCCCCTGCTGCTTGCCGGCTGCGTCGTACAGGACACGCGGCCGGTGACGCGAGTCGTCGCGGTCAAGGCGACCGCCGAGATACCGCAGGACGAACTGCTCGACGTAGCAGTCCGGCTGTTCGACCCGAACGTGCCGCAGGATCCGAAGAAGCAGGACGAAGAGGGTATCTTTCCCGACGTGCGCAATGCCGAGTCCCGCTACATGCCCGTGGTGATCCGCGACACGCTCGAGGGCACTGGCCAGTGGGGGCAGGTTCGGGTTCTGCCGCGCGACGGTACCGGCATGGACGTAAACGTCGACGGCAGGATCCTGGTGTCCGACGGTCGCGAGCTGGAGATCGATGTCACCGTCAGCGATTCATCGGGTCGTGTGTGGTACTCGAAGGTCTACCAGGGCATGGCCGACACGCGCGCCTACAAGGATGTGGCGTCGAAACCCACCGACCCGTTCGAGAACGTCTACAACACGATCGCCAACGACATGCTCGCCGCGCGCGGCAAGTTGAAGCGTGAGCAGCTGGTGCAGTTGCACGAGATCACCAACCTGCGCTTCGACGCGGAGCTTGCGCCCTACGCTTTCGGCCAGTACCTGCAGCAGGACCGCAAGGGCATCTGGACGATCGTGCGCCTGCCCGCCGCGGACGATCCGGTGCTGCAGCGCCTGCAGCGTGTCCGCGAGCGCGATTACTCGCTGGTGGACACGCTGAACGAGTACTACACGGGCTTCGCGGACAGCATGTCGGTGCCGTACACCAACTGGCGCAAATACAGCTACGAGGAACTCGAGGCCCGTTCGCAGGCGCAACGCGAGGCGGCGACGCGGCAGATCCTCGGCGCGGTCGCGGTAATCGGCGGCATCATCGCCGGATCGAACAGCAACAGCAGCGCTGCGGCGGCGGCGTCCACCGCGGCCGTCATCGGCGGCATGTACGCGTTCAAGTCCGGGCTCGACCAGCGTGCCGAGATCAAGATGCACAGCGAGTCGCTGAAACAGCTCGGCGACTCGTTCCAGTCCGAGGTCCAGCCGATGGTCGTGGACGTCGAGGGCCGCACGCTGCAGCTCAAGGGGTCGGCCGAGGAGCAGTATGCAGAATGGCGCATGCTGCTGAAGCAGCTCTACGAGAACGAGACCGGGCTGCCCGCGACGGTCCCGGCTCCCGCGACGTCAAGCCGCTGACCGGGCTCGCGTGCAGGGCAACAATCTGCAGAGCGGACAGGTTATCGCGGGGCGCTACGCACTGCTGCGCAAGCTTGGCGAGGGGCGAACCGCCGAGACCTGGCTGGCGCGTGACCGCGAGACAGGTATCGAACTGGTCGTGAAGGTCCTGCGCGGGGAGCTATCCTCTTCGCCTGCGGAGCGCGCGCGCTTCGTCGAGTCCGCCCGGCTGCAGCGCGACATGGTCCACCCGAACATACTTGCCTGCACGGGCGTGCACGAAGACGAGTCCGTGCTGGCGACCTTCGCATTCGAAGGTTCGTCACACCTGGGCAGGCTGCGCGGTGCGCAGCCACGCGAGGTGATGCGCGCGCTCGTGCAGCTTGCCGACGCCGTGGCCGCACTGCACGTTCGAGGCTTCGTGCATCGCGACATCAAGGTCGGCAACGTGATACTCGCGGACGACGGGCGTGCGCTGCTGACCGACTTCGGCCTCGCCTCCGCCATCGGTGATGCGGCCACGGAGCCGGCTGGATCGCCGTTCACCGCCAGTCCCGAGCAACTCTCCGGGGCGCCGGCCGCGATCACGGACGACGTCTATTCCTTCGGCGCGCTCGCCTGCGAGTTGCTGACCGGGTACCCGCCTTTCTACCCCGACGCTGCTGCCGCACGGACGGCCGAGCTGCCGCCATCGCTGGCCGTGCGGGGCGTGCCGCTGTCGCCCGGGATCGTGCGGCTCGTGACACGGTGCCTGGCACGCAGGGCCGAGGACCGGCCGAAGGACATGGCCGCGGTGATCGGCGAGTTGCGCGCGGTGGCCGAGGCCGGCCTGGACGCCGGCGCCGATGTGGGACGTCCCGATGTGCCGCTTGCGCCACCCGCGCTGCAGGTCCCCGCATCGGGCGCTGCGGCGATCGAGCCTTCGTGGAAGCGCAGTGCACCAGCGGGGCCGAGCGCGGCCGAGTTGCGCTCGCAGGGATTCAGGCGAGGCCTGCTGGCCGGTGCCTTCATGTTGCTGCTCGCGCTTGCCGGGCTGGTCATTTTTGCTTTGCCTGACTGGGTTGCGAAGGACCGTGTCGAGCCGTCGGCACCGGTCACTCCACCACCGGCAGAACCTGCGCCGGCGCCGGTTGCGCAGCCGGCTGACCTCGAGGCGGAGGCAAGGCGTGCGCTGGCGGAGCAGGAGGCGGCAGAGCAGGCGCAGCAGCAGCGCATTGCGTCTGAACTGCGTGCTGCCCTCGCCGCGGGTTCCGCGGCCATCGATGCGGGCGACGCGGCGGAGGCGCTCAGGCAGTACGGCATTGCAGCGAAGATCGATCCGTCGAATGCAGCTGCGCGACGGGGGCTCGAGCGCGCGCAGACACTCGACGCCGTGCGCACGCTGCTCGCGGAGGCTGCCGAACTTGAGCGCAACGGCCGGATTTCCGATGCGGAGCAGGCCTGGCGCAAGGCGCTTGCGCTGGATCGCGACACGACCGCAGCGCGCGAGGCACTTGCGAGGGTCGAGGCGCAACGCTCGGCCAGCGCATTCTCCGCTGCGATCGCCAACGCGCTGGCGTCGTCGTCGCGCGGGGACTACGCAGCGGCCCGCGCGGCCTACGAGCGGGCAGGTCGAATACGGCCGGGTGCACCCGAAGTGAAGGACGGGCTCGAGCAGGTGCAGCGCGCACTCGACGACCGCAAGATCGCGCAGCACCTCGAGTCGGCGCGCAGGGACGAGCGAGAGGAGCGCTGGAGTGCCGCGCTCGGTGAATATCGTGCGGCGCTCGCGGTCGATGCGAAACTGCTCGACGCGAAGCAGGGCGTGGAGCGGGTCGAGCCGCGTGTGATGCTCGACGCGGCGATGGCTTCCTACCTCGATCGTCCCGAACGGGTATTTTCGGAGGCGGTTCGTGGTGCAGCGCGCGCGACGCTGGCGCAGGCAGCGGCAGTACCCGATCCGGGACCCGTGCTTACGGGCCAGGTGAACCGGCTCCGGGCGCTGCTCGCCGCCGCAGAAACGCCAGTGCGCCTGGTGATTGCGTCGGACACACTTACCGACGTGACGATCTATCGCGTCGGGAACCTGGGCACGTTCGATCGCAAGGACATGGACCTGCTTCCCGGCCGCTACACAGTCGTCGGGACCAGGGCGGGCTTCCGCGACGTGCGGCGCGAGATCACGATAATGCCGGGCAGCAAGCCGGCAGAATTGACGGTCCGCTGCGAGGAAAAAATTTGAACGCCGAACTGGTCCTGCGCGAGCCGCTGGGCGAGCGATCGTTCGCGGCAACGGATTTCCCGATCTCGGTGGGGGGAGAGGGTAGCCGCGTGCTGGTTCCGGCGGCGGTGCCGGGGCCGCTTGCGTGGATCGCGCAGCACGATGGCCAGCTTTTCGTCCAGCCGTCGGGCGAGCAGGCCGTGGTCCTGCACAACGGCTCACGGATCGCTGGATCGACCTGGCTGCGCGGTGGAGACGTGCTCGACGTCGGAGGCGGGCGCCTCAAGCTGCGTGTGGACGGCGGACGGCGGGTGCTCGACATGCTGGCCGGTGGCGCGGACAACGTCACCGCGCCGCCGGTGGCCGAGGCGTCCGGCAATGTGGCTGGCGATGGTGCGAGCGAGGGCGAGCGCATCGATGCCGTCGTATTCCGGCCCCAGCCTTCGCCTTCGCCCATGCGCCGCTGGTCGATGCGCCGGGCATTCGTCGCCTTCGCTGCCGTTGCGCTCGCACTGGTAGCCGCGCTGGTCTTTACCTCCACGCCTGTCGAGGTGGTGATCGACCCGGTCCCGCAGTCGGTGAGCTTCGAGGGCCGCTGGCCAGGCCTGCGCCTGGGTTCGAGCCACCTGCTGCGTCCCGGTGAATACACACTCGTGGCCCGGCGCGAAGGCTATGTCGAACTGCGCGTCCCGGTCACCGTGGGCAGCGACGCCGGCCAGGAGCTGCGCTACAAGCTCACCGCGCTGCCGGGTGTGCTCGAGATCGTGCTGCCCGTGCCCGGGCAGGTCAGCATCGATGGGCGCGCGGCGGGCAAGGCGCCCGGCGAGTTTGAGCTCAAGGCCGGCGATCATGAGCTGCTCATCGACACCGAACGCTACCTCGACTATGCGGCCGGCGTCCGAGTCGAGGGATTCGGCAAGCGGCAGAAACTGGCCCCGAAGCTCGTGCCGGCCTGGGCGGTGGTCAGTATTTCGACCGAGCCGGCCGGCGCCGAGGTGCGCGTGGCCGGCGAGCCGCGTGGCAAGTCACCGCTCAAACTCGAACTGATGGCGGGATCTCATCGCGTGGAACTGCTGCACCCCGGCTTCAAGCCCTGGGTGAGCGACGTCCAGGTGAAGGCCAACGAGCCCCTGGCCATCGGGCCGGTGAAGCTCGGCCTTCCGGACGGACGGCTCAAGGTGCAGAGCCGACCCGCGGGCGCGAGTGTCACGATCGGCGGCGCCTATCGTGGCCGGACGCCGCTCGAGGCGGAGGTGCGGCCCGACCTGGCGCAGCCGGTCTCGCTGACGCGCGACGGCTACGAGCCGGCGAGCAGGCAGGCGACGGTCGGCGCCGGGAAGAGCGCGTTGCTCGAGTTCACGCTGGTGCCAATCCTGGGCGACGTGATCGTGCAGGCAAACCCGAAGGACGCCGAACTGCTGGTGGACGGGGAGTCAAAGGGCCTGGCAAACCAGACGCTGCGCCTGCTCGCAACCAGTCACTCCGTCGAAATTAGGCGACCGGGATACGCGACATTCCGCACGACCGTGACGCCGCGCCCGGGCTTGCCGCAGAGTATCGAGGTGACACTGCTCGAGGGCGTCGCACCCAGGAGTGCGGCGGCTCCGCGCGAAGGCGCGACCGCCGCGACGCCTGCAGCCACTGAGCTCGTTGCGCTGGCGCCAACGCTGCGCGCGAAGTCGGGACAGGAGCTCAAGCTTGCACCCGCCGGTGAGTTCACCATGGGTAGCCCGCGCCGGGAAGCCGGCCGCCGCTCAAACGAGTCGCAGCGACAGGTAAGGCTGGAGCGCCGCTTCTACGTCGCCACGCGCGAAGTGACCAACGCCGAGTACCGGCAGTTCCGACCAGAGCATCGCTCCGGTTTCATCATGCAGACCACGCTCGAACTCGACCGCGCGCCGGTCGTCAACGTGAGCTGGCAGGAGGCCGCGGCCTACTGCAACTGGCTGAGCGCGGCGGACGGGCTCACACCTGCCTACGAGATGAAGGGCGGGTCGTTCGCGGCCGTGACGCCTGCAACAAACGGCTACCGCCTGCCGACCGAGGCCGAATGGGAGTGGGTCGCGCGCCGCGCCGGGACGGGGCTGCGAAAATATCCGTGGGGCGACGCGCTGCCGGTGCCGCGCGGCGCCGGCAATTATGCGGACCGCTCGGCCCAGGCGCTGTTGCCGACCGTGATTCCCGACTACGACGACGGATACGCGGCCACCGCGCCGGTCGGCAGCTTCGCGGCGAACTCCTCCGGCTATTTCGACCTTGGCGGCAATGTCGCCGAGTGGACGCACGACCTCTACACTGTGCAGCCGCGCTCGGATGCGACCGCGGTCGACCCTGCTGCTACCGGAGACGGGACGCTGCACGTGATTCGCGGCTCGAGCTGGAAGAGCGCGGCCGTGACGGAACTCAGGCTCGCCTATCGGGACTACGGGGACGGCAGACGCAATGACCTTGGTTTCCGCATCGCGCGTTACGCGCAGTAGACGCGTCCTGAGGCTGGCGATGACGCTGGCCGCAGGCACTGTTGCCCTGCTCGGCGCGTTCGGCACGCCAGGCGCGCAGGAGTCGCCAGCACAGGCGCCACCGGCTGCGGCATCGGAGGCAACGCCGGCCACGGCACCTGCCGCAACCGACGCAGGTCCTGCCTCGACGGAGGACGCGCAGGCACCCGCGCAGTCGCAGCCGGCGGACGGGAAGTCGACGCCCGCCGGGGCAGCGACGCGCCCGCCGAAGGAACGATTTGAACCCACCGAAAAGGTGCGCGCCGACTTCGACGTGTCCTTTCCGGTAGACATCTGAACACGGAGAGCCCCGACGCATGTCAAAGATCAACGCACGTGCCCCGAGCGAGCTGTTGTTCAGCGTGTTCTCGCTGATCGTCATCGTCATCGTCGTTCACGCGACCTACGTCACCGTGGTGAGGCCGAGGGCGAACGCGATACTCGCCGAGCAGCGCGCTGCGATGAAGACGGACCCGAACTACGTCTCGGAACGTTCCATCTATGTGCTGCTGAAGGACTGGGAACAGGAGTCCGAAGTGATACTCGGGCTCTGGGCTCTCGCCATCATCGCCTACAAGAGCTGGCATGCACGCCGTGAGCGGGCGCTGCTCGCCCGCGACCTGGTGCAGGTTCCGGACGGAATGAAGATCCTGCCGGAGGACACCCGGGAATACGCGCGCCCGCTCGAGGCATTGCCGCCGGCCGAAGCCGACTGCCTGCTGCCGCGCGCGCTGCTGGTGGCGCTGTACCGCTTCGGCGCCACACGCAACGTGCAGGATGTTTCCGACGCGGCGCGCGGCGTGTGCACGGCAGAGGCCGACCGCCTCGACTCGGAACTCTCGATGCTGCGCTACATCGCCTGGGCCATCCCGGCGATCGGCTTCATCGGCACGGTGCGCGGCATCGGCGACGCGCTCGGCGAGGCGCACAAGGCAGTGACCGGCGACGTGTCGGGCGTGACTGAAGGACTTGGCACCGCGTTCAACTCGACGCTGGCGGCACTGCTGATCAGCATCGTGCTGATGTTCCTGCTGCACCAGCTGCAGCTCGCGCAGGAACGCTTCGTGCTCGACAGCGAGACCTACCTGGACCGCAACCTGATCCGCCACATGCAATTGCGTTGAGCAGATGACCCTCGCCCTGGAGATCAACGACGCCGGCCTGGTGCTGGCGCGCGACGGTACCATCCTCGCCGAGGAGCCGGGTGTGGCGATGCTGGACCGCGCGTCACCCGAGACGGGCGAGGCCGCGGTGCTCCGCGCACGCCTGAAGCCGCTGTACGCAGAGTCCCGGTACTGGCAGGACCTCGGAACCGAGGCGCTCGCACGACCAGTGCCTGCCGCGTCCAATCGTGCCGAGGTAGCCTATGCGCAGCTCGAGCGGCTGGTCGCGCCGCACCTCACCGATGGCCGCGAAATCATCATTGCAGTCCCGCCCTGGTATACACGCGAGCAGCTCGGACTGTTGCTGGGTGTGGCAGAGGAATCCGGTCTCGAGCCGGTCGGACTGGTGGATGCCGGGCTCGCGGCGTCGTCCCTCGAGCCTGCGCCCGAGACGATGCTGCACCTCGAGCTCGGGCTGCATAGGGCCGTGGTCACGGTGCTGGACTGCGCGGCCGGCCTGCGCCGCACGCGATTCGAGATGCTTCCGCAGCACGGCTGGCTCGCGCTGCAGCAGGCGTGGCTGGACGCGATCGCCGCAGCGTTCGTGCTGAAGACGCGCTTCGATCCGCTGCACCAGGCGGCGACCGAGCAGCTGCTCTGCGACGGGCTGCCGGCCTGGCTGGCCACCGCCGTGTCGGGCGGCGCGGCGTCGATCGAGCTGGAGTCCGGGTCCGCGACCTATTCGGTGGCCATGTCGGGCGAGGATTTCGAGGGCGCCGCGTCACGCAGTTACGACGAATACGCGCGGGTGCTGCAGCGCGCCCGGCCGACCGCCGGCCCGCTGAACCTGCGCTTGTCGAGTCGCTTTGCTGCATTCCCGGGACTCGAAGGTCGGCTCGCTGGTATCCGCAACTGCGACATCGCGCGCCTGCCGCGAGGTGCTGCGGCACTCGGCGCCCTGGCGTGGGAAAGTCACATACGCAGGGACCGGGGAGCGCTCACGCTGGTGCAGCACCTTCCGGTCGCGTTGCGCGGCGGCGCGGCGACGGGCGGGGCAGCGCCGCCCTCGTCCGTGCCCATGGATGCGCGACCGACGCACCTGGTTCTTGCGAGCCGCGCCTACCGGCTCGATACCCGGCCCCTGACACTCGGCGCAAGCGTCCCCGGGGACCGTCGGGCCGTCGCGCTCGAAGGAGGGCCTGGAATCTCCCGCTCGCACTGCTCGATCTCTCTGGTCAATCAATCCGCCTGGCTCGAGGATCACAGCACCTACGGGACATTCCTGAACGGTGAACGTATCGGCGGACGCGTGGAACTGCGGGCAGGCGACCGCCTGCGAGTCGGCAGTCCCGGCGTCGAGTGCGAACTCGTGCGCGTGATGGTCGACGACGATGGCGCGCCGTAAGACCGAGATCTTCAGCATGTCGTTCCTGGACGTGATCGCGTGCGGGTTCGGCGCGGTGGTGCTGTTCTACACGATCCTGAGCGCGCAGGCCGGAGTACAGAGGCAGCACCGCAACGACGAGTTGCTGTCCGAGACAAGCCGGCTCGAGGAGCTGGTTCTCGACGGTTACAAGAACCTCGTCGTGTTGCGGAATGCCGTGGAAGGCACCGACAAGCCGGTGCCGGCGGAAGGCCTGGCAAACCGCATCATCGAGCAGGCCGAGGAACTCAAGCAGCAACTGGCGGAAGCGGAAAATGACACTCTGTCGAAACGCGAGGCGATCGAGCGCCTGAAGCAGGACCTCAAGTCGCTGGACGAGGGCAAGCGGCGGCTGGAGGCCGGCACGCCGAGTCCCGGACAGCCGGGCACGCGCATCAAGGGATTCATCGGCAGCGGGGACCGCCAGTACCTGACCGGTCTCAAGGTCGGCGGGCAGCGCATCCTGATACTGGTGGACGTCTCGGCCAGCATGATGGACGAATCCGTCGTGAACGTGATCCGGCTGCGCAACATGCCGGAGGTCCGTCGCATGGCGGCGCCGAAGTGGCGGCGCGCGGTGGCCACCGTGGACTGGATCACCTCGCAGCTGCCCGCAAAGTCGCAGTTCCAGGCCTACGCGTTCAATACGCAACCGCGAGCGCTGGCGCAGGGCAGCGCCGGCAAGTGGCTGGCCGCGAACGATGCCGCGGCACTCAACGACGTGTTGACGGCGCTGCGCAAGACCGTGCCACAGGATGGGACCAGCCTCGAGAACGCGCTCGCTGTGGCCGGCACGCTCTCGCCGCGCCCCGACAACATCCTGCTGATCACCGACGGGCTGCCGACCCAGGGTGCGAGCGCGCCGCTGGTGCGCAAGACCATCGATGGCGACGGCCGCCTGCAGTTGTTCAGGCGCGCCATCGGCAAGCTGCCTTCCGGCATCCCGGTCAACGTGATCCTGCTGCCGATGGAAGGCGACCCGATGGCGCCCGGCGCCTACTGGGCGCTGGCGCGCAGGACCAACGGTTCGTTCCTGAGCCCGGCGAGGGACTGGCCGTGAGGGGCTCGAGGCTCGGCCGTCGCGACGTCGAGGTGTTCAGCCTCTCGTTCCTCGACGCGATCTGCTGCGGCTTTGGCGCGGTGATCCTGCTGCTGGTGCTCACCGAGGTCGGCGAGCCCGTCGTCATCGAGAAGTCGCGCGAGGACCTGCAGGCACAGGTGCTGAAGCTCGAGCAGGAGCTGGTGGAGATCCGCGGCACGACCGAGGTGCTGAACCGCGAGCTCAAGGCGCGACGCAGCCAGCTCTCGGAGGAGGACCTGCGCATCGCGCGGCTGCGCGGCGACCTGAGCGCACTGCGCGGGCAGTATGAATCCTCGCGTCGCGAGGCCGAGGTCCAGAACCAGATCGAGGGACAGCTGGTTTCCGCGCAGCAGGAGCTTACCGAGGAGATGAAGCGATTGCTGGGCGCGCAGTACCGGCGCAAGGACGACTCGCCGATCGGCGGCCTGCCGGTGGACAGCGAGTACGTCATCTTCATCATCGATACCTCGGGCAGCATGGCCAACTACGCGTGGCCGCTGGCGATGAGGAAGATGCAGGAAGTCCTCGACGCCTACCCGACCGTCAAGGGCTGGCAGGTGATGAGCGACGAGGGCACCTACATGTTCCCCTCGTATCGCGGACGCTGGCTGCCCGACACGCCGACACAGCGCAAGCTGGTGATGTCGCGCATGCGTGACTGGTTCCCGTTCAGCAACTCCAGCCCGGTCGAGGGCATCGTCGAGGCCATTCGCACCTACTACGCGACCGGTCTGCGCATCAGCCTGTACGTGCTCGGCGACGAATTCACTGGTTCGTCGGTCGAGTCGGTGCTGCGCACCGTGGACATGCTGAACCGCGAGGACAAGACAGGCGAGCGCCGGGTTCGCATCCATGCACTCGGTTTCCCGGTCAGGCCCGACGCGCCGCAGGTGACGAGCGTCCGCTACGCGATGCTGATGCGGCAGCTCTGCGAGCAGAACGGGGGAACGTTCGTCGGCCTGAACGAGCCGGGCAGCTATTCCCGCTGAGCGCGGTCGTGCGACCATGAGACAAATGGACCAGGCACCCTGCAGGAATCGCGAGCGCCGCCGACCGCTGGCCCGCCCGGCCGCCTGGCTGGCGTGTGCAATGCTCTTCGGTTGTGCGGCAACCGAGTTCGAGGCGCAACCGAATATCCCGGCGCCGCTGGTAACGAAGATCCCCCTGGTCGTGGGCCTCTACATCGCCGCCGAGTTCCGCGACAAGGTGTACGCAGAGAAGCGCGACGGCGGGGACTACTCGATCGCGATCGGCAAGGCGCAGGCTGACGGTTTCGCGCGACTGATGGGCGCGATGTTCGACCGCGTCGTCCCGGTGGATGCGGTCGACGCGGGTGGCCGGACCGACCCGCAGGTCCGCGCCGTCCTGGAGCCGGTGCTCGAGGACTTCGCATTCGTCACGCCGGTGGACTCGGGCTCCGACCAGTACGCCGTCAGCCTCAGGTACCGGGTCAACGGCTACCGCCCGGACGGGCAGCTGATCGACTCGTGGACCTTCACTGGTTACGGCGCGGCGAGGAACGACAACATGCTGTCCGGCGGGTCGGACACTCTGAAAACGGCCGTGCAGCTGGCAATGCGGGACGCGGCCGCCAAGCTTGCCACCGAGTTTCGCGACCAGGCCGTGGTGCGTGGCTTGCTGCCCCAGGTTCCCGGTTCAGCTCCCGAGGCTCCGGTCGAAGTGACGCTGCCATCCTCCTGAACCGTCAGTCGCCTGGTTCGTCTTCGACCAGCGCGTAAAACGGCTGCTCCAGCGTAACGCCTGGCGTGGCCACGGGCGCGCCGTTCTCGAGCCTGGGCCGGTAGATTGCGGCCTGCGCTGCGCGCCGCAGCTGCTCACCGAATTTCGGGTTTCCGCCATCCGATCGAACCGTTGCTTCCGCCACGTGCCCGTCGGCGGCGATCGTGAGATCGAGCACGACCAGGCGCACCACGACCTCGTCGGCCGGCCTGCCGGCGTAACGGTCCCAGGATCCCGGCGGCGCGTACACCAGCTGCACCGGGTGCCCGAACAGCAGCTCGGTCAGGGGCTTTCCGTCCACGGTCGAGTCGCCGGCTGCCTGCCACGCGAGCTGGTAACTCGACAGTCCTTGTTCCTCTTTCCTGCGCGACTGGTACCAGTCGCCGAGCAGCGTGCGGACGTCGGCAACCTGCACTGGCGACGGCGGCACCTGAGCGATCGCGATTGCAACGGCCCGGTTCAGCGCCGACTGCCCCTCGTTGACGATGGTGTTTGACGACATAGACGGCAGCACAGGCGGCATCGTGTCGTGGAACAGCGACTGCCTCTGGTCATCCGCCGCCGTGGCCCGCGTGTACGAGGGGTCGATCAGTTGCCGTCGAGCGCAGTCCGCGAGAGCCGTCAGCGGGCCGATGAGTTCGACCGCATCCTCGCCATCCGCTTTCTCGATGATCCGGATGGAATTGCGCAGCGACGCACGCGCCGGATCGTAGGCCCCGATTCTGGTGAACCATCGCCCGATGGATTCGAATGCCTGCGCGTAACGGAGACTGCCGGCGCCATACTTGCGCTCGATCGCGCGCAGGATGTAGCGGCGCGCGCGCACCGCGTCATTCGCGCGGCCCACGTGGACGAGGGAGTCGGCGTACTTCTCGAGGAACGGGATCTGCTCCTCGGTGAACAGCCCCTGCTCGCGGCGCACCAGTGCGATCGCCAGTTCGTACCTCGGCACGGCGAGGTCATAGCGTTTTCCGGCGTAGTAAGTCGTCGCAAGGCCGGCCTGCGCGCGCGCCAGCCGCGGAGTGGCCAGGCGGCCCGATTTCTCGACCAGTTCGACGACTCGCAGGTAACTCGCCTCCGCACCGATGTAGTCCTCGTTCAGGTACTGAGCGAGCGCGAGGTTCATCAGCGCCACCTGCAGGTACTCACCGCCAGGTCCCGGTTGCTGCTCGGCTGCCTCTAGCAGTTCCTGCGCCAGCGTCGCCGCCTGCTCGTATTCGTTGGTGTCGAGCAGCTGGCGGAATTCGCTGGTGGAGCCATCGAGGAAACCGGCCGGGATGCCCGCCGTGGCCGGCTGCTGTCCGGCCTCTGGAGCCGGCAGTGCGTCGGCCAGCGATGCGGGTTCCGGCGAAGAAACCTGTTCGGCCGGCGCGAGCTGGGCGGTGAACGCAAGGATGACGGCGCAGGCCGTCGCGGCGCTGCGCGCGCCGGGGTGGCGCGTGCCTCGATCGGCCACGGGCCGCTGCATCATTTCTTGCGGCGGCCGCCCGGCACGTTGGCCCGGAGTTCATCGAGCCAGGCCGTCGCGGGCGAGTCGCTGGGTGCACGCCAGTCGCTGCGCGGTGAAAGCGAACCGCCGGAACCGACCTTCGGTCCGTTCGGCATCGCCGAACGCTTGAACTGGCTGCCCTGGAAAAATCGCACCACGAAGACTTCGAGCCAACGCCGAATGGTTGCGAGCGTGTACTGGCGGCGCTCGTCCGCCGGCACCGTGTCGGGCCACACGCCCGTGCGCCGGTCACCCCAGGCCGCGTGCGCGAGGAATGCGACCTTGCTTGGACGGTAGCCGTAGCGGCTCAGGTAGTAGAGGTTGAAATCCTGCAACTCGTACGGGCCGACCACGGACTCGGATGAGTGCTCCGGCTCCTCGCCCGAGCCCGGCACCAGCTCCGGCGAGATGCGCGTGGCGACGATGCGCTGCAGCACGCGGGAAGTGGCATCGTCGAACTGTCTGGTTGCCACGAGCCAGCGCACCAGGTGCTGGATCAGCGTCTTCGGTACCGAGCTATTGACGTTGTAGTGCGACATGTGGTCGCCGACACCGTAGGTCGTGAAACCCAGCGCAAGTTCGGAGAGGTCGCCGGTGCCGAGCACCAGTGCCCCGTGCAGGTTCGCCAGCCGGAACAGGTGCGAGGTGCGTTCGCCCGCCTGCACGTTCTCGAAGGTCACGTCGTACACCGACTTGCCCCGGCTGTGCGGGTGACCGATGTGTCGCAGCATCAGCTCCGCCGACGGCCGGATGTCGATCTCGGCAGACGAGATGCCGAGCGCGCGCATCAGCGCGTGCGCGCTGTCGAAGGTGTGGCGACTGGTGCCGAATCCCGGCATCGTGTAGCCGAGGATGTCGCTGCGCGGCAGTCCCAGCCGGTCGAAGGCACGCACCGCAACCAGCGCCGCCTGTGTCGAGTCGAGGCCGCCCGAGATCCCGATCACGACCTTGCGGATGCTGCTGGCGTCGAGGCGCTTCATCAGGCCCTCGACCTGGATGTCGTAGATCTCGGCGCAGCGCTCGTCGAGTTTCGAGTGGTCCGCCGGCACGTACGGGAAGCGCTCCACGCGCCGCGCGAGCGGAATCCTGCCACGCGGCAGCTCGAGTTCGAATTCGATGCGGCGGAATGCTGCGAGCAGCGGGGCGTGCGCCTGGACGCTGTCACCGAAGCTCGTGAGCCGGGAGCGTTCCTGCCGCAACCGGTCGAGGTCGATGTCGGCGGTGAGCAGTTGCGGTTTCAGCGGGAAGCGCCGCGATTCCGCGAGGCACTCGCCGTTCTCGTAGGCGAGCGCGTGGCCGTCCCAGGCGAGATCCGTGGTCGATTCGCCAGGACCCGCGCCGGAATACAGGTAAGCGGACACGCACTTGGCCGACTGCGAGGCGCACAGCAACCGCCGGTAGTCGGCCTTGCCGACCGTGACGTCGCTGGCGGAGAGATTGGCTATCACGGTCGCGCCGGCGAGCGACGCGAGGGTGCTTGGCGGCAGCGGCACCCAGAGGTCCTCGCAGATCTCCATGTGCAGCACGAAGCCCGGTACGTTTGTCGCCGCGAAGAGCAACTGGCTGCCGAAGGGCACGTCCTGCCCGAGCAGTCGAATACTGGTCGAGAGCGCCTGCGCTGCCGGGGCGAACTGCCTCTTCTCGTAGAACTCCCGGTAGTTCGGCAGGTAGGTCTTCGGCACGACACCGAGGATCCGGCCGCGGTGCACCAGCACGGCGCAGTTGAACAGGCGCCCGTCGGCACTGAGCGGCAGGCCCACGGCGAGCAGCAGGGCGAGCTTCCGGCTCGCGAGCACGATCGACTCGAGCGCGAGCAGCGAGGCGTCCTGCAGCGCGTCCTGCTGGAACAGGTCCTCGTTCGAATACGCGGAAAGCCCGAGTTCGGGGAACACGGCCAGCACAGCGTGGCTCTCTGCCGCCTGTCGCGCGAGCGCGAGTGTCTGGCGGGCGTTATGGCCCGGCGATGCCACCTCGACTCGCGGCGTCGCGAGGGCCGCCCGGATGAATCCGTGACGGTAGATCGAATCGAAAGGCGGCCCCGGCGGGGCGCGGCGAGTCGTGGCCATTCGGGCCCCTTGATGCGGCGATCCAGCCAGTTTCGGCCCAGCGGACGGGTCCGGCAAGGCCTGCGGACATGTACAGCGAATTTACATAATCCGAGGTAGGCTATGCAGCGACCGGTCCCGAGCGGGGCTGAGACGCGTGTCACGCCCTCTGTGAGGCTCGCGACGCTAGCCTAGGGGCGGACTCTGGTCCATGGCCGACAGGGGTGGCGATCTGGTGAACGACCTATTCAAGCGAGCCAAGGCGTTTTTCGGTAAAAGCGAGCCGGAGGCGACCCCCCAGCCCGTGAAAAAACCGGCCAAACCCTGGCATGCGGTCTCGATCGCGCCGGGACCGCGCGCGTGTGAAGCCGCGCGCAGCTTGAGCGGGCAAAGCTTCCTGTCGCGCGAGGCTCCGGCACTGCCGCTCAAGGACTGCGACAGGTCGGACTGCACCTGCCGCTATGAGCACCATGATGATCGCCGCACGGGTCCGCGGCGGGCCCATGAGCTCGGCGCATCGGTTGACGGCTACCTCGAGGAAGAGCGTCGCGACGAAGAGACGCGGGACCGGCGCAAGAAAGACGACTGAGGGACCTCCGGGTATCCGGCCTCAGCTGGTGCGCCCGATGGCTGCATCGCCCACGAAGGGATTTCCGCGGCGCTCGGCGCCAAACGTCGACATGGGGCCGTGGCCGGGCACGAACCGAACGTCGTCGCCCAGCGGGAAGAGCCTGGTGCGGATCGCATTCACCAGCGTGTCGTAGTCGCCGCCCGGGAAGTCAGTGCGTCCGATCGACCCGGCGAACAGCACGTCGCCGACGAAAGCGAGTCGTTCCACCGGTGAATGGAACACGACGTGGCCCGGTGTGTGCCCGGGACAGTGCTTCACTTCGAACTCGATGTCGCCGACCTGCACCCGGTCCCCGTCCTCGAGCCAGCGGTCCGGCACGAAGCTGCCGCCGCTCGCGATACCGAACATGCGCGCCTGTTCCGCCAGCCCGTCGATCCAGAACTGGTCGCCGGTGTGCGGCCCCTCGATCGGCAGCCCTTGCGTGCGAGCAAGTTCGGCCGTGCCGCCGGCATGATCCACGTGCGCATGCGTGAGCAGGATCTTCTCCAGCTTCACTCCTTCCTTGCGCACGGTGGCGAGGATGCGGTCGAGATCGCCGCCCGGGTCCACGACTGCGCCGGCGCCGGTCTTCTCGCACCAGACCACCGAGCAGTTCTGCGCGAATGGCGTGACCGGGACGATCGAGAAACGCACGTCAGCCGGGCCTTTCTTCGCCTGAATTTTCAGTGGGCGCGACCGTCACGCCGCCCATCAGCACGATTCGCATCGCGTTCTCTACCGAAAGCATCGTTGGTTCGAGCTGGTCGCGCGGGAGAAAGACAGTGTAGCCGCCGATCATGTAGCTCATGGGCAGGTAAACGGCGACGTTGTTGTCGGTGGCGTCGCCGACGCCGAGTGCTGCCGCCGACTCCGACGTGACGAAACCGATGGCCTTGCCCGGCCCGAACGGCACGAGCACGACGCGCTTCAGGTCGCCGCCCTTGCCGGAGGACGGGAAGAACCGCATGAAGTCGCGTATCGCGACATAGACGGTCTTCACCACGGG
>JALHTE010000080.1 GCA_022865595.1 Steroidobacteraceae bacterium | reverse complement strand
CGTGGCGCTGCCTGAATCGGACCGGACCGCATTGTCATCCGCAATATCGGCGTGGACAATCATCCGGCAGCCAGCCCGTATCGAATTGCCGCGGATTACCAGCCATGTTTAGAAGCTATCGCGCGTATTCGGTTCTCGCGAGTGTCCTGATGCTCACTGCAGCCTGTTCATATCAGAGCCTCAGTACGCCGCCTGGCTACTCCGAACAGACGCTCCGCTCGCTCTGTGACCACGGTGCGCCGCTGCAGGTCGAAAATCGCGGCGTGTTCGACAGCGTCGACGCCCACGGTTACCTGATGCTCGCCGCCCAGCTGACACGGCAGCCGCCAGAAAACTGGCTGGAATACCACGCCATGCGCCTCGAGTACCTCCCGGATACGGGCCTGCACGTCACGGTCATCAACCTGCAAGGTGAAGAAGAATCCGAGTTGCTTCCGGCTGACTGGATTACCTGCACTGACAACGCCATGGAGTTGAGAATGCCCTCCGACGCTTTCTACGTGTGGGCGTCAGTTGGCGTGCACATGCGGCGCCTGCGTTTGCAGGTAACGCCGGACGCCGGACTGGTGCTGCAGGCGTTGTGGGAAGAGAAAGGCATGGCAGCGGTGGTTTTCCCGGTAAAATTCAGCGGCGACAGCTGGGCGCTCTTTGCGCGTGACGAGCCGGCCAGCCACGTCCACCCTCCACCGCCGCCGACTTTCGCGGCGATCGGTGACTGCCAGGACCTGTCCGGCGACTACTCACCGGATGGCACATCGGTGGCAATGGACGGTGTAGTCGACTATCGCAGTGCCGCATCCCAGTTTTTCCGGTCCGAGATCGTTGGTAAGCAGCAGGAGATCACGGACGGTCCTGCCCCGGTCGCATTGCGCATCGCTCACGCCAGCGACGGCGGCCTTGTCGTCAGCCTGGTCCGGGCAGACGGGACGCAGATTGACCGCCAGCTCGATGCCGATCGCCTGGCCTGCGAGCAGGGCCGATGGCTGGCGAAGGGCAAGAAAGAGATGGGCCCGGCATTGATGCTGCTGGTGGCCAGCGGCGGCGCCCGATGGGAAGACCTGCAGATTTCACGCGACAGGCAAGGCGCGCTGCTGGTACATGGAATTTATCGCTCCCGTGCTGTGTTGTTCCTCATTCCGACCGGATCGACCGAGGAACTGCTGATGCGTTTCAAGTCGCTTCCTGACAGTGGCGTGGTTTCGCCCCCAGCCGTCGATTCATCCCCGGCTAAATATTTTCGTACGCATTGAATTCCAGCTGGCAAAACAGCCGGAATGACTGCACTTGATACTTACAGACCAAGCATCCCGGCGAGCTGGCGGCTGAGCTTGTCGGACGCGGCCTGCGTTCGCATGTGGGTGATGTCGCGAAAATCATCTGGCTGCAGGTCGAACGCATCCCACGGCAGCACATCGATGCCGAGCCGCTCGCGGATGTCTCGAACGAGATTCGTCAGCGCGTCGCCCGTGACCTTGGCGGCGAGCTCGTCGAGAATCGTTCGTTCTGCCGGGTGCACGAAACACACCATGCGATCCGAGACGGCCTGAAGCGCCCGCGCCCCGTCGAACCAGTGACTGACTGCGCCTGGCTCGAACTCCACGTCGCCCAGATAGGCACGGGCGATCACCGTGTCGCGCTCACGCACCCAGTTGGGCTTGCGGTCCTTGCGCCGGAGCGCATCGGGAGCGTTCCAGGCTCCATTCGTCTCGATCAGCCAATCGAATTCCGGGTTCGCGCGGCGGCCGCGCAGCGGCAGGACATTGCCCGAGAAGTAGTCCGGTCCGAGATGGATATCGCCGCGCGGCGGCGCCGTGCTCAGGTGCATCGGGTCCAGTTCATAGACGATGAGCGGGATGCGCAGTTGCGCCTTTTCGCACTGCTGCCTGATGAATTTGCACAGCATCTGCATGCCGGAAGCGCTGACCGCGGGGAAACCTGCATTCAGCACCACGATGCCGGCGCCGAACGCGTCCGGGGAGATGGCGCGAAACGTTCCGGACGATCCAACCGCGGGCACGTCCGGCGCGCGATGCTCTGCCAGGTAGCGCGGGAAGCGCCGGATGAAACACAGCGCGCGGTTGGCCCGCGGGTTCCGGATGATGCGGGGAACTCCCAGCAATCTGCGTGCCCGGTCGAACAGCGAGAGCTCTTCGTCCTCGACCCGAGCAGCCAGCCGACTGGTCTTGCCCTGCGCCTCGAGGACGATTTCATCGAACGACATCCCGGCCAGCAGGATTACCGTGTCCTGGTCCAGTGACAGGCCGAGGCTCTGCTCGATTTCGGTCGTAATCCCGACGAAGGCCAGTGAATCCACGCCCGCATCGAACAGGTTCTTCGCAGCCATGATGTCCCTGCGGCCCAGCAGTGGCGCGTGTGCCTGTATCGCCTTGAGCAGGATCTCCGCCTCGCGGGACAAGCCGGCTGTTTCAGCGGCGTCGTCCTTTGCCATGTCGGCCAGCATCGCGGCGATCGCCTTGCGATCCATCTTGCCGCTCGCGTTCTTCGGGAACACTGCGACACAGGCGATCAACGACGGCACCATGTAATCGGGCAGCGCTGCGGCAAGACGCTTGCGAATAGCTGCCGTATCGGCCGCATCTGTCTCGAGCGCCGCCACGATGGAGGTTGCGATTTCCGCTCCGCTGGGCCAGGCCAGCGCAACCGCGTTGAGCCCGGACGATGCCGTACGCAGCGCCGCCTCTATTTCTCCAAGCTCGATGCGATAGCCACGGACCTTGACCTGGCTGTCCATGCGACCCAGGAAGCGGAAGTTGCCGTCGTCGCCGACCGCGGCGCGGTCTCCAGTCCGGTAGGCCGGCCGGCCGTCGGGAAGTGTAATGAAACTCGCCGCCGTCTTTTCCGCGTCGTTCAGGTAACCGACTGCCACCTGGTCGCCCGCCAGCAGCAGTTCCTCGTCGCGGATCAGGAGCTCCATGCCGGGAAACGCCCTGCCTATCGGCACCGTGTCGCCTTCAATCGGCGACTCCGTCACCGCATACCGCGAGCAGGCGATGGTCGCCTCGGTGGGGCCGTACCAGTTCTCGACGATCGAGTTTGGCGCGGCCCTTGCCCATTCCCTTGCCACCAGCGTGGGGAGCGCCTCGCCGCAGAACAGGCTGCAACGCAGCGACGGAAATGCACCGGGAACCAGGTCTCCCTGCAGCCGCATCTGGTACGCCAGCGATGGCACGGAGAACCAGCAGGTGATGCCCTGCGCACGCAAGTACGCCGACGGCATGCGCAGGTCCTTCTCCGACGGCACCACCAGCGTCGCCCCGTTCTCCCAGCACACGAACATGTCGTGCACCGACAGGTCGAACGTCAGGTCGAACGTCTGCGAGAACCGGTCGTCAGGCCTCACGTCCACCAGCGGCCAGGCAACCTGCAGGTACGCCTCGAGCTCCCGGTTCCGGATCGGCACGCCTTTCGGGAGGCCGGTGCTGCCGGACGTGAACAGTATGTACGCCCGGTCGGTGAGCGATCCTTCCCGGCCGCCCGGCCATTGTCCCGGCTCGCCGATCACATCGAGGCTGTAATCACGCCTTCGGTCGCCGCACTGTATGACCGGCACCGGCCCGGAATCGACCTCGGCCGCCTGCAGGATCCTGCCCAGCTTCGCGACGGCAAGCTCCCCGCAGACAACGCGTTCCGCCGCGGAACTGCGCAGGATGATCGCATTGCGCTGGCACGGGTGATTCACGTTTAGTGGCACGTACGCGTGCCCTGCCAACCGCGCCGCCAGGATTCCCGCGTAGGCTGATACGTGGCGCTGCGCCATCACCGCCGTGACAGCTTGTGGCGCGCCGGCCTGTACGCTCGGGAACTCGCGCGCGATCTGCTTCGCGGCAGCGATCAACTCCGCATAGCTCCACGACTCGCCGTCGATGATCAGCGCAGTCCGGTCCGGCGCATGGTGAGCGACTTCCAGCATCCGGCGGCCGGCCTGGTAGGAGGTCACTCGATCACTCCCACAGCGGCGGGCACAGGGGCGTCACGCTGGCATCCAGCCTCTGCTGCAGCGACTCATTTCCGGATTCGTACTGCGCCCCGAGGTCCCGATTGACAAGGCGCTCGAGAGGCTCGCTGAGCTGTGGGCGCAGGACGCTGACAATTCCCGGGCGAGCACGTCCCGTGAACTCACGCGGATACCCGAAACGGTCCATCAGGTCACCGAGATAGGCCTCGACCATCCTGATCCTGCTTTTCGACAGGCCATTGCGATACTTTCGGAAATTATCGGTCATCAGCGGCCTGGCGAGGTTCTCTCTCGGGCCGCCTTTCACGGCCAGCTTCTGCGCATGCTCCGCCTCATGGAACTGACGCATGCGCTGGTCGAACTCCAGCCCGAGGAACGCACACAGGGCAGACATCGTCTCGTCAAAGCGCCCGACAAGATCCTCATAGCGCTGCAGGAATACGCGCTCTCGACCGAGCAAGCCATACGCGGCCAGTCCGCCCAACTGATCGTCGCGCCAGACGTTCAGTGCATTTCGCACCGAACCGAACTTGTTCCCCATCCAGTGCCCTCGCCGCACCATGGCAGAAAGCAGGTAGTCGCGCGGATCGCGCACCTGGAAGATGAACCTGGCGTCCGGAAAGCAGTCAACCAGGAACGCCAGCATGCGGTGCGCATTGTTTTCCTTTACGAACACATGCTTGCCGTGCGCCTCGGTCGGCATCTGCTGGTATACAAACCGCGCAATGTCACGTGGCGACAACCCGGGCTGGTCGTCCAGCCAGGTCCGCAGCCGTGCCGCCTCGTCGTCACCGCGGTACTTCGCCACCCGCGCGACTGCGTTGTCCTTGAGCACCGTCCAGGCCGGCGACGACACACCGCCCGCGACGACTTCGGGCAGGCGCATGATGAGATCGCGCCCGAGATGGTACGGCGGGTGTGAATAGACATCCGGGTGCTGGCCGACGATCGAACTGAGGAGGTTCGAGCCCGAGCGTTCTGAACAGATCAGGAAAATCGGCGCAGCGCGCTTGGCGGCGTCAGTCGCTGGCATGCAGGATCTCGTCGGCCCAGTTTGTGGGCCAAGTCAGTATATGCATAATTGGTTACCAAGCCAGCGGCAGTTACGGGCATGCGCGTGTGTTGAAGATCGTCGCGATCAGTGGCTCCGGGCGCTCTGGCAGCACCCTGCTTTCGTTGATGCTTTCGCAGGACAGGCGGGTCTTCAATCTGGGGCAGCTGCGTGACTTGTGGCGCGCGCTGGACCTCGACGCCCCGTGCAGCTGCGGCCAGACGCTCCGGCATTGTGCGATTTACGGCCACATTGCGCTCGATTCGGGAGCGATGTGGAAACGCGGCAAGTCATTCTTCAAGGATGCCGCACGCCAGGCCAGCTGGAGCGATGCAGAAACCCGCGGGCGGCTGCAGCAACGACACAGCGATTTCCTGTCCGGCATCCGGGCGGTCCTCACACAGATAGTCGCCGACACGGGTGCCACCCATGTCGTGGACAGCTCCAAGATTCCGGAAATGGCGTTGGCACTGAGCCTGCTGCCGGATGCGGAGCTCTACCTGCTCAACCTGGTGCGCGATCCACGCGCGGTCGCCTGCAGTTGGCACAAGAAGACGGACAGCATCTCGGCGCTGGTCAAGAACGCGCGTGACTGGACGACGCGACAGCGACGGCTCGAGGGATGGAAGCCTGCGCTTGGGGCGAGATTCCTTGCGCTTCGCTACGAAGACCTGGCCACGGCTCCGATCGACGCGATCCAGGCGGTCTCCAGGTGGGCGGGCCTGCCCATCGGCGACGGATTGCTGGTCGGCGCAGACCGCGTGCACATCGATTGGAGCAATCAGCACCTGTATCCGCCGTCGAACGAGCGGGTACTCGCCGAGCGCAAGACTGACGTGAGGATCGCCATTGCCGAAAGCTGGCGAGACCCGCGCAATGCCTGGATTCATGGCATTGCCCGCGTGCTCGCCGGCTCGTACGGTCGCGAGCACTATCCACGCTGACGCGTGTGCGAGCGCCGCAGCCGGCGTCGGATCCGGGAATGCCGGGCGAGCCCGTCACGTGGCGAGCAGGCGCGCGAAGTTCTGGTAAATGACGTTCAGCCTGACCAGTTCCTCGTTCTCTGGGTCGCGCTCGCGAAGCCGCCCGACCGCCTGGCTCATGTCGAACAGCAGTTCGCGGTGTTCAGCCTTCGGTATCAGGCTCTGGATCCAGGTCAGGGCGACTCGGCGCGTACCCGCCGTGACGGGCTCGACTCGGTGCATGGTCGTTGCCGGGTAGACGACGGCGTCGCCGGCCTGGAACTTGACCCGCAGCTCACCCACCGGCAGGCGGATAGCCAGCTCGCCACCCTGGTAGGTCTCCGGCTGCACGAGGAAGACGGTGCACGCGACATCGGCGCGCACGATCATCTCGTCGAAACGCATGTGGGCGAGGTCCGCGTGCCAACCGTAGGTCATTCCCGGGCTGTAGGCGGCGAAGCGTATCGGCGCCACCCGATCAGGGTACGCCGCGGCGCAGAAGAGCTGGTTGCGCAGCAGCGCAGCCTCGACCATCTTGCCCAGTTCGTGCGCCAGCGGGTCATCGATGCTCACCTGGAGGTTGTTCTTGATCTTGCGCGTAGGCCCGCTGGCCGTCTCGCGGCCATCGACCCAGGTGGCGGCATCCAGCTTCGCATTGATGGTCGCGAGTTCGTCCCGCGTCAGCAGTGATTTCAGGCTCAGCATGGCGTCCGTTTAACCCGCAGGGCCATGAGCGTCAAGTACTGGATCAGGCTCGAACAGCGCGCCGACGTGCGCCCTGTGCGCCCCAGCCCAGCCCGGCTGCCGCTCGCGCAAGCCCTTCCCCCGCCGGTGCGGGGGCGTCCGCGCCACTCACGTCCGCGCATCCTACTTTCGGCGCACACACAGCGCAGCGGTCCACGAGCCTGTTACGCTGCAGGAGGGACTGACTGAATTTCCCATCCCCTTCCGAGGGGCGACAATTTCACCGCGTGCGGCACCATGACCAGGGCTGTTGCGCCGTGCCATGCCAACCACAGGAGGGGGTTATGGGTGCATACGCCGACTTCCATCGCAGGTCCATCACCGACCGCGACGCGTTCTGGACCGAGGAAGCCCGTCGCATTGATTGGCATCGCCCGTTCGACCGGGTACTCGATTACTCCAACCCGCCGTTCGCCAAGTGGTTTGTTGGCGGGCAGACAAACCTCTGCCATAACGCGATCGACCGCCACCTCGCGACGCGCGGTGAACAGCCGGCACTGGTTTATATCTCTACCGAAACCAACACCGAAAAAAGCTACACCTATCGCGAACTGCACACCGAGGTGAACCGTTTCGCCGCGATCATTGCAGCGCAGGGCGTAGGTCGCGGTGATCGTGTGTTGCTCTACATGCCGATGATTCCCGAGGCCGCGTTCGCGATGCTCGCCTGCGCGCGCCTGGGCGCGGTGCACTCCGTCGTGTTCGGCGGCTTTGCGTCTGCGAGTTGCGCGACGCGCATCGACGATGCAAGGCCGAAACTGCTCATCACTGCGGACGCAGGACTGCGCGGCGGGCGGGCCATCCACTACAAGCCGCTGGTTGACGAAGCCATCCGACTGGCAAAGTACCCGCCGCAGAAAGTACTGGTGGTCAACCGCGGCATCGACAAGGACTTCAAGCCGGTACCGGGACGGGACCTCGACTATGCCGAACTCGCGCGCCAGCACGCCACTGCGCAGGTACCCGTGACCTGGCTGGAATCGAGCGAGCCCTCATACATCCTGTACACGTCAGGTACGACCGGCAAGCCCAAGGGCGTGCAGCGTGACACGGGTGGCTATGCGGTGGCGCTGGCAAGCTCGATGGAACACATCTACTGCGGCAAGCCCGGCGAAACCATGTTCACGACTTCCGACGTGGGCTGGGTGGTGGGTCATTCGTACATTGTCTATGGCCCACTGATACAGGGCATGACGACCATCCTCTATGAAGGGCTGCCGACACGTCCCGACGCCGGCATCTGGTGGAAGATCGTCGCCGACCACAAGGCCACCGTGATGTTCTCGTCGCCGACCGCGATACGCGTGCTGAAAAAGCAGGACCCGGCTTACATGGCGAAATACGATCTTTCGTCATTACGGCACCTGTTCCTTGCCGGCGAGCCGCTGGATGAACCAACACATCGCTGGATCCACGACGCGCTGAAGGTGCCTGTCATCGACCATTACTGGCAGACCGAGACCGGCTGGCCCATCCTGTCACTCGCGCCAGGGATAGAGCCGGCGCGCGTCAAGTACGGCAGTCCCGGCTTTCCGGTGTATGGCTACGACTTGAGATTGCTGCGCGGGCCGGACGGCGCCGAGGCGACCGACCAGGAGAAGGGTGTGCTCGCGATTGCGCCGCCACTGCCGCCCGGTTGCATGACGACGGTGTGGGGCGACGATGAGCGTTTCGTGAAGACCTATTTCAGCGATTTCCCAGGCAAGCTGCTGTATTCCACCTTTGACTGGGGCGTGCGTGACCAGGAGGGATATACATTCATCCTCGGCCGAACGGACGACGTGATCAATGTCGCCGGACACCGCATCGGCACGCGCGAAATCGAGGAGGCGATCCAGGCACACTCCAACATCGCTGAAGTCGCCGTGGTCGGTGTTGCGGATCCGCTCAAGGGGCAGATGCCGCTGGCATTCGCCGTGGTCAAGGACGCGTCGAAAATCGATACCGACGCGAGTCGCGCCCAGCAGGAGAAGGAAATCATGGCCGTGGTGGACAGTCAGCTCGGCGCAATCGCGCGGCCCAGTCGAGTGCTGTTCGTGACGCTGCTGCCGAAAACACGATCAGGCAAGCTGCTGCGACGGTCGCTCCAGGCGCTGGCCGAGGGCCGCGACCCCGGCGATCTGACGACCATCGAAGACCCGGCCGCGCTCGAGCAGATTCGCGGTGCGCTCAAAAGCTGACGAGGCCAGGTGCACAGGCGTGTACGATGCAGGTGCGCTCTTTCACGAGGGCGTCAAAGTCAAAATGGAGGGACGCGCCATGATGAAGAAAACGAACCTTGGTGCCGCACTGATGTGTATCGCCCTGCTGGTTAGCGGTTGCGGATCTCCTTCCGGTCCGACCGATCGACCGGCTGCCGCAGCGCCTGCGGTGCAGACCGAATCGGCACCAACCCAGGCGGCCCCCGACCCCGCGTCCACGGAAAACCTGGTCGCTGCACTGCCAGAGCAGGTTTCGAGCACCGCCACGCCGGTCGACGCCGCCCCGACCCAGCCTGACGCAATGCCACCTGTCGAAGCCGTGGCGACACCCGCGCCGGCCGCCAAGCTGCCAGCACCGTCACCGGCTCCAGCCGCAAGCCCCACGCCGCCGCCTGCGTTGGTCGCCAAGCTGCCGGCCCCGGCTCCGGCTGCAACCTCGTCGCCCGCCCCCGTCGACGCATCGGCTCCGGCGCCCGCGGCCGTGCCAGCGCCTGCGGCAGCCACAACGCCGACTCCCGCCGTGGTGGACAAGGGGGGGCCCATCGCGGTGGCCGCGACCAAGCCCGGGCTCAGCCGCGTCGGGAACGACAACTGCGAAACCTGCCACGATGTGCAGTTAGCGTCGTGGTCCGAGAGCGGGCACGCCACCCGCAAGCCGCCGCTCGATTGTGAGAGCTGCCACGGCCTGGGCAGCGAGTACTCGAAAAATGCAGTCATGAAGGACCCGGCGAAGGCCCGGGCCGCCGGGCTGGTCATCCCGGACCGCGCATTCTGCTCGAACTGCCACACGAGGGGCGTCACGGACGCCTTCCTCAAGAAGGCCCACGCTCACGAAGAATAGGCGCCG
>JALHTE010000079.1 GCA_022865595.1 Steroidobacteraceae bacterium | reverse complement strand
CGAGCCGCGCCGCGCCGATCAGGCCCTGTGTCGCGGGCGTGAGCGGGCAGTGCAGGCTCAGCACGTCGACGGCGGGCAGTAGTTCATCGAGATCCATCCGCCCGGGCTGTTGCTCGCCGCCGGGACGATTGGCCACTACGACACTCATGCCGAAAGCGGTCGCCGCATGCGCTACGCCACGACCGAGCGCGCCGTGGCCCACGATGCCGAGCGTGCGACCGGCGAGTTCGCGGATCGGAAAGTCGAGCAGGCAGAACTGCTCGCCTCGCTGCCACGCGCCGGCTCTGACCAGCCCGTCGTACTCGCGGAGGCGCTGCGTCAGCATCAGTAACGTTCCGAACACGTGCTGTACGACCGAGGCTGTGCAGTAGTCGCGAAGATTGCACACGGCGATGCCGCGCTCCGACGCGGCGGCCAGGTCCACGTTGTTGGTGCCCGTCGCAGTCAGTGCGATCAGCCGTAACGATGGCGTCTCGGTGATGATCTCACGTGTCAGGTGCAGCTTGTTCAGCAGCACGACCTCGCTGTCCGCGATGCACGCGGCGACATCCTGCTGCCGCGTGTGGTCGCGAATCTCGATGCCGGGCAGTGCGCGGTGCAGCGACGTCGGGTCGAGGTCGCCCCTGAAGCTCACGGTAGCGTAGTCGAGGAAGCTGGCGCGCATCGGGGGCATTCTCCTACTTCCACCGAAAAAAAGAATTGCCCCGCCGTGTTGCGAGTGCCAGATGCTCAGCGGCACTGCAGGCGTGACCGCTGATTTCCCGGTCCGCATGAGCGGATTCGAGTTGGCGGAAAGTGGTTTTCCGCGATTGCCCGCGACGGTGCCGCGGCGCAGCATTTGCGCAGGGAACAGGATCGGCACGCGGCAATGAATACATCCGAGGCACAGCAAACGCCTGACGTCGAGGCGTTGGTGCGCAAAGCTGTTACGCGCTGGCGCAGTGAGCCGACGGGCCTTCTGCAGGTGCTGCGCGAGGTCCAGGAGGCCCTGAACTACATTCCGCCGCAGGCTCTGTCGCTGATTGCGCGCCTGCTGCGACAGCCGCTGTCTCGCGTGCGGGGCATCGCGGGTTTCTATTCGTTCCTTTCGATCGAGCCGTGGGGCCGCTACCGCGTCCTTTTCTCGGACAACGTCACCGATCGCATGCAGGGCAGCGAGCGCCTGCTTGCCGAGATGTGCCATCGCCTCTGGGTCGAGCCGGGCAAGGCATCCGAGGACGGGCTCGTCAGCGTCGCGACCACATCCTGCACCGGACTCTGCGACCAGGGACCCGGCATGCTGGTGAATGGTCGGGCCCTCGGCCGGCTCACTTCGGAAAGGGTCGAGCAGGTCTGCGGATTGATCCTGCACAGTGTCCCGCTGGCAGACTGGCCGGTGGAGTTGTTCGTCGTCGACGACAACGTTCGGCGGCCCGACGCCCTGCTCGGGCACGGCCTCGAGCCAGGCGATCCAATCCGCGCGGCGCTGCGGCGTGGAGTCGAGGGGCAATTCGAGCAGGCCGCGAACGAACGCTCGTGGCGCGAAGGCTACGTCGGCGCCGCACTGGGCCCCGTGGCGGTGCTCGAAGAAGTGAAGCGCTCGAACCTGCGCGGCCGCGGCGGTGCGGGATTCACCACGGGCATCAAGTGGGAGGCTTGTCGGCACGCCACTGGCAGCGCGCGCTACGTGATCTGCAACGCAGACGAGGGCGAACCCGGGACATTCAAGGATCGCGTGCTGCTCGCGAGTCACGCCGACCTGCTGTTCGACGGCATGACGGTCGCCGCCTATGCGGTAGGTGCCGGACGCGGATTCCTGTACCTGCGCGGCGAGTACCGGTACCTGCTCGATCACCTGCAGGCAGTGCTCAAGCGGCGGCGCGACGCGAACCTGCTGGGCGACACGATCTGCAACCAGCCGGGCTTCGACTTCGACATCGAGATCCACGTCGGTGCGGGGTCCTATGTCTGCGGCGAGGAGTCCGCGTTGATCGAGTCGCTCGAGGGCAAGCGCGGCGTGCCGCGCAACCGCCCGCCGTTCCCGGTCACCGCCGGCTACCTTCAGCAACCCACCATCGTGAACAACGTCGAGACGCTCTGTGCCGCGGCGCTGATCGCGGTGCGCGGTGGTGACTGGTACCGCTCGATCGGAACACTGAAGTCTGCGGGCACCAAGATTCTCTCGGTTGCGGGCGATTGCGAAAGGCCGGGCATCTACGAATATCCGTTCGGCGTGACGCTGCGGCAGGTGCTCGAGGATTGCGGGGCCATCAACACCCAGGCGGTCCAGGTGAGCGGTCCGTCGGGCAGTTGCGTGGACGAGACGGAGTTCGAGCGCCGCATCGCCTTCGAGGATCTGCCGACCGCCGGCGCATTCACGATATTCGACGCGAGTCGCGACATGTTCGAGGTCGCGCACGCCTACACGCAGTTCTTCGCCCACGAAAGTTGCGGCTTCTGCACGCCCTGCCGCGCCGGCACCTCGATGCTGATGCACTCGATGGCGAAAATCCGCGACGGCAACGGCACGCTGCACGACCTGCGCGAGATTGCGAGGCTGAACAGGGTGCTGCTGATGTCGGCGCACTGCGGGCTCGGCCACACCGCCTGCAACCCGATCCTGGACACGATGAAGAAATTCCGGCCGATGTACGAGCGCCGGCTCGCCGCTCGCGACTTCGCACCGGCCTTTGACCTCGATGCAGCGCTCTCCCGGGCCAGACAGATGACCGGCCGCGACGACCCGGGCGCACACCTGGAGAACTCTGCGTGAACGAACGCCCGACCTTCCTGCTCGACGGCGAGGATGTCCCGTTCACGCCCGGCCAGACTGTCCTGCAGGCGGCACTCACCGCCGGCCGCTACATCCCGCACCTGTGCTACCACCCGGAATTCAAGCCGCATGGCAGCTGCAAGGTCTGCACCGCCAAGGTCAACGGCCGCACCGTGGCGTCCTGCACCACGCCCGCAGAGTCCGCAATCGAGGTGGAGAGCAACACCGAGGAGCTCAATGACCTGCGGCGCACGCTGGTGCAGATGCTGTTCGCGGAGGGCAACCACTTCTGCCCGAGCTGCGAGAAGAGCGGTAACTGCATCCTGCAGGCGCTTGGCTACGACCTCGGAGTCATGACCGCGGGATTCCGCCACCTCTACCCGGACCGGCCGGTCGATGCGTCGCACCCGGAGTTGCTGCTCGACTTCAATCGCTGCGTACTGTGCGAACTGTGCGTGCGGGCATCGCGCGACGTGGACGGCAAGTGCGTGTTCACATTCTCGGGCCGCGGTCTCGACAAGCACCTGATCGTCAATTCCGAGAGCGGGCTGCTGCGTGACACCGACGTCGCGCTGACCGACGTGGCGGTCCAGGTATGCCCAGTCGGTGTGATCCAGCGCAAGCGCGTCGGTTTCGCCGTGCCGATCGGCGAGCGGCGTTTCGACAAGCGGCCAATCAGTGAGCAGGCGCTGGACGATGCGCCGCGTCTGCCCGGCGGTGACGGTCATGCCTGACGCATCCACGCCGGTTGGCGCGCCGATCACGATGCCCCCGCGAAAGCTTCGCATCGCGACCACCTCGCTGGCCGGATGCTTCGGCTGCCACATGTCGCTGCTCGACATCGACGAGCGGTTGTTCACGCTGCTCGAGCAGGTCGAGTTCGACCGCTCGCCGCTCACCGACATCAAGCACTGCGGCCCCTGCGACATCGGCATCATCGAGGGCGGGCTTTGCAATGCCGAGAACGTGCATGTGCTGCGCGAGTTCCGAGCCAACTGCAAGGTGCTCGTTGCGATGGGCGCCTGCGCGGTCACCGGCGGCCTGCCGGCGCAGCGCAACCACCTCGACCTCGGGCAGTGCCTGCAGGAGGTCTACGTCACCGACCCCGGCGTCGGGCTCGGCCGCGTTCCGAGCGACCCGGAACTGCCACTGCCGCTCGACAAGGTCCACCCGCTGCACGAGGTCGTGCGCGTCGACTACTTCATACCCGGTTGTCCGCCCTCGGGCGAGGCGATCTGGAAATTCCTCACCGACCTGATCGCGGGCCGCACGCCGAAGCTCGGCCACGGCCTGATCAGCTACGACTGACTGGAAACAGCAACAGCCATGAGCCCTGCCGCACTTGAGACCGCGCGAAATCCAGAACGCCTGCGCCGCATCGTCATCGAGCCGCTTTCTCGCGTCGAGGGCCACGGCAAGGTGACGCTGCTGATGGACGAGGACGACCACGTGCAGCAGGCGCGGCTGCACATCGTCGAGTTCCGCGCCTTCGAGAAGTTCATCCAGGGGAGGCCGTATTGGGAAGTGCCCGTGATGGTGCAGCGGCTGTGCGGGATCTGCCCGGTAAGCCACCACCTCGCTGCGTCGAAGGCGCTCGACCAGGTAGTCGGCGCGACGCAGCTCACGCCGACTGCCGAGAAGATCCGGCGGCTGATGCACTACGGCCAGATCCTGCAGTCGCACGCGCTGCATTTCTTCCACCTGTCGTCGCCCGACCTTTTGTTCGGGTTCGACTCGGACGTCGCCCGGCGCAATATCGTGGGCGTTGCTGCGGCGTACCCGGACGTGGCGCGGCAGGGCGTGCTGTTGCGCAAGTACGGGCAGGAAGTCATTCGCCACACGGCGGGCAAGCGCATCCACGGTACGGGCTCGGTGCCGGGCGGGGTGAACAAGAACCTGACGATCGCCGAGCGCGACGAATTGAAGCGCGACATCTACCAGGTCGTCGCATGGAGCCGTGACTCGGTGCGGCTGGTGCGGCAGCTGTTCGAGGCCAGCCTCGAGGAGTACCGCAGCTTCGGCACGTTCCGCGCCAATACGCTCAGCCTGGTGCGGGCCGACGGCGCGCTTGACCTCTATCACGGCGGCCTGCGCGCGCGTGACGCGGACAATCGCCGGATCTTCGATCACGTCGACTATTGCCGATACTGGGACCAGATCTCTGAGGAGGTGAAGGACTGGTCCTACATGAAATTCCCGTTCCTGCGTTCGCTGGGACCCGAGGACGGCTGGTATCGCGTGGGTCCGCTCACCCGCGTTACGCGATGCGATTTCATCCCGACGCCGCTCGCTGATCGCGAGCGCCGCGAGTTCATGGCCTTCGATGACGGGCGGGCGGCGCTGGCCACGCTCGGCTCCCACTGGGCGCGGATGATCGAGATGCTGCACGCGGCCGAGGCGATCAAGGACCTGTTGCACGACGACGACCTGCTCGGCACCGAGCTGATGTCCGGGGGTGAACGGCAGGCGCGTGGCGTCGGGGTGCTCGAGGCGCCGCGCGGGACGCTGATCCACCACTACCGTGTGGATGAGAACGACCAGGTGGTCCGTGCCAACCTGATCGTATCCACCACGCACAACAACCAGGCGATGAACAACGCGATCCGCGAGGTGGCGCGCAAGTACCTCGACGGCCGCACGCTCACCGAAGGCCTGCTGAACCACATCGAGGTCGCGGTGCGTGCCTTCGACCCCTGCCTTTCCTGCGCCACGCACGCCATGGGCAAGATGCCGCTCTCGGTACAACTCGTCGATGCGGAGGGATCGCTGGTGGACACGCTGGTCCGGGGATGAGCCGCGCGCCCGGCGGGATCGGCTTGCGGATGCACCACAACCTGAAAGTGGACCCCGGACGCGCCCCCATCCTGGTGCTGGCAGTGGGCAACCCGAGCCGAGGCGACGACGCACTGGGCCCGGCGCTCGCGGAGATGGTCGAGGCGGCGGCGCTGCCCGGCGTCGAGGTGATCGTCGAGTTCCAGCTGCAGGTCGAGAACGCGCTCGATCTCGAGGGCCGGGAGCGGGTGATCTTCGTCGATGCTGGCGTGGGCACCGGCGTGCCTTTCGAACTGCGCGAGGCGAAGCCTGCCGCGGATTTCCTGCACACCTCACACGCCCTGTCGCCAGAAGCGGTGCTGGCCACTTACCTGAGGGTCAAGGGCGAAGCGCCGCCGCCGTCGACGGTCTTGTGCGTTCGCGGGGAGTCGTTCGAGCTGGGGGAAGGCCTGAGCGCGGCCGCAGCGGTGAACCTGCAGGCAGCTGGCCAGAAGCTGCTGGACCTGTGCCGGCCCCGGGCGGCGGAGGCGGGCCAGGCCGTGCGCTGACTAGTCGCCGGCGATCTAACTCTGCGCGGTTCCAATGCGCTCGGTTCAGCCGCGCTCCGGCACTTTCGCCCGATAGCCACCCTGCAGCTCGATCATCCAGCCGGGATACTCCGACGGCAGCCGGCTCACCGCGTCGAGCAGCGCCAGGTCTTCCGATGACAGCGCGAGCCGTGCCGCGGCGATGTTGTCGGTGAGCTGCGCCGCCGTCTTCGCGCCGATGATCACCGTCGACACGGCCGGCTGCGCCAGCAGCCAGGCGAGCGCCACCTGGGCGATCGAGACGCCGTGTCGCGCGGCAATGGGGCGCATTGCGTCCACGCAGTCGAAGGCGCGCCCCTTGTCCACCGGGGGGAAGTCGAAGGTGTCGCGACGACTGTCGCCCGGCCCCTTTCCGTCGCGGTCGAACTTGCCGGTCAGCAGTCCGCCGGCCAGCGGGCTCCACACCATCAGGCCGAGCTGCTGGTCCCGGATCAGCGGGAGCAGTTCCCGCTCCAGGTCGCGTCCCGCCAGCGTGTAGTACGCCTGCACGCTCGCGAACCGCGCCCAGCCTCGCTGGTCGGAGATGGAGAGCGCCTTCATTACCTGCCAGGCGGCGAGATTGCACAGTCCGATGTATCGGACCTTGCCGCTCCTGACCATGTCATTCAGCGTCGATAGCGACTCCTCGAGCGGTGTCAGCGGGTCGAATCCGTGAAGCTGGTACAGGTCGACGTGGTCGAGCTGCAGCCGCTCGAGGCTGGCGTCCAGCGCGTTCATCAGGTGGTAACGCGACTGGCCGCGCCCGTTCGCCAGTTCGTCCATGCTGCCGGTCGCCTTGGTTGCGATCACGACCTCGTCGCGAGGCAGGCGGAGGTCCTTCAGCGCCTGGCCAACCAGCGACTCCGACTGCCCGATCGAGTAGACGTTGGCGGTATCGATGAAGTTGATCCCGGCCTCGAACGCCTGGCCGACCAGCGTGTTCACGGGCTGCTGGCCCAGCCCGCCCATCACTTTCCAGAAGCCCTCACTGCCGAAGGTCATGGTCCCCAGGCAGATCTCGGAGACGTAAAGGCCGGTGCTGCCCAGAAGTCGGTATTTCATCGCTTGTGCTCCTGTGGGTCGATCGTTTCCCGGCGATCGATAATGATCGACTCACCTTTAACGTAGATTGAAGCACGTTTGCAGAAATTTGCTGCGTGAATTAGGGCTCGCCGTACGCTGGCTGCGATCCGCCCAGTCCAGGCCGCCAGTTCCGGGCCCCATTTCGGACATGTTTATGGCGGCGCAGCATAAATAAAAATATATTATTCATAGGCTTACGGAATTTATCGTAAAATAGTTATTGCGGTGCAACATCCGGTGTGTAGCATGAAACCCGTCAAATACCGGGTCGTGAGCGACCCATGGAGCCTGAAGATGGATCGCGAGTGGTTTTCCGAACGTCTGCTGCAGATCGACATCGCAGTCCTGGTCCTGATCGTCCTTGTGGGCATCATGGCCATCACGTCCCGCCTCACGCGGGATCCCTCCGATTCGCTCGTCCGATGGTGGCAGGAGCGTGGCCGGATGGCGGCTCCAATTACCCCGCAACCCGGCAGTTTGCCTGCGCTGGCAGCGAACATTGGTCCCCCTGTAACCGAGGACCAGGCCAGGGATTCGCACCTTCACACGCCCGAGTGGCTGGATCGCTTGATTGGTCGCTATCCCCGGGGCGGGGAGCGACCGGCCGGTAGTGTCCAGGTCCGCGAGGAACCCATGTCCGGGCGACGCGTCGCCTGAGTCCTGCGCCGGCATCGGACCGTGCGTCTCTCGGTCGGGGTTATCCCGCCGAGAGACGCACTAATCCTCTATATTTCCGAAACTTACGTCAGATGAGCGGAGCAACCCTTCCGGGAGTAAACTATTTGGGCTATTCGCCCCCTTTTGGTAGCGGTAACCCTCTGATGCAAAACGAATCTCCGGCTCGTGAAGAGTACGCGCCGATCAACTGGGTCACGACGATCCTGTTTACGGTCACGCCGCTGGCGGCGCTGGTGTTCGTGCCCTGGTACGGTATCACGCACGGCTACAGCTGGGCGGCCGTGATCCTGTTCGTGCTGCTGCAGTGGGCCGGTGGCCTCGCGATCACCGCGGGCTATCACCGCCTCTGGTCGCACCGCACCTACAACGCGCACTGGACGGCGCGGCTCTTCTTCATGTTGTTCGGCGCGATGTCGCTGCAGAACAGCATCCTGATCTGGTCGTCGCAGCATCGCACGCACCATCGGTTCGTGGACGACGTGGACAAGGACCCGTACAGCGCCAGGCGTGGCTTCTGGTTCTCCCACATGGGCTGGATCCTTCGCGACTACCCGAGCGGCGTAAACGACTTCTCCAACGCGCGCGACCTCGAACGCGACCCTATGGTGATGTTCCAGCACCGCTACTACCTGCCGCTCACACTGTTCATGAACATCGCCTTCCCGCTGCTGCTCGGCTGGGCCGTGGGCGATGTGTGGGGCGTGTTCCTGCTCGCCGGGCTGCTGCGCCTGGTGCTCAACCATCACTGCACCTGGTTCATCAACTCGCTGGCCCACATGTGGGGCTCGCAGCCGTACACAGACGAGAACACCGCTCGCGACAACGGCGTGCTCGCGTTCTTCACGTTCGGCGAGGGTTATCACAACTTCCACCACATCTTTCAGAACGACTATCGCAACGGCGTTCGCTGGTGGCAGTGGGATCCGACCAAGTGGCTGATCAATGCGCTGTCTGCGATGGGCCTGGCGGACAACCTGAAGACCGTGCCCGACCTGTGGATCCAGCGGGCGCAGATCGCCATGCAGTTCAAGCGCATGGAAGCAGCGCTCGAGAAGCGCCGCGCGCGTGGCACCGACGAGCAGATCGAACGGTTCAAGGCGCGCGTCGGCGAGGAATATGCCGCGTTCCGCAGGGCGCTGGAGGAATGGTCGAAACTGCGTGACCAGTGGGTCACCGACCGCAAGCAGCGCCTGCTGCAGCGCTGGGAGGAGACCACCCTCCGGTCCCGCATGCGCGAGATCGAGCACAGCCTGCGCGTGCAGCGCCGGCGGCTGCAGGTGATGACAAAGGCCTACGCCTGAGCTGACAGCGGGCATTCTCCGTTTTCCGTCGTCGGGGACATTCTCCTTTTCCCAACTCGCCGCCAGCTACGAATAATCGTCAGCGCGGGGAAAAGGAGAATGTCCCCTCTCCCTGCGTCAGAAATTCAGTGCGAAGCCGCCCTGCACCAGTCGCGGCATTCCCGGTACCAGACCGCGGCTCATGTCTACGACGTAGAGTTCGTCGGTCAGGTTCTTGATCGTCAGGAACAGGTTGCAGTCCCATTTCACGATGGGGTAGTTCACGCTGAGGTTCCAGATGGTGTAACCCGGCATCTTGCCGCGCTGTCCGTTCGGCGTGATCTCGACGGTGTTCAGGTCGTCCGTGTAGGCTGAACTCGTATAGACGCCCTCCAGTTCGAACATGAGCCCGAACGCCGACCGTACGCCGACGGTACCGGTTAGCAGCTGTTCCGGTGTATACGGCAGGCGGTTGCCGGTCACTTTTTCGTCGCTCGAGCCGGGCACGCTGCTGTAGCGGTCGCCGACATATTTCGCTGTCCACAACCACGTCCAGGACAGGCGACCGAACACCTCCACCGGCCAGTCGACGAAGCCATTGCTCTCGACGTTACCAGCGAGCTCGAGGCCGTCCTGCAACGTCTGCCCGGCGCTCGTGAGGCCGGCACCGGTACCGCCGGCGACGCTGGCTGGGACGATCTGGTTCTCGAAGTCGAGGCGGAACAGCGTGCCCT
>JALHTE010000006.1 GCA_022865595.1 Steroidobacteraceae bacterium | reverse complement strand
CGTACCGCGAAGGTGCAATGAGCGTTGCCATCGGGAACCGCTGTACTACGCGACCAAAGTGCCTGAACGAGTTGTAGCCGCGGCCGCCGCGGTCACTCACCGGCCGGAATGCCTTGCACAGCCATTTCCCCGGATACAGCGGGCTATTGAGCCCGTAGCGCCCGGACAGGAAAGCCAGAATATTGGGCTGCTGCAGGGTCTCCGCCGCCCACTGGCGCTCATGGTCGTTGTGCCGCGTACGTTACCGAACAGACATCCGGTCCAGGCACAGATATCGTCAATGATGACCTCGTGATGTGGTCGGAAAACGATTGGTCGTGCAATCGAGCAACCTGGTGCGCGCGGTCGATTGAGCGAAGGTCTTCGGATTCGCGGTCGCTCAGATGCGAACGACGACACCGGCCGCGGCCAGACAGCCACGGCATGGCTGCATTGCAACACACCCGGAGATGCTCCGGGACGTTTACCAGATTGCCGAAGTCAATGCGGGACCGCGCATCGACGCAATCACAAGGAGACTCGACATGGGCAGCGCTGCTGACAGGATTAAAGACATTGGACCACAGCCGCAAGCGTTCGACATTGAACGCGCGACGAAGGAGAACTCCAATTACCGTTCGGTCGCCTGGAGCGGGCGATATTTGCAAGTGACGCTGATGTCGATCCCCGCCGGTGGCGACATTGGCCTCGAAGCGCATCCGCAGACCGATCAGTTCCTGCGCCTCGACTCCGGTCGCGGCTTGGCGCAGATGGGAGCCGCGAAAGACAAACTGACGTTCGAAAAGGAAGTCTCAGACGGTTGGTGCGTGCTCGTTCCGGCGGGGACCTGGCACAACATCACCAATACCGGCACGACCCCCATGCAGGTTTACGCGATCTACGCGCCTGCACACCACGCGCCTGACAAGGTGCAGGCGACGGCGACGGCGGCCGAAGCAGACGAACACGATGAGCCAGCGGCTTGGTCGGCGCAGCAAGAGCATGCGCCCGACAAACACGCGTGAGCCAGTACCATGACTTAGCCGCACCTGATACCGCCGACTGCGGCTCATGAACCTCGCGGCAATATTCCGTTCCGCCGCGCACTGGCGCTTGTGAACCTCATGGCGATATTCCGTTCCGCCGCGCACTGGCGCACCTGATCATCCAGACGACGCCTCTACCCGGCACACAAGTACATCACCGCGAGGTAAACAACCCCAACGACATACAGCGGCCCGAAGATCTGCTTGTTGTACCGGGCTAGCCACTCGGGCAGGTAGATGTCGAAGTTCGCCCGTCGATCATCAGTGTAGCGTGCCGCGATCGACGTGAGCGGACAACTCCACTGGTTGAGCCACAGCACCACGACCTCGCCGAGCACCAACACTGCCAGGATGGCAGCGACGCCAAACCGTTCCTGCCACGCAAGCACCGGGATCGCCACGATGCAGCCGGCGAACACTGCCCACACAGCGGTGTGCAGGAGCCTGACCGCCCTCAATCGACACGCGGTTCCGTTTGTCATGCTGCGCGTGCTGCCCGCATTCTTTCTGCTCCTCCGATAGCGCAGAGCGGTGCCCAACCTACCCCCGGCCCCGACCGCGGACATCCGGACTTGCCACCAATCGCCCTGGCGCGATCATGTGACGGGTTCCAGGAGACGCCCATGCCCCTTAACCTCATCACCCTCTCGCGCTCCGCGCTCTACGACTTGGTCTGGTCCAGTGAATTGACCCTGCCGCCTTTTTCACGGCGCACTGGCGCTATCGGACGTATCGCGGATACTCCATTTCTCCGGTCCGCCAGCGCCACGCTTCTTCCGAGCGAACGTCAACGACGCGCGACAGCGGCAGTCCGCGGTCTCTTTTTCGGCACCCCCGGCACACTGCCGCCAACAAGAAGCGCATGCAGGAGGAACTGCAGCGACTGCTCGGTCATTCATGGGAATGCGCCCTGAAGCTTCTCGGCGATACGAAGGCTGAGGACACAAAATGATTCGTGAACCACGTAATGCTTGCGCTGAGCCCGTACGTGCCCACACTTCCCAAACTACCTACGGCGCACTGCCACCTCGACCACGATAATCGCCGAGCGTCGCTTCAGACGCTGCCCGGTCTTTGGCAGATCGAGGTTCGCGCTGAACCGCTGGTCCATTGCCGCTCTCGTTATCGTCGGTTTCACTCTCGCCGGCTGCGGCAGCCTTCAGGTCGGTAACCCAACCGTCGATGTCGAGGCCGCCCATGCCCGCGGCGCCTGCGTTCACAGTAAACGATTTGAGTCGCGCCGCTCGCGCTGTGCCGCCAGAGCCGATGCGGTGGCCTCGTGCCACCGCATCGGCATGACGAATGCGCGGTCTACCGGCCCGGCAGCCGGCCGCGTGGACCGAGCTGCGGGTCCGTGAACCGCTCGACGGCCTGGTCATCGTCGCGGAACTGGACGGTGATACGGTGCACGTCCGAGGGCCAGTTCGGCACGTTGACCGTCGACGCGTTCCCGGATCCGCGCGTCACGTCCGTCACGGCCACGGTTCCCGACGCGTCGGGCGAGGCGGGAATGGAAACGTCCACGGCCGTCAGGAATGTGAGCGCGGTG
>JALHTE010000078.1 GCA_022865595.1 Steroidobacteraceae bacterium | reverse complement strand
GCGCTAAGTGACCGCAAGTACGTGGTCCCGGATAGCTGGCGAGGCCGGAACGCGACCTGGCGGACGCCGAAATGTAGCCGGCGCTCCTTTCAGCGCCTTGTTGCCATGTAGCCAGCGGCGTAGCCAAATCCGCATGCCTGCCATAACAACTTAATATGTCACCGAGTTATTGACTTATTCAACGTTCTGCACCTGCTCGCGCATCTGCTCGATCAGCACCTTCATGTCCACCGCGGCGCGGGTCGTTTCCACGTCCTGCGACTTCGACGACAGCGTGTTGGCCTCGCGGTTGAATTCCTGCATCACGAAGTCCAGGCGCCGACCGGCGGGCTCGTCGGCGGCGATCACCTTGCGCACCTCGGCCACGTGGCTGCGCAAGCGGTCGAGTTCCTCGTCAACGTCCATCTTCTGCAGCGCGATGACGATTTCCTGTTCGAGCCGGTCGGTATTGGGCTCGACGGCGACCTGCGAGAGGCGGTCGTTCAAGCGCGCGCGGATCCGCTCCCGGATCTCCGGCAGGCGCGCGCTGACCTCGTTGGCCAGCGTCTCGACGCCCTCGCAACGGCCGAGCAGCAGCTCGGCGATCCTGCCGCCCTCGCTGCCACGCGATTCGGTCAGTGCGTCCAGCGCCTCGGCCAGGAGTTCCTGCGCGGCCGCGACCAGTGGGCTGGCGTCGCGCTCGGCCTCGCGCACCACGCCTGGCCAGCGCAACAGGTCGACTACGTTGATGCCTGCCGTTTCTCCAAGTCGTCGGCGAACATGGTTGGCCTGGTCCACCAGCCGCTCGAGCAGGGGCTCGTTGAGTTCGAGTTCCGGCGAGATCGCCGAGGTGGGCCGGAAATACAGCGCGGCCTCGACCTTGCCGCGTCGGGCGACGGCGGCGATGGCCTGGCGGAATTCACCCTCGCTGGGCCGGAACTCCTCCGGCAATCGCAGGGCCACCTCGAGGTAACGGTGATTTACCGTCCTCAGCTCCCAGGCGAGGGTGCCGAATGGAGCCGCTCGCTCCCGCCGGGCGAAGCCGGTCATGCTGCGTATCATCGTTTCCCCGTCCGGAATTTGCACCGACGCCTGTCGCCGCATCAACGCGGCCAGCGCCGGTCGTGTAAGCTCTTGCGCCAGAATAACAGATGCATCGCGGGCTACGCCGGGAGGACGCTTGCAGGTCGAATACGCCGACGTCAGCGATGTCGGAAACCGCGAGGAAAACCAGGATCGCGCGGCAGTCGTGGCCAACGAGGCGTCCGCGCTGCTGGTCGCGTTCGATGGCATGGGCGGCCACGCAGACGGCGCCCGCGCGGCGCAGATCGGTCGCCAGACGCTGCTAGAAGCCTTTGCAGCCGAGAAGCATCCGGTGTTCGACCCGCTCGGGCTCCTGCACCTGTCGCTCGGGCGGGCCCATGAGGGCGTCGTCGAAGGCGGCCGGAAGATGCCGTTGGAACACAGGCCGCGCGCCACCTGCGCGGTCTGTCTGGTCCAGGATGGCGCGGCGTACTGGGCCCACCTCGGCGACAGCCGTGTCTACCACATCAGGGACGGGACGGTCATCGAGCGCACGCGGGACCACACGCACGTCGAGCAACTGCTGCGCGAGGGCATGATTCACGAGGACGAGTTGCACAGCCACCCGATGCGAAACTACGTTGACTGCTGCATCGGCGGCGAGGCGGCACAGCCGGAAATGAGCCTGTCGCTGCGCAAGCCGCTGCAGTCGGGCGATGTCCTGCTCGTGTGTACCGACGGCGTCTGGGCCAACCTGCGCGATGCCCAGATCGCCGGTTTCTTTCGGCAGGATGGGCCGCCTCTGGCGCAGGCACTTTCCGACCTGGTGAGTCGCGCAGTGGAAGCCTCTTCGCCGCACAGCGACAATGCCACGGCCGCCGCGCTGCGCTGGCTCGGCTGAACATCACCAAACGGGGTACTCGCATGAGACCGAGCGGCCGCTCGCCGGACGAGCTTCGCACCATCCAGTTCACCCGCGGCTTCACCGCTCATGCGGAAGGTTCCGTGCTGGTCGAATTTGGCGATACCCG
>JALHTE010000077.1 GCA_022865595.1 Steroidobacteraceae bacterium | reverse complement strand
CGGGCGGGCAACAGTCGCGAACCGCGCGGCCATGGGCATACCATAGCCCGGTCGCAGCGGACCGATGGAACCCTGACGTGCCAGCGAAGGAAGACCAACGCGCAATGGAGCAGCAGGCGATGCTGCTCGACCGTGCCGGTCGCGTGAACGAAGCGATCGCGGCCTACGAGCGCCTGCTCGCACGCTGGCCGGATCTCCCGGATTGCTGGTACAACCTGGCCATACTGCAACGCAAGGCGCGGCGATTCGATGCGGCGCTGGCTTCTTACCAGCAGGCGCTCGACCGCGGCGTTTCCCGGCCAGAGGAAGTGCACGTCAATCGGGGCGTCATCTATTCGGAGTACCTGCGCCGTGACGACGCGGCCGTGGAGGAACTTCAGGCTGCGCTCGGTCTGAACCCGACATTCGTCCCGGCGCTGCTCAATCTCGCCAATATCCAGGAAGGTTTCGGCAGGCGCGAAGAAGCACTGGCGCTGTACGAGCGCATCCTGCTGGCCGATCCTCATTGCTACGACGGGCTGACGCGCTACGCCCACCTGAAGGCTTCCGCTGGCCCCGACGATGCACTGGTCGATCGACTGAGGCGTGCTCTTCAACACCCCGGTGTTGCCGCGGCGGACCAGGCGAGCCTTGGATTCGCACTGGGCGAGGTGCTGGACAAGGCGGCAGCCTATGACCAGGCGTTCGATGCCTATGCAGCTGCCAATCTACGCAGCCGCGCGAGTGCCGGGCCGCGCGGCGCGCGCTACGATCGCAAGCAGCAGGAGGATCTGGTCGATCAGCTGATCGCAACTTTCAGCGGCGAGCGGCCGGAGGGCGTGTCGCGCGACTCGGCCGCGAAGCCGATCTTCGTGTGCGGAATGTTCCGTTCGGGTTCGACGCTGACCGAGCAGGTACTTGCCGGACACTCGCGGGTCGCAGCCGGCGGAGAAATCGACTTCCTGCCGAGGGCCGTACGCAGGGAACTGGCGCCTTTTCCCTCCTCGATGGCGCAGGTCTCTGGCGAACAACTCGCGCGGCTCGCGGATCGTTATCTCGAAATGCTGGCGAAGCTGTTTCCGGGCGCGCGGTACGTGACCGACAAGCGACCCGACAATTTCCTCTACATCGGTCTCATCAAGACGCTGTTCCCGGACGCGCGAATCGTCCACACGCGGCGCAACGCCCTGGACAACTGTCTCTCGATCTTCTTCCTGCACATCGACCACGGCATGGCATACGCGCTCGACCTGATGGACATCGGGCACTACTACCGGCAGTACCGTCGCCTGATGGCGCACTGGCAGCGAATATACGGAGACGACATCCTTGATTTCGACTACGACGAGTTCGTGAGCGAGCCACGCGAGGCTGTCGGGAAGCTGCTGGCGTTCTGCACCCTGGAGTGGGACGAGAACTGCCTTGCCTTCCAGCGGCAGGCCAACTCGGTCAAGACCGCAAGCGTCTGGCAGGTTCGCCAGCCCCTTTACCGGCATTCCTCGGGACGCTCACGGCATTACGCGAGGCATCTTGCTGATCTGGATGCGTACCTCAAGGGCTCGGAACCCACGTCGTCGCCGGGCTGAAAAGCCGTATGCCATCAACATCAGCGCCGCGGCGTGGCCGGCGTGCGCGGCCACCGTTGGCCTGCCTGCGTCTAGTCGATGCGGCGCACCCTGAAAGAATAGTAGCCGCTGACCAGCATGTAGGAGCCGAACAGCGCTTT
>JALHTE010000076.1 GCA_022865595.1 Steroidobacteraceae bacterium | reverse complement strand
GCCTGTGCAGCGCGCAACAGCGATATCGCAGCGCGGGTCGAGAGCCCGGCCAGGAACTGGCTGCCGTCGCGCGAGGCCCTGACCAGGGCCTGCACGTAATCGAGCAGGGCGTCGCTGGCGTGCAGGCTGGTGATCTGCTGCTGCAGCGAAACGATCACCTCGGGGCTGAGCACGGCCGGAAGGCTCGCCAGGAGATCGCGGCGGTCGCGGCCGCGCAGCAAGGCGCGCTCGTGGCTTGCCGCGGGGTAGCCGAGCGCGATGCGCATCAGGAACCGGTCGAGCTGCGATTCGGGAAGCGGGAAGGTCCCGACCTGGTAGGACGGATTTTGCGTCGCGACGACGAAAAAAGGCTGGGGCAGCGGGTGGGAGACGCCGTCCATGGTCACCTGGCGCTCTTCCATGGCTTCGAGCAGTGCGCTCTGTGCCTTCGGTGTCGCGCGGTTGACCTCGTCGGCAAGCACCAGCTGTGCGAAGACCGGGCCCCGGTGGAACTGGAACGAGCCGGTGCCGCGGTCGTATACCGACACACCGATCACGTCCGCAGGCAGCAGGTCACTGGTGAACTGGATGCGCTGGTAAGTCAACCCGAGGACGCGCGCCAGCGCGTGGGCCAGCGTGGTCTTGCCTACACCCGGTATGTCCTCGATCAGCAGGTGGCCGCGGGCCAGCAGGCAGGCGACGCTCAGCCGGATCTCGCGATCCTTGCCGAGCACGATCGAGTTCAACTGCTCGACGGCGGAGCCGAGCAACTCGCGTTCGTGCCCGTCGGTGTTCCGGAATGCGTTCATCTGAGCGAGGCTACCCGCTCCAGCTGCGCGTCGAGTTGCTCCAGTTCACGCTTGAAGTCCGCAATCCGTGTGCGCTCCTGCTCGACGATCTCGGCCGGGGCGTTGTCAAGAAACCGCGCATTACCCAGCTTGCCTTCGGCACGGAGAACCTCCTGGGCCACCTTGGCGCGGCGCTTGGCCAGCCGTGTGAGCTCCGCTTCGACGTCGATCAGGCCCGCCATCGGCACCAGGATCTTCATGTCGCCGAGCAGGGCCGCGGCGGACTGGGGCGGCGCTTCGCCGGCGGCAAGCGGCCGGGCTGCAGCGACGTTGGCCAGGCGGTCGATATAGCGGGAGTAGGCCGCATAGCGCTCGAGATCGCCCGCCGATGCGTCCTGCAGCAGCACGTCGAATCGAACCGAAGGGGCGATGTCCATCTCGCCGCGGATCTGCCGTATGCCGAGAATGAAGTCCATGGTCCAGCGCATGTCGGCCTCGACGGCTGCATCGGCCCGATCGGCCGACGGCATCGGGAAGGGCTGCCGCATGATCGTCTCACCGTGGCTACCCGCAAGCGGACCGACGCGCTGCCAGATTTCCTCCGTGATGAAGGGCATCAGCGGGTGCAGGAGCCTGAGCAGTGCCTCGAGCGTACCAGCCAGGGTCTGCCGGGTGCCACGCCGCTGGGCCGCGCTGGCCGACTCCGATTGCAGGACGGCCTTCGACAGCTCCAGGTACCAGTCGCAGAATTCGTACCAGGTGAATTCGTATGCGGCCTGCGCCGCCAGGTCCAGGCGATAGTCGCGGAAGGCGTCGTGCACGGCGCGAACCGCGGCATCGAGACGCGAATTGATCCAGCGGTCGGCGACCGACAGTTCGACCGGACCGTCGCCCTCGCTCGCCTCCGTCGCCATCAGCACGTAGCGGGACGCGTTCCAGAGCTTGTTGCAGAAGTTCCTGTAGCCCTCGACCCGGCCCAGGTCGAAGCGCAGGTCCCGGGATTGCGTTGCCAGCGCCGCAAAGGTGAAACGCAACGCGTCGGTGCCATAAGCGGCGATGCCGTCGGGAAACTGCTTGCGGGTGGCCTTCTCGATCGCCGGGGCCAGGTGCGGCTGCATCAGGCCCAGCGTGCGCTTCCTGACCAGTTCCTCGAGTCCGATGCCGTCGATGATGTCCAGGGGGTCGAGTACGTTGCCCTTGGACTTGGACATCTTCTGGCCTTCGTTATCGCGGATCAGGCCGTGAACATAGACCTCGCGGAAGGGCACGTCGTCCATGAACTTGAGTCCCATCATGATCATCCGGGCGACCCAGAAGAAAATGATGTCGAAGCCGGTGACCAGCACCGAGGTCGGGTAGAAGCGCTCGAGGTCGCGGTTCTGCCCGGGCCAGCCCATGGTCGAGAACGGCCAGAGCGCCGATGAGAACCATGTATCCAGCACGTCCTGGTCCTGGGACAGCATGACGGCGGCGTCGAGGCCGTGCCTGTCGCGTACTTCCTCCTCGCTTCGGCCTACGTAGACGCGACCGTCGGCGTCGTACCAGGCCGGGATGCGGTGTCCCCACCACAGCTGGCGACTGATGCACCAG
>JALHTE010000075.1 GCA_022865595.1 Steroidobacteraceae bacterium | reverse complement strand
CACCGCGAGTGCCCCGGCCTCGACCTGGCTCTCGGCACCCGGGGCGAGCTGCACGCCTGCCGCCGACGCCGCTGAGTCGCCTCCCGAAGCTGCCGCGGGTTTCCGCGGCGGGGCAATCGTGACGCCTGCGCGCTCGAGCGAGCGCAGGATCGTCTTCAGATTTGTGTCAGGGTCGCCCTGGAAATACTCGACGTGCTGGATACCGGCCAGCGCGTACTTGAGGCCGGCTGGAATCGTCGTCGGCTCGAGATCGACCGGCAGGATGTGTCCCTTGCGCTCGCTGACAAGCACGACCTCCTTGGCCACGTTGTGCGACCGGGCCGCTGCGCCACTCACCGCGAGCAGCAGCACCTTCGCCTGGTCGAGCGCATTGACGATCTCTTCGCCCCACAGGGTGGCGCCGTCGATGCCGCCCTGGTCGATCCACACCGACACCCCGGCCGCGCGCAGCCGCTCGGCCAGATCGAGGACACGCTCCTTGTCCTCGCGCGAGTAACTGATGAAGACATCTGCCGACGTTGCCATAGGCGCCTAGATTACCTCAGCGGGCGGCGACTATGCGCCGCAGGATGAACGCCGCCGCGAACCCGGCCGTCCACCCGGCAGGCCCATCCACGGCCGGCTCGCCCTTGACGTAGAACCGCGATGGGTTCACAAACGCCGACGCAGTTGCCAAATATCCGGGATACGCTTTGAACAGACTCCCTGCGCTCGGCTACTTGGCCACAGCCGCGGTCGCGCTCGCCGCGATCGTGGTGACGGTCCGCACCGTGGCCTTCGAGCCGCGGGACGCGCTGGATTTCGAATCGGTCCAACTGGCCGAGGCGCCGGGCGTCGACGTGGCGAAGGCCGCGCAACACCTCGCGGAAGCCGTACGGTTTCGTACCATCAGCCACCAGGACAGCACCAGCAACGACTGGGCGGAATGGGAACGGCTCGACGTATGGCTCGAGGCCACCTACCCCGCCGCACACCTGGCGATGAGCCGCGAAATCTTCGCCGGCCATACGCTCGTCTACACCTGGCCCGGCACGGACTCCACGCTCGCCCCGGTCGTGCTGCTGGCCCATCACGACGTGGTTCCGGTGACGCCGGGCACCGAGGACGACTGGGCACATCCTCCGTTCGCAGGCGTCATTGCCGACGACGCGGTCTGGGGACGAGGCTCGGTGGACGACAAGGGCTCGCTGATATGCATCTTCGAGGCCATCGAGTCGCTGGCCACCTCAGGATTCGCGCCGCGACGCACGGTCATCGTGCTGAGCGGCCATGACGAGGAAGCCGGGGGCACGGGCGCGCATGCGGTTGCCGAAGCCTGGCGCGCACGCGGACTCGCGCCGCAGTTCGCACTGGACGAAGGCCTCGCCATCGTGTCAGACCTGCCGCTGGCAGGACGACCCGTCGCGCTGGTCGGCATCGCCGAGAAGGGCTACGCGACGCTGCGAATCACCGCACCCGCAACCGGCGGCCACTCCTCCGCACCGCCCCGCGAGACCGGTGTCGAGGTGCTCGCGAAGGCAGTGCTCGCGGTCGCGTCGCGGCCATTCCCGATGCAGTTCAGTGGACCGGCGGCCGACATGATCCGCACTCTCGCGCCCGGGGCTGGCTTTGGCACGAGGGTGGCGGTGGCCAATACCTGGCTGTTCGAGCCGCTGCTGATCGCAAAGATTGCAGCCACGCCCGCCGGGGCCGCTTTGCTGCACACCACCATCGCGCCGACCATGCTGCGTGGCAGCCCGAAGGCGAACGTGCTGCCACAGGATGCGACCGCGTGGATCAACTACCGGATCGCGCCACAGGACACCACGGCCAAAGTCATGGCGCGGGCGCAGACCGCCACGCGGCGCCTGAAGGTCGATCTTGCCTGGGACGGACCGGCCTACGATCCCTCCCCCGTGTCGTCGGCAAACTCGGACGCCTACCGCGTCATCGGGGCACTCGCCTCCGGCGGCGGGCAGGTGCCCGTGGTACCCGGCCTCGTCACCGCAACGACCGACAGCCGTTACCTTGCCGGCGTCGCCCGGGACGTATACCGCTTCCAGCCGATCGTAGCGTCGCTCCGCGACTTCGAGATGATTCACGGCACCAACGAGCACCTGACGCTGGACAACCTGCGTCGCATGACGGTCTTCTATTCGAGGCTGCTGGCGACCGCTGCGTCACGCTGAGAGCCGGGTGCCGCACTCAACCCAGTCGGACGATGTCTTCCTGCCCGACCGATCGTTCGCGATGCATGAGGATCCACTGCGCGTGCTCCTCGAGCGCCGCATCGCCCAGCGACTTGAGGACTCCACGACGCGCGACGTCGTCGACCACCGAGTCGATGCGGCGCCGCGCGTTGGAAAATATGCGACCCATGAACTCGTACTGCTTGATGAGTTCCGCCTCTGCAGTGCCCTTTGCGTACGACTGCCGGACACCCACCGCCAGCAGCACGCAGCCCATCCCGTACACCAGTGGGTTCTGCACCTCGTCAGGCACTCCGGCGCCGACGAACATCAGCACAGCCAGCGCCGCCGTACTGGCCCAGATTCCTCCGCGAGCGATCGAGTTGGTCGTCTCGCGTCGTCGCATGCGCTCGGCAGCCCTGCGCCGGAAGTAGCCGAGTTGCCCGGAGCGCTCGTCGCCGATCCACTCGTCGATCGCGAAGCGCAGGCCGCCCGGGTCCACGCCGCGTCGCGCGTCGTATTCGGTGCCCGCCACCCGCATGACATTCCTGATCCATCCGAGTTCCGGGTCCTGCATCTGCAGGAAGTTGTCGTGCGCGAACTTGGTGAGGCTGCCGCTGGTCACACCGGCCGCGGCCCAGTAGAACTGCACCCTCAATCCCTCGGCCAGCGTGCGGTAGTCGAGGTACTTGCGGTGCCATGCACCACGACGTGACACGCGGTTGATGCCGCTCGCAGCCAGCATCAGCGCCAGCACCATGAACAGGAACAGCCGGGTCGAATAGAAGTCCGTGTAGGAAATGTAGGCGAGTCCGGTCAGGAACACGCAGAGGTGACTCACCCGCAGCGTGAAGATGAAACGTTTCTGGTAATGACCCGCGAGCCAGTCCGCAGCACAGAACACGCGATTGATGTCGCTCAACCCCAGCGGCAGGTTCGGGACCTGCGCATCGGTGAGCAGCGGATAACACCCGCGCTCGATTTCGGGCGCGTGCCGTGCCGCGTCCTCGCCGAACTCGCTTGCTCGCTCGAACACGCGCCGGTAGCGCGCCGGCATGCTGCTGGTGCGGGGTTCCTGCTCGTCGGTGGTGAACCACGACACCTCGAGGGGCTGCAGGGCCTCGGCCGGCGCGCCGTCAGGCCGGTCTCGCGAGCACACGACGTGATAGACGAGGTCGCTCTCGTCATCGGTGAGCGCGAGGCGGCTCGCGGACGCAGGTGCGCCGTAGCCCGGCATGAAATCGTGGTGGTGGAAATGCACTACCTGGCTGGTACCGCCGACCCTTGGCGAAGCCTTGCCGTCCCACAGCGCCAGCAGGATGTGGCAGTGGGCACAGAGAAACACGCCGCACTGCGCGTACTGCGCCTCGCGATTTACCTGCGTCGCGCCGGCCGCCGGCCTGTCCCTGGGCGGGACCAGCGGAAGTTCGAATACGTCGGCCGCGGCGGCGCAGAGGCGATCGAACTCCGCGCGCGATGCCGGCGCGGTGAAATCCTGCAGGTACTGCTCCCTCGGCATCGGCAGCACCGCAACCAGCGGAATGCCGATGTCGAGCGCCTCCTCCGCGACCAGCCGGTCCGCGCCCTCGGCCAGCGCCGACATCAGCACGATTGCCCGGTTGGGATATGCATCGCGCAGGCCATCGATGAGCGCACGGACGCGCGCGCGGATCCCGGGAACTTCCCCCGCGACAAGGTCGCGGTGACCGGTTACGGCCACGACCAGCGGCACTGCGAATTCCGCCCGCGCACCGACGCCCTGCGATCCCGACCAGGGATCGAAGTTGGTGGCGAGGGCCTGCCTGGGGGTCGGATTCATGGCGACGCGACCATACTGTAACCCCACGGCTGTTGCACCTTCCCCCTGCGCAGCGACGACCGCGCGTGAGGCCCGGACCCCGCTGCACGGCAGACAACAGGCCCACCGGACCCCCTAGGAGCGGGAACTACGTCTCAGGCTCCGACGCCCGATGCCCGGGTGCGCTGCAGAGTCCAGGGCAGGCTTTACACTCCGACCTGGCACCAGAGATGGTGAACTCGGGCGGAAAATGAGCGCTGTTAACAAGCGGATCGACGAGCTGCTGGATCGCTGGCTGGCGAGTGTCGAGTTGCACGCGAGTTACCTGGAACTCGACGACGCGGCGTACGCGAAGGTGCAGGACTGGCCGCACCACCAGCGACCGACCCGCT
>JALHTE010000074.1 GCA_022865595.1 Steroidobacteraceae bacterium | reverse complement strand
CGAGCAACCCGTGCCGCGGCTGTCGCTGCGTGGCACGGCGCCGCCGGTCATCGCCGGCGACTCCGCCAGTTGCGCCTTCGACAACGGCAAGGTCGCCTCGCTCGGCCTGTCCGACGGCGACCTGCTGTGGTCCGCTACCGTGGCGACGCCTCGCGGCAGGACCGAACTCGAGAGGCTGGTGGACATCGACTCCGCGGTGGAGGTTTCGGGGGACGACATCTTCGTCGTCGGCTATCAGGGCCGTGCCGCCATGCTGGCGCGCAGTTCCGGGCAGATCTGGTGGGCGCGGGACGTTTCCAGCTATCGCGGGCTGACCCTGGACGACTCGGCGCTCTATGTATCCACCGCCGACGGCGCAGTGTTGTCCATGAGCAGGCGCGACGGCAGCGAGCAATGGCGCCAGAACGGCTTGCGTTTGCGTGGCCTGACCGCGCCGACGGTTGACGGCAATGCGGTCGTGGTCGGCGATTTCGAAGGTTACCTGCACTGGCTCGACCGCGACACGGGCGAGATGGTCGCCAGGACCAAGGTGGGCGGCGATCGCATCACCAACGCGCCGGTCGCAGCCAACGGAATGGTGTTCGTGCAAAGCGACGGCGGCACCGTCTACGCTTTTCGCTCGCGCCCACGCGGGTGACCGGATCGGGCGCGACGTCGGGAGGTTCAGCATGCTGCCGGTGATCGCGCTGGTGGGGCGGCCTAATGTCGGCAAGTCCACCATATTCAATGCCCTGACCCGGACTCGCGACGCGCTGGTGGCCGATATCCCGGGCGTGACCCGCGACCGGCAGTATGGCTTCGGCAGCACCGAGCATCACCGCTTCATCGTCATCGACACGGGTGGCTTGATCGAGTCCCCGAAGGGCATCGAGCAACCCATGGCGGTGCAGACCCAGCGCGCCATCGAGGAAGCTGGACACGTGGTCTTCGTGGTTGACTCGCGCGAGGGCTTGACCACGGCCGACCGTTTCGTCGCCGACGTGATCCGCAGGAGCGGCAAGCCGGCGGTGATCGCCGTCAACAAGTCCGAGGGCCGCGAGGACGAGGTCGCGGTCACGGAATTTCACGCCCTGGGGCTCGGTGAGCCGTGCGCGCTGTCGGCGGCGCATCGCCAGGGCATCGAGGAACTGGTCGATGCCGTGCTCGCCGGTACCGAGCCGGCCGGTCCCGAGGACCAGCCCGTTCCCGAGGGACGCGACGTGCGGGTCTGCGTGATCGGGCGACCGAACGTCGGCAAATCGACGCTGATCAACCGCCTCACCGGTGAGAATCGCGTGATCGCCCTCGACGAGCCGGGTACGACGCGCGACACCATCTTCGTACCGTTTGAGCGGGACGGCCGCCGCTACACGCTGATCGACACGGCTGGCGTCCGCCGCCGGGCGCGCGTCGAGGACGGCCTGGAAAAGTTCAGTGTCATCAAGACCCTCCAGGCCGTGGAGGAAGCGAACGTTGTGGTCGGCGTGCTCGACGCGCGCGAGACGGTCGCGGAGCAGGACGCGACGCTGCTGGGCATCGTCGCGGATCGCGGCCGCGCCATGGTCATCGCCGTCAACAAGTGGGATCACGTTTCGGCGGAGCAACGCGCCGAGATCCGCGCGCAACTCGAGCAACGCCTGCGCTTCCTGGACTTCGCTGCGGTGCACTTCATCTCTGCACTGCACGGCAGCGGTGTCGGCGAAATGATGCAGTCGGTGGAGGCCGCCTACGAGGCGGCGATGCGCACCCTGCCGACGCCGGAGCTGACGCGGGTACTCGAGGCGGCCATCAAGCAGCATCAGCCGCCGCTGGTTCGTGGTCGACGGATCAAGCTTCGCTATGCGCACCAGGGTGGCCGCAACCCGCCGCTGATCGTCATCCACGGGACACAGGCGGAACGCACGCCCGAGGACTACAAACGTTTCCTGGGCAACAGCTTCCGCCAGGCCTTCGATCTCCGCGGCACGCCGGTCAAGGTGGAATTCCGCAGCGAGACCAACCCCTTCGCCGGGCGGCGCAACGAACTGACACCGCGGCAGCAGAAGAGCCGCAAGCGTCTGATGCGGCACGTGCGTCGTTAGGCAAGCCCCGCACTTGCCGCGAAGGCTGCGCGCGTCAGCGCGTGACCATTTCCTTGACGCCGCCAGCAATCAGCGCGGAAACGTCCAGCAGGATTCGTGGCAGGGCGATCCCGCCGGGCGAGGCGAGGTAACGCAGCCGCCATTCGGGGTCGAATTTCTCCTTGTACCGCCGCAATCCCTCGAAGTTGTAGAAGTGCTCGCCGTGGCGATACACGAACGTGCCCATTCGGTGCCACGCCGGCGCGGGTGCGCGGTTCTCGAGGCCGGACAGCGGCGCCATGCCAAGGCTGAACCAGCTGTAGCCTTGCGCGCGGCCCCACAGCATGCATTCGATAAACAGGAAGTCCATGCATCCCGGCGGGGCATCGTCTACATGGCGCATCAGGTCCGCGGAAATCTCGATCTTCCCGCCGCCGGGCCACAGGTTCGCGACGGCGACTGCACGTTCGCCCAGCGTCACGAGCGCGCAGGGGCACCGCGACAGGTAGTCGGGATCGAAGCGTCCGACCGAGAAT
>JALHTE010000073.1 GCA_022865595.1 Steroidobacteraceae bacterium | reverse complement strand
GTCGGCACGTCGAGCCCGCGGCGACAGGCGCAGCTGCGCGCGGTACGACCGGATCTCGTGCTCGAACTGCTGCGCGGCAACGTCGAGACGCGCCTGCGCCGCCTGCAGGAAGGCAGCCTCGACGCGATCCTGCTCGCCTGCGCCGGGCTCGAGCGGCTGGGACTGGGCGAGCGGATCACCGAGGTGCTGGACGCCGATTTCTGCGTGCCCGCCGTCGGCCAGGGCGTGATCGGCATCGAGTGCCGTGACGACGACGCGCGCGCGGCCGGCCTGCTGACTGCGCTGCACCACGACGAGTCGTTCGTTCGTCTTTCTGCCGAACGCGCGTTTGCGCGGGCGCTCGGCGGCAGTTGTCATTCGCCGATCGCAGCGCACGCCACGCTGGGTGCCGGCGCTCTCATGCTGCGTGGATTCGTCGGTGCGCCGGACGGCAGCGAGGTATACCGCGACGCAATCTCCGGTCCCGTCGCCGACGCCGAGCGCCTCGGGCTGGCGCTTGCCGACCGCATGCAGGCCGCCGGCGCCGGGCCATTGCTCGACCGCCTGCGCAGCGAGGCGGTCCAGCCACCGTGACCCGATCGCTCGCGGGCCTGGCCGTAATCGTGACGCGGCCCGCGCGCCAGGCGCAGCGTTTCGTACAGCTGCTCCAGGACCACGGCGCAACCGCCATCGCCTTTCCCACGCTTGCGATCGAGCCCGTTACGCTCGACGACACGCAAAGGCGGGCATGCATGCTCGACGCCTTCGACTGGATCATCTACACCAGCGCGAATGCCGTGGAGCAGTCGATCCCACAGATCGGGCGACCCGGGAAGTCCCGCGTCGGCGCGATCGGGCGCGCCACCGCACGGGCACTTGCCGACGCCCGCATCGCCGTTCATGCGGTGCCGGAAGCTGGGTCGGCATCGGACTCCGAGGGTCTGCTGGCCCACCCCGGGCTGGCCGGGCCTGGAGGGCGACGCATCCTTATCGTCAAGGGCGTCGGCGGGCGGGACGTGCTGCGTGCCGGGCTCGCCGCCCGGGGCGCCGAAGTGAGCACGGCCGAAGTCTACAGGCGCATCCGCCCCGCACCGTCCAGGCAGGCGCTGGACGAACTCGGCCGCGCAAATGAGGCCGGCGCGGTCGTCGCCACGGTCACCAGCTCCGAGGTGCTCGAGTCGCTGTTAGAGATGGTGCCCGCGGAGCACTACCCCTGGTTGCGCGACGCCCCGCTGCTGGTACCCGGCGATCGGGTCGCCGCCGAGGCGCGCAGGCTCCAGTGGCGCGGCCCGCTGCTGGTTGCAGGCAGCGCGGAGGACGAAACGATGCTGGCCGCGCTGCGGTCCTGGTCGGCCGGGAACGGCCTCGCCGCGCCTGCGTGATACGATCCGGGCCAGTTCCCGGCGCAGCAGCGCGAAGCCAATGTCCGCTGAAATCGAATCCCTTTCCAATGACATGAGTTCCCGCCGACCCGGCGGCAGCGGGACCAATCCCATGCTGCTCGCGCTGGCCGTCCTGGGGCTGCTGCTCGCGATCTACGCACACTGGCGCATCGGGCAGTTCGACAACCGCATCGACCGGGTGCGCGGCCAGGTGGTGGAGCTTCGCGCCTCGCAGGACCGGCTGTCGGGCCAGATCTCGACGTTGAACACCCGCATGGAGACCTCGCAGCGTGCGCTGCGCACGGAGCTGCGCAATCTGCACGAGTTGCCTGCCCAGATCGCCGTGCTCGGACGAGGCGTCGAGGAACTCCGGGCCCGCACCGAGGCGCCCCAGCGCGCATGGGCGCGTGCCGAGGCGATGTACCTGCTCGACCTGGCCGAACGCCAGCTCAACCTGGACCGCGACGTACGAACGGCGATCGCGGCGATGGAAGCGGCGGACGCGAGGCTCGCTTCCTTCAACGATCCTGCGACGACCGAGGTCCGTCGGCTGCTGGCACAGGACCTGGCGGCGCTCCGCGCAGTGCCGCTGCCGAACCTTGGTGCGACGCTTGCGAGGATCGCGGCACTCGAGGATGCCGTGCCGACACTTGCAGTGCTCGGCGTGCCCGTTACCCGCGGCTCGAGTACCGACCGGGAACCGGAACCAAAGGGCGCCTTCCGCCGAGCAATGCATCGAATCGGCCAGGCGCTCAGCAGCATGGTGACATTGAAGCGAG
>JALHTE010000072.1 GCA_022865595.1 Steroidobacteraceae bacterium | reverse complement strand
TCGCGCCGACCCGTCGCTGAAGATGCCGCACGGCGACGCGAAGCCGCTCACCAAGGACGAGATCAAGACCATCCGCCGCTGGGTGAAGCAGGGAGCGAAGAACAACTGATCCGGTAATTCGGTGCCAGGCACCTATTTTTCCGAATCGACGCCAGGCACCGGTGGGTTTCGGTCTTCGTTGGCCCGCGAGATCACGTAGGCGTGGATGTCGTGCACGTCCTGTTCACTCACGAGGTCTGAGAGCTTCGGCATGCCGGCTCCGTGGATGATGCCGTCGTAGACGATCTCGTTGAATATCGCGTGTTTCTCGGGCGGCAGCATCCGGAGATCGGGCACGACGCCGCCCGACATGGCCAGCGCGCCGTGGCACACCATGCACGTGCCCATGTACCTGTACTTGCCGTTTTCGAGCTGCGCGGCCGTCGCGTCGATCGCCGGCTGCTCGGGGATCAGGTGGTTCTTCTCCGCGACGCGCGGCATCGGGGCCTTGCCGCCGAGCTTGAACGCGAACACGTAGCCCTCGTTCACGTACTTGCCCGAGGCCATCGTGCGCGGATCGCCGCCGCTCAGGCCGCCCGAGCCGCCGTAGCCTGCCATGACGGCCACGTACTGCTCGCCGTCCACCTCGTAGGTGATCGGCGGTGCGATGATCCCGATCGACGTGGGCACGGCCCAAAGGATCTTTCCCGTGTCCGCCGCATAGGCGACGAAGCGCCCGTCGCCCGTGCCCTGGAAGAGCAGGTCACCGGCGGTCGTGAGCAGGCCGCCGTTCCAGAATGCTGGATGCTCGATCTCCCACACCGTCTTCTTCTGCAAGGGATCCCAGGCCTTGAGGTAGCCGCGATCCGGCGGCAGCGGGCCGCCGAGCTGTTCCATCAACCCGAGCGCGGTGTCGATGAAGGCGTCCCAGTCGATGCCGGGATTCCAGAACATGTCCCTGCGCGGATACTTCCCGGTTTCCTGGAACTCCTTCGACAGCGCATAGATTCCCATCGGCTGCATCGCGGGGATGTACACCAGGCCTGTGCCCGGGTTGTAAGCCATCGGCTGCCAGTTGTGCGCCCCGACGGGCGCCGGGACGATCAACCGCGTTTCCCGGCTGTACGTCGCCTCGGGGGTCTCGACCGGCCTGCCGGTCGTGAGGTCCACGCGACTCGCCCAGGTGACGGGCGCGAACTTGTCCGCGGAGATGAGTTGCCCGGTCTCGCGGTCGAGCACGTAGAAGAATCCGTTCTTTGGCGCCTGCATCAGCACCTTGCGAGTCTTCCCCTCGATCACGAGGTCCGCGAGGATGATGTGCTGCGTGGCCGTGTAGTCCCAGTTGTCCGCCGGCGTGACCTGGTAGTGCCACTTGAGCCGCCCGGTGTCGGGGTTCATCGCCAGGATGGAGGACAGGAACAGGTTGTCGCCGCCGCCCGGTGAGCGGATGTCACGCGCCCACGGCGAGCCGTTGCCGGTGCCAACGTACAGCGTGTCGAGGTCCGGGTCGTAGGCCATCGAGTCCCAGACCGTGCCACCGCCGCCGCCGACCCACCATTCACCGTTCCAGGTCTTCGCCGCTGCTTCGAGCTCGGGATTTTCGAAGCCGTCCTTCGGGTTGCCGGGCACGGTGTAGAAGCGCCACACGAGCTTTCCAGTCGAGGCGTCGTAGGCTGAAAAATAGCCGCGCACACCGTACTCGGCACCACCGTTTCCGATCAGCACCTTGTCTTTTACGATGCGCGGCGCGCCGGTGATGGTGTAGGGCTTGCTGCGGTCGATCGTATTCACTTCCCAGCGCCGGCCGCCGGTGCGGGCGTCGAGGCAGACGAGCCGACCGTCCAGCGTCGCGAAGTAAACCGATCCCTTCCACACGGCAACGCCGCGATTGACGGCGTCGCAACAGGCGTAGCGTCCCCACTCGCGCGGGACCTCGGGGTCGTATTTCCAGATTTCCTGGCCGGTCTTCGCGTCGAGCGCGTAAACGACGCTCCACACGCCTGTCGTAAACATCATGCCGTCCACGACGATCGGGGTTGCCTGCAGGCCGCGCAATGTCCCGGTGGCGTAGGACCACGCGAGTCCGAGTTTCTCGACGTTGCCCGCATTGACCTGCTTGAGCGGGCTGAAGCGCTGCTCGCCGTAGGTGCGGCCGTGCGCCATCCAGTTCTGCGGTTCCGAATCCGCGGCTGCGATGCGCGCGCCGTCCACCAGCGCGTATGTCCTGGAGACTTTCGCAGGCGATTTTGCAAACGACGGGGCGCCGCAGGCGACGCAGAACGCCGCGAGCGCGAGCAGCATACGGGTGCTGGTATTCATGGCTCGACCTGTCACTGGTGACGGCGCCGAGTGTCGGTCGGCGAGCGCTCGCTGGCAAGTCGATTTCCCGGTCCGGAAGGGACATCATCAGCGGTATTCATTTGACAAGGGAGCGACCCGATGGGTATTCGCGAATACGGGGAGTTCGACGCGCTGGGCCTTGCCGAACTGGTGCGGAGCGGACAGGCGAGTCCGGCCGAGTTGCTGGACGAGGCGCTCGAGAGGACCGCGGCGGTCAATCCGCGGATCAACGCCGTCATCCACCTGATGGAACGGCGCGCGCGTGACGAGATTGCCGCGGGCCTGCCGGACGGGCCGTTCCGCGGTGTTCCGTTCCTGGTCAAGGACCTGATGACCGCGGGTGCCGGCGAACCGATGAGCTTCGGCTCGCGCCTGTTTCGCGACTATGTGCCCGCGGAGGACGAGGAACTCACGCGCCGCTACCGCCGCGCGGGGCTGGTCATCTTCGGCAAGACGAACACACCAGAGCTGGGCGTGTCGAACGTCACGGAGCCGGAACTGTTCGGCCCGACGCGAAATCCATGGAACCTCGAGCGTACCCCCAGCGGTTCGAGCGGCGGATCGGCTGCGGCCGTCGCTGCGAGGATCGTGCCCGCGGCGAACGCCAACGACGGCGGCGGGTCCATACGCACGCCGGCATCGAACTGCGGCCTGGTGGGGCTGAAGCCCAGTCGTGGTCGCAACCCGACCGGGCCGCTGGCCCCCGACATCTGGTTCGGCATGATCGGCGAACACGTCGTCACGCGCAGCGTACGCGACAGCGCGGCAATGCTCGACGCGACGGCCGGTGACTATCCGCAGCAGTTGATGAAGCTTCCCGCCCCCGAGCGCGCGTTCCTCGAGGAGACAGCGCGTGATCCGGGCCACCTGCGCATTGCGTTCAGCTTCGACCCGGGTCTCGCCGGCGTGCTGCACCCGGAGAACCGCGCGGCTATCGAATCAACCACGGCCGGCCTGGCAAAGCTCGGGCACGATCTCATCGAGGTGCGTCTGCCGCTTGCCGCGGATGATTTCGTGGCCGGATATGCGGCGCTGGTGTCGGCGGACGTGGCTGCGACGCTGCGCCACGCGAAACAGCTGGTTGGCCGGGACGCGACGCGCGCCGAGGTGGAGCTCGCCACCTGGATACTGGCGAGGCTGGGCGAGGCGCAGTCCGCGGCCGACGTGACGGGCGCGCTCTGGTCGATGCAGGAATTCGCCCGCCGGTGGCTGCAGTGGTCGTCCGGCTTCGACGTACTGCTGACGCCGACGGTCGGCGTACCGCCGATGCCGATCGGCGCGTATGCGTTCTCGAAGACGAAGCGCGCAGCGCTCAAATTTCTCGCGTCGCTGCCTGCGCGAGCACTGCTCAGCCAGCGTCCGAAGTTCATCGAGTCATTCGCGAAGGTTTTCGAGGCGGCGCCTTACACGATGGTTGCGAACGTCACCGGGCAGCCCTCGATGTCCCTGCCGCTGCACTGGACGACCGACGGTTTGCCGATGGGAATGCTGTTCACCGCGCGGACAGGCGACGAGGCGACGCTGTTCCGGCTGGCCGCGCAGGTCGAGCAGGCGATGCCGTGGAAGGACCGACGCGCGCTGCATTCAGCAGGTTGACCAGCCGGTCCTCGTGCTGACGGCCGCTTGTTGGCGTGCGTCCCGGGGTTCGGCCGTCAACGGTGGCGGAACCGCCGGCCGCCTCAGGCGTTCGGCCCCGACACGTCCACCGGCTCGATGTCGTTGTCGCGGCAGTAGCCCAGGTACCGCGCGACTGCGGTGCGCCAGTTCTCGGTGGCGACGACCCGGCCTTCGACGTCGAGCAGCAGCGACTCGCCGGAACTGACCATGAACATGATCACGTCGTCGGTACCGTCCGGAAGGGCCTGCGGTGTGTGCTGTTCGTCCGAGGTTTCGATCACGACGCTGCCCGGTCCTGCGACCCAGTCGTGCTCGAGGTATCTCCAGCGGCCCTGCACCGTATAGATCGTGGCGGATCCTGCGTGGCGATGGCGCGGAAGTTGCGCGCCGGGCGGCGCGCGCAGCGCGCTGATGACCTCGCCGCGCACCGGGTCGACATGGAAGAGCTTCACCGAGACCAGATCGGAGTATGGGTGAAACGGCATCCAGGGCAGGCTGTCGTCCGTGATGCAGCTGGTATCGATGTGTTCGATTGCCATGATTCCATTCGTCCTGCGGCCGGCCGGTTGGACAGGCCAGGCGAACGATCAGCCTAGCCCCGGCACCCGCCACTTCTGCCACTCACAGTGGGGGGGGGGCGGCTGCGCAACGGCGCCCAGGTGCCCGAAACCCGGCGACCCCCCCCAGACAGAGGGGGTGATGGGCTATGCTTGGGCGCAGGTCATTCGAATCGACGAGGAGACGGGAAATGGTGCCGCCGCCCGGGCTGCACCCTGGCTATGGTCGCGTCACGGTTCCTGCTCAAGACCGCGCCCCCGAAACCCGGGCGCGCGCTTCCAGTCCGGCCCCGCCTCGATCGGCGCTGGGCGGAGATCAATGATCGTACTGCGATCCTGGTCACCGCTCCGCAGGGCTTCGGCAAGACGATGCTGCTCGCCCATTGGCGGCGGCGCTGGCTTGAGCGGGGCGCATTCGTGGCCTGGGCTACCCTCGATGCGCAGGACGAGCGGTCCCAGTTCGTGGACCTTCTCGCCTTCGCGCTGCGCAGTGCGACCGGCAGGGACGCGTTCACCGTGGCAGCCATGCAGGGCCGGCTGCAGGAGCACAGGGAACTCGATGCCCTGACCTCGCTGCTGGCCGAGGTGGCGGGGCTTGCAACGCCCACGATCGTGATACTGGACGACGCGCACCGCATGCCCCAGCTGGCGCTGAGCGCGATGTTGTCGTACCTGTTGAACAACGCCCCACCCAACCTGCAGTTCGCCGTAGGGACACGGCGCCGGCTGGACCTCCAGCTTGCAGACCTGCTGGCGAGCGGTCAGCTGGCCAGCGTCGGGGTAGACGACCTGCGGCTCGATCCGGACGAATCGCGCGCGGTGCTACGCGCACGCTTCGGTTGCAGGATCAACCTGGATGCCGCGGCCCGGATAAATGGATTGACGGAAGGCTGGCCGCTGGGCCTGCAGCTGGCCGCGGCGACGATCGAGGCCGCGTCCGACCAGCAGGCGGCCATTGTCCAGTTGAGCGCGCGGCGCGGCGACATCAATCGCTTCTTCTTCGAATCAATGCTTTCGCGGTTGTCGCCGGAGGTGGCGGCATTCGTGGTGCGGATCTCGATCCTCGAGTCGATGAATGCGGAACTATGCGCTGCCGTCACCGGCTATAGGGATGCCGCCAGCGTGCTGGAAGCTGCCGCGCTCAATTCGCCCGTCGTGACGCAGTCGGAGGACCGACAGTGGCTGAAGTTTCACGCGATGGCGCGGGATTTCCTGCTCGGCCATTTCGATAAGCTTCCGGTCGAGGAGCGCCGGGGCTGCTACGAGCGCGCCGCCGCCTGGTATGCAGACCACGACCAGTACCAGGAGGCTGCCCGTCACGCCTGGGCGGCCGGCAACGAGGCGCTGGCCGTAGCGTATGCGACGCACTGCCTGCGTGACATCACCCGGGAGGGCCGTCTCGGCGAGGCTCGGGACTGGCTGCGGCGCGTGCCCGATTCGGTGATGGCCCGCGACGTCGGCCTGCAGGTGACAGGCGCCTGGATAAGCGCGCTCGGCGATGACCCGGAAGGCGTGCCCGCAGCCGTCGAGCGCATCCTGAAGCTTCCGGACTGCGACGCAGGAGCGAGATTCGAGGCGGCGATGGCGGCCGCTGCCGCTGCAATTTTCTGCGACAAGCCGGGGCTCGTCCCAGTGGCGCTGGCGGGATGGGACGATCCACCGCCCGGCGCGACCCCGCTGCATGTCATGTCGATGGCGAACTCGCGCGCGACCTTCGTGCTGCACTCGGGCGACGCGGAGCGCGCCCGCCAGTTGCTGTTCCCGTGCATCTCGGCGGCAACAAGGGGGCCGTCGATGCGGTTGCCGATGGCGTTCGGCGACATGGCCGTCGCGCTCAGCTACATCTGGGACGGCAGCCCGTTGAGGGCTGAGGCCATCCTGCAGCCGGCAATCGAGGCAGCAGAGCGCGAGATGGGTCGTCGCAGCGTGGTCGCTGCGATGTTCGCGGGCACGTTGTCGGCCGTAAGGTACCTGCGTGGCGATGTCGACTCGGCGCTCGCGCTGCTTGCAGACCGCCTCGACGTGATCGAGCGGGCGGGGATGCCGGACCCGATCGTGCTCGCCTATCGGGTCATCGCGGAGAGCTCGATATTTCGCGGCGAGGACGCGCGCGCGATTGACGCGCTCGAATCGCTTCACGACCTGGGCGCGGCGCGGGCGATTCCGCGACTGGTGTTCAGCGCGCTGGTGGGGCAGGTTCGGGCCCATTTGCAGCAATCGCGGATCGCGACCGCGGCGGAACGGCTCGCGGACGCTACTGCGCTCCGTGCCACATTCGAAGCCCCGGCCTACCGGCCGTTCCTCGATCTCGTCGACCGGCGCCTCGCCGTCGCCAACGCATGGGTCTGCCTTTCACGCGGCGATCCCTCGGGTGCAGAGCTGGCGCTGGAGTCATTGAGCCGGGTGAAAGCGGGACCCGGGCGCAGCCCCGACGGCCTGGCTGCGCGGGCCCTGCAGGCGCTGGCGCTCCACCAGCTGGGGCGTCCGGGTGCGCGGGACCTGCTGTCGGAAGTGCTGAGTCTCGCAAGCCTGGGCGGAATGAGGTGGTTCGTCGAGAATGCGCATCCCGGACTGGCGGGTATGGTCGAGGGTGCCGTCCCGGGCGCGGAAGCCGCGATTCAGCCCGCCGCGGTGCCGTTGTCACAGACCCCAGCTCGAAGCGCTTTGCTGCAGTCTCCCGACGGTGCGTCGACCAGCGGGCTGCTCACACCGAAGGAGGGCCGCATCCTGGCGCTGCTTGCGGCCGGCATGGCAAACAAGGAAATCGCCCGCGCCATGGACATAGGAGAGCAGACGGTCAAGTGGCACTTGAAAAACATTTTCGCAAAGCTGAACGCCGTGAGCCGGCGGCACGCCGTGGATCGTGCGAGGCTGCTGGGCCTGCTCAGCGCCTGAACGGCAGGCCCACCAGACGGGAGGCGCAGCGGAAGCTTCGGGCACCAATCGAAAACGAGGCCCGCACCGCGCCGGCCGGCGAGCGAACTCCGCCCAGGTCCGTGAACCCGGCCCGGACGAAGTCGGCCGTCTCGTGCAACGCTTCCCCGAACAACTCGGCCACCACCTCGGCGCGCTGGCGAATGTCCGGACGATCCTGCGACTGTGCAGATTGCTCTCCGTGCCCCGTGACCATGCGCTCCGGTGTCGCGAGCCGCGCCGCAAGCTTCGGATACCGCTCCGCCAGCCTGATAAGGTTGCCGGCCGGGTCGCGCGGCATCGGGCCGGATGCGATCGTCGCCCAGTCCGAAGCCTTCAGAACGCGTGCCGCGCCGGTGTAGAAGACTGCTTCTTCGCGGCGCATGTGACTGCGCGTGTGGCGAACGTAATCGTGCAACTGCTTCGCGATCCGCACGCCCGCCCTGCCACGCAGCTGCGCGGGCGTAGCTCGCGCGAGATCCCGTGCGAGCATCTCGGCCCGCTCCTGGCCGATCCGGTGCTCCATGACCAGCCGGTGCATGTTCCGGTAGAGCGATGGCTCGCGATCGCGGATTTTCGCGAACAGCAGGTCTTCCCTCGGGTGATGTACCGAGTGCTGGTACACGAGGATGTAGCGCATCGCTTCCACGAGCACGGGTCGCGCGGTCTCCGGCATGGACCGCAGTGCGGTCTGCTGGGCGTCGATCTCGCGCAGGACCCGCGACAGCCCCGCATGGTCGTCGCGCAGCATCTTCATGAATTCGTCGCCGGCCGCCTGCGCACGCGACTGCTCGCGCGCCCGGGTCCGCGCCTGGGTCCGCGGACGGGCCGACTTTCGAGCCGGTGATCGGGTATTCCGGGCCGCGGTCTTCGCGGTCTTTGCAGTCCTTGTGGTCCTACTGGTCCTTCTGGTCTTTGGGGTCATGGACAGCGTTGCCTCACGAAGTCGGCGCAGTGTTCGATTGCGCGTTTCGATTCCGGGATGAATGGAAGGCCCTGCCACCCGTGCGGCATTTCATTCCATACCTCGAGTTCGGCCGCGACGCCCGCGGCACGGGCACGCTCCACGCAGCGCCTGCTATCGTCGAGCAGGATCTCCGTACTGCCTGCCTGGAAGAAGAGTGGCGGCAAGCCCTCGAATTCCCCGTAAATGGGTGACACCCAGGGGTGGACCAGCATCTCCTGATCCCCCCCAGCATACATTGTGCGCATCTCGATGCCGCGTTTCTCGCTCAGCACCGGATCACGCACGGCGTTGGCGACCCGGGTGCCTTCGTGCGGATCGGTCAGGTCCGTCAGCGGCGACATCAGTACCGCGCCGGCCGGCATCGGCAGGCCTCGGTCGCGCGCCGCAAGCAACACCGCGAGCGCCATTCCGCCGCCCGCTGAAATTCCGCTCAGGACGATACGCCCGGGCTCCACGCCGAGCTCGAGCAGCTGCTCATATGCCCCGAGACTGTCGTCGTGGCCGGCCGGGAACGGGTCTTCGGGTGCCAGCCGGTCGAAGACCAGGCGCGCGCGCGCGTTGGCCGCTTCGCAGATCTTCGCCATCATCGCCCGTTCCATGTTCGGCAGCCGCGCCACGTACGCGCCGCCCGGAAAGTGCAGGATTACCCGGTCGGTCGCCGAGCCCTTTTCGCGAAGCCATTCGGCGTCGCAGTGGGGCAGGGGATGGTCGTGCGCCACGACGAAACCCGGAGGATGTTCGGGAAACAGTCGCTCTATCGCGCCTATCTGTTCACGCAGGCGTTCCACCGAGACGTCGCGCTGCAGCTGCTGCTTGACCGTGAGGCGCGCGAGCAGGCTCGCCGTCGTCGTCTGCCAGCTGACCATGGGTTCCTACTGCTGTGCGAGCCGCTCGGCGATGGCGCGCGCGGCCTTGTAGTCGGCCTTGCCGTTCGGCATGCGCGGGACGGCCTCGACCTCGAAGAATGCGCGCGGCCGCTTGTACCCGGCCATCTTGCCCTGCACGAACTCTGGCAGCGCTGCGGCGAGCGAGGCATCCGTCCGCCGCGCAGCGACCAGTGCGACCACGCGTTGTCCGAATCGCTCGTCGGGGAGACCGATCACCAGGCAGTCGGCGACATCCGGGTGCGATGCCAGCACGTGCTCCACCTCCTCCGGATACACCTTCTCGCCGCCGGTATTGATGCAGGCCGAGCCGCGACCGAGCAGCTGCATCGTGCCGTCCGCATTCCAGCGCCCCCAGTCGCCGATGAATGCGAAGCGCTGTCCGTCCACGATGCGGAAGGTCTTCGCCGTCTTCTCCGGGTCCTTGTAGTAGCCAGCCGGAATCGCCGGGCCGCCAGCCGCGATCAGGCCAGGTTCGTCCGAGCTCCTGGGGATCTCTCGACCATCCTCGGCAAATAGCCGCGTCTCGGCGAGCGGGACGAATCGCGCGGAGGCTCCTGCCTGCCCGCGCCGGCTGATCTGCAGCGCCATCGGGCCTTCGGTGGCTCCAACGCCGTCGATCAGCGTTGCATCCAGCCACTCGAGCATCTTCTCCTTCACGCCCTGCGACCAGATCACGCCCGAGGAGATCACGATCTTCAGGCTCGAGAGATCGAGCGTCTCGCCGCGCGCCTTCGCATCGTCGAGCGCGTCGAGCATCGGGCGCGCGAAGGCATCGCCCACGATGACCGTGGCCATCACGCGTTCGCTGGCGATCGTGCGCCAGATTTCGATCGGGTCGAATGTCTTGTTCGGCAGCGTAACGCAGCGGCCGCCGAGCAGCTGGAAAGGCAGGCTGTTGGCGAGCCCCGCCGTGTGCATCAAAGGAGAGGAAGGCATGATGACCGGAACGACGCCGCGCGAGCGAAGCACCTTCACCGTGCCGAGCAGTTGCGGGAGGTCGGCAGGCGGCGGGTCGAGTCCGAGAACGTTCTTCGCGAACATCGCGACCAGCCCGGTGGTCCAGGGAGCGACCTCGCAGATCACGCCCTTCGGCATTCCGGTCGTGCCGCCGGTGTACATCAGGTGATAGTCGTCGGGCTGCCGGGCGATGCGCGGCGCGGGTGCCGCCGCGGCGATCGCCGCCTCGTAGCCGCGGGCCGCATTGGTCGGGCCCTCGCCATCGTCGACCTCGAGCGCGAGCTTCACCAGCTTTGCGCCCGGTAGTACTTCTTCCACGACGCCGGCAAGCGAGCGGTGATAGACAAGTGCCTCGCAATCCGAGTTCTCGAGCAGGTAGGCTAGCTCGGTGCCGACGTAGCGGTAGTTGATGTTGAACGGGACCATGCGCATCTTGAGCGCGGCAAGGAATGCCTCGTAGTACTCGGAGCAGTTGTAGAGCAGCAGGCCGACCTTCGAACCCGGCTTCAGGCCCGCGTCGGCGAACGCCTGGCCCAGCCGCGCCGCGCGGTTCTCGAAGTCGCGCCATGAGCGGTGCTGTCCGGCGTGCGTGAGGACGGGATCGTCGCCGAGCATGTCGGCCAGCGCTTCGACGGCATCTGCGTAGTGATACATGTCTGCTCCTGGTCTGCGGTCGCACGGTCGTCCGCGCGGCGGAAGTTTTGTCAGCCGGCGCCCTGGTCCGCGACGGCCGCGGACTCGAGTGCCGCGAGGCTGGACTGGAAATGTTCCATCAGCCGCCACGCGTTCGGCACTACCTCCGGATCGCAGAGTATGGCGAGATTGAACTGGTCCACATAGCTCCAGACAGTGATGTTGAGGGCGACTCCGTGGACGAGCTGGCCGATCGAGTACCACCCGGCCAGCTTGAGATCGCCAAGCCTGAGTGGTGTACGCGGCCCGGGCACGTTCGAGATCACGACGTTCCAGAAGGGCAGCAGTCCGCCGCCCTTCATCTCGTTCACGCGGTCAACGATCTTCGGAACGGCGGGCGGCAGCAGGTTCATCAGCGCGGCGATGTTCGCCTCGCGCGTCGCCTCGAAATACGCCTTCATCGTGTCCGCGTCGCGCTTGCAGGCGCGCAGCCGCTCCACCGGGTCGGCGATTTCCGGGTGCAGCAGCGTGTGGCAGACGGTGGAGAAGTTACCGTCACGCGTGCGCTCGGCCAGCGGCACCAGCGAGAATGGCACGGTCGCCACCATCGGTTGGGTCGGTGCGGTCCCGTCCTGTTCGATCATCAGTTCGCGAATCGCACCCGAGGTGGCGGCGATGAAAATGTCGTTGATGGTCGCGCCACGCGCCTTCGCGAGTGCGCGAATCCTCGGCAGCGAAAACGAGTGGATCGCGAAGCTGCGGTGGGGCGACAGTCGCTTTGCGAAAGGCGCGGGGTACTTCGAATCGCCGGTAACCGGCGGTAGCGTGAGTCCCTTGCTGCGCCATTCCTCGAGGATCCTGCGACCGGCGCGCGTGCCTCGGACGGCCCCCGGCAGGTTCGCGGCGAACACGCCCGGGAGGTCGCGCAGGCCTTCCCAGAGCAGCCGCCCCTTGCTCGGCAGCGGAGCCGGGTGCCAGGCGGCCGGCGATGGGTCTTCGTCCGACTCGGGCCGCGTGTTCCAGAAATTATCCAGCATCCGCAGGATGCCGACGCCGTCGGTGAGCGCGTGATGTATGAAAAGTACGACGGCGACGCGTCCGCCCTCGAGCCCCTCGACGACCCAGACCTGCCAGAGCGGACGGGTGTGATCCATCGGGTGCGCATAGAACTCGTCGATGAGTTCGCACAATTCCACCATCGAGCCCGGGGCCGGGCAGCCTACGCGACGCAGGTGATAGTCCATGTCGAAATCCGGGTCGTCCACCCATACCGGGTGGTTGAGCCCCATCGGCACGCGCAGGTAACGCTGCCGCAACCTTGGAATCAGTCCCACCCTGGACGACCACGTGGCCTTGAATCGCTTCCACGACCATCCCTTCGCATCCTCGGTCGGATCGATGATCGACAGCTTGATGGTGTGGTTGTAGGCCTCGGCGCGATCGAGGTAGATCATCAACGCATCGGCACCGCTCATGCGTTCCACGCTTATTTTCCCTTGCTGACTGGCTTCGACGCCTTGCGTCGCGCAGGTTTGCGTTCGCCCGAGGCGCCAGCGCCGCGCCTGCTGCCGCGCGCGCCTCTCGCGGAGCCCTTTCTGCTGGCTTTCAGCTCCTCGTACGCATCGGCGACGTGTCGCGCCAGGTCGGACAGCGAGTACATCGTCGCACCGTTGCCGACGAAGCCGAAATCCATCCGGCCCGAGTCGGAGGTAACCGTCGCATTCAGTCCGATGGACGCAGCGACGGCCGACACCGGGAACGTTCCCACCAGGCGTGCGCCGTTCGAGTACATCGTTTCCTTGCCACCTGGCACATTGGATATGATGAGATTGGCGAGCGGTCGCGTGACCTGGGAAATGCCGGGGGCAGAGCGCAGTCCCGCAAGGCCCAGGGCGGTGATGGCATACATCATCGCTGCGTCCTTGGACATGGTGCGCAGTTCCTGCTTCGCGACCGCCATTCCGGCAACCACCTCGCCGATCCGTTCGTGCACGGACGAGGCCGGCTGTCCCAGGTGCACGAACATCGCCGACGCCTTGGTCTTCGCCTCGGTATCGCCCTCGTCGCGCAGCGACATCGGGCACATCGCCACCAGCCGGTGCGGGAATGCGCGACCTGTCTGGCGCAGGTAGCGGTGCACGCCCTCGTCCACGATCGTGATGGTCAGGTCGTTCAGCGTCGCGCCGTAGCGGTGGGCGACCTGGCGCATTTCGTCGAGCGGAAGCGACAGCGTCGCGTACGTTCGTGCCATTTTCATCGGTTCATTCATTGGCGCCGGGTGCGCGGTGAAGGGCTGGCTGCCGCCCGGGTCTGACCCGGACAGTGCCGTGAGGGCCTTGCGCACAGCGCCCATCCAGACGTCCCTGACGGCAACCGTCTGCCTGGTCGCCGTAGTTCCCAGGCTCGCCAGGCGATCGGCCAGCGCCTTCGGTGGTCGCGGCTTTCGCACCGGCGTCCTGACCGCGAACGCGGGCGGGCGGATCGGGTCGCGCGCCCGGCGGCTCAGGCTCGCGTACATGCGCTGCGAGCCAGAGGCCCCGTCGATGATCGAGTGATGAACCTTGGTGTAAACGGCGAAACGGCCGCCAGGCACGTCGTCGATGACCCACAGTCGGAACAGCGGCCGGTCGCGGTCGAGCATCGGCTCGTGGAGGTCTGCGATGAGCCGCAGGATATCCTCGTATGAAGATCCCGCGGGCACGGCCACGTACTGGACGTGGTAATGCGAGTCCCAGTGCTCAACTTCGCGAAAACGCGGCGCCTGCGCGCCGGTGAGTTCCGGTATGTAGTTGAATGGAGGCGTGGGCTCGAGGGAGCGGTAGTACTCGACGATCTCGCGGACTGTTCCCGGCCGACCCTTGGGCTTCTCGAACAACATCATCGCGCCGACATGAGTGGGGGCCGCCGGTGTCTCCATGACGAGCCACATCAGGTCCAGCGGCGGGATGATCTTTGTCATTTGGAAATTCCTGTGCTCGGCAGCGGACAACCCGCCCCCTCCGCCTGCTTAAAGGCGGTCCCCTGCATGAACGGTAGCAGGACGGAGCGGGAAATTGCAGTCGAGATTGGTGCAGCCGCCGTGCCCTGCGATCGATCGCAGCCCGTGGACACGATGCGCGCCTCGGTGCCCCGCATAGCGACAGTTGCGAATGACGGGAGTGCCCGGGGCTGGCGTATCCTCCGCGGCAGCCAACCTTGGATGTGTCCATGCTTCTCGAACTGCGCCTGCTGGCCCTCCGCTTCGTCAAGATCTTCAAGAAACCCCTCGCGAAGTGGGTGCCGATCCCGCGACCGGTGCTGTTCGTGGGGGCGGGCTCGACGGCCAGGTTGTGCGGGCTCATCGGAGGATCCGGTGCGCGCCGGACCATGATCGCTACTGATGCGGTGCTGATGAAACTCGGGCTGGTGGACCCGGTACGGCGGGCGCTCGAGGCCGAGGGCATCGACGTCGCCGTGTTCGATGGCATCGTGCCCGATCCGACCGAGGTGGTGCTGCAGGCCGGCCTGTCGGCGGTGCGCGCCCACGGCAGCGACTCGATACTCGCGCTGGGCGGCGGCTCCTCGATCGACGCCGCCAAGGTCATTGCAGCGATGGCGACCAGCGGCAAGTCACCGGCACAGCTGGTCGGGATGCTGAAAGTCGGCAAGCCGCCGTTGCCGTTGTTTGCAGTTCCAACGACGGCGGGTACTGGGTCCGAGGTGACGGTGGTGGCGGTGGTGACCGACTCGGCGAAGCACGAGAAGAAAGTCGTGATCGACCCGAAGCTGGTGCCGGTCGCCGCGGCGCTTGACCCCGTGCTGATGAAGGGAATGCCGCCGCCGATCACGGCCGCGACCGGCATGGACGCGCTCACCCACGCGGTCGAGGCATACCAGGGCGGCTGGCCGCAGGCAGACACGAGGATGCTGTGCGTGTCCGCGGTAAAGCTCGTCTTCTCGAACCTGCCGCGGGCGTACTCGCAGGGCGACGACCTCGAGGCACGCGAGGCGATGGCGCTTGCGTCGCTGTAC
>JALHTE010000071.1 GCA_022865595.1 Steroidobacteraceae bacterium | reverse complement strand
TTCTCGATTCCGGCTACCTGCAGGCCGGTTGGGCCGAGCGGCAACGCGCGGGCGAACTCGATCCCTTGTCTCCATTGATCGCATGGCAGTTGGGCTACGCGGCGCTGATCATGGGTCGGCCCGACGTCATCGAGGCATACTCGGACAAGGCCCGCGAAAACGGTTGGGAAGGCCCGGAGCCACTCGCACTGGAGGGAGGCGGAGCCGGCGAGCGCGGCGATATCGATCGCGCCGAGAGCTTGTGGATCAAGGCGTTACCAGAGCGCACCGAGCAGATTCGGATGTCGGTCAAGGCCGTCAAGAATCGTCGAATCGACGCCGAGACCGCTCGCATGCTCGCGACACTCGCTCCCTACGGACCTCCCGGAATCGGGCGCTTCGCTGTGCAGGCCATGAGTGGGGACATCGACGGCAGCCTGGCGACGATCCAGGGCACGCTGGACCCCGCCTCGCTGCTCAAGGCGGATGGCACCGGTGGGCCTGCCCGTTCGCGCGGGGGCGATGGGATCGGCAGCGTCCTGCGTGCGGACTGGTGGATGCCGGAGTCGGACGCGACGCGCCGCGATCCCCGGTTCGCCGCAATTATGCGCGAAATCGGGCTCGTTCAATTCTGGCGCGAATTCGGCTGGCCGGATAAATGCAAGCCGGTGGACCGCGGAGTGACCTGTGAGTAGGCGGGGACGGGGCTTCAGTCAGCGGGCGAATCGGGATAGCTGACCGTGCCGTAACCGAGCGCGCTCAGGGCTTCGTTCGACTCGAGCAGGGCCGAACGCATCGTGTCGTTGCCCTCCCGGTTTATTTCGCGGAGCACGCGCTCGAGGTGATCCTGGCTCACCCCCTGGTGTGCCAGCCTCGCGACCATCGTATAGGTTCGTCGAAGGTCGGTTTCCTGCTCGACATCCAACAGCCGAATCTCCCCGTCCGCTGGTGCATCGCGCGATGCCAGCACCTGCCGACCGGACCGCGCGAGACGGCAAGGCTGCGACAGGTATCGCGCGTCCGCAATGCGGGAAATTACCGAGTGCGCCATGCCGGCCGGAGAGTCGCCCGGTCGGCAGCTTCGCCGATCAGCGCAGCGCGTCGAGCCCGAAGATCTTCGAGAGCTTGGCGTCGAACATCACCCCCGGCAACAGCTTCTTCAGCAGTGGCAGGCGGACACTGTTGGTGCCACCCCGGATGACACGCGGAGGCGGGTCGTGCAACAGCGAGGCCGCGACTGGCACGACGAACTCGTCGGCCGGCATTGCGTCCTGCTGTCCGGCCTGGGCGCGCGCACGAATGCCACGCTCTGCCGGGCCGTAGATCGAGCCCTGCGGCAGGCTGATCGCTGCCTCGGCGTGCTCTCCGAAACTGGAACGCACGCCGCCCGGCTGGATCGAAATGACATGGATGCCAAAGGGCTTCAATTCCATGCGCAGCGCGTCGGTCAGCGAATGCACGGCCGCCTTGCTCGAGCAGTACGCCGCGGCAAACGGCGTCGTGAAGAGACCGACGATGCTGCCGACAATGGCTACCGACGCACTGCCATTGCGCGTCACGGCCGCCCGCAGCAGCGGCACCGCCTGGCTGGTCACCGCGGCCGGCGCAATGACGTTTGTCTCGTACTGGCGCCGCAGGTCGTCACGGCTCAGGTCCACCACGGCGCCGACCTGGGAAAACCCGGCGTTGTTGACCAGCAGGTCGAGGTGCCCGGCCTGCGCCTTCACCGTTTCGAGCGCCCGGGCGATGGACGCATCGTCGTTGACGTCGAGTTCGAGCGCCTCGATGCCGTCGGCCTGCAGTGCGGCCAGTGACTCGAGGCGTCGGGCGGTCGCGTATACCCGGTGGCCGCGCCTGGCGAACTCGCGCGCGAGCGCGGCCCCGATGCCGCTGGAACAGCCGGTGATAAGGATGGTCTTCTGCATCGCTTCGTGCGCCTCTTCACTTGCACCGCTTGTATGGAAATCCGCTCGCCAGGGTCGAGCCGGTCGGGCCTGAATTGCCGGGCGCCTGATCCGGATTTGTCACTTTCCCCTGCTTGCCGCCGACTTCGAACGTAATCGTGCGGCAGGCCGACCCGCCCTGCTTGCCCGGTGGCGTCGATCCAGACTATACGCCGGCCATGGAAAGCCGGGTTATGGCTTTGCAGCACTGCAACATGCTAGCTTGCCGCGCCCGCATCGTGACTGTAGCTTGAATTCCAACAATTGCCGCGCGATGCCCGCGGGAGAATGCGATCCATGGTCCAGCTTGAAAGAGGGCGCGGCGTAGCCTGGCTGGTGTTCCTGCTCGTCGCAGTTGCAATGTTCGGCAACTTCTACGTGTACGACTCCATCGGTCCGGTAGCCGACCTGCTGCAGCGGCAGCGCGG
>JALHTE010000070.1 GCA_022865595.1 Steroidobacteraceae bacterium | reverse complement strand
CGTGGAAGGCGAGTACCGGGCAACACCAGCGCTGGGGTTGGTCGCGGGCCTCGGTTACAGCGAGCAGTCGCGGGACTCCGGGCAGGACGACGGCGGGATCTCGTACCTGCTTGGCGCCGACTACAAGTTCGGCGAGGCGACGACCCTTCGCGGCAATGCTTCCCGCAAGCAGCGCTACCCGACATTGCGCGATCTCTACTCGGTTGACCGCGGAAATCCGGACCTCTCAGCCGAGACGACCTACAGCTACGACCTCGCGTTGCGGCACGATTTCAACCCGGCCGGGCTATCGGTCGAGGCGACGTTGTTCCGGATCGACGCCAATGACTTCATCGAGCGCGTCCCGAACGGGATCACCGAGAACTTCCAGAAATACCGGTTCAGGGGCGTCGAACTCACTGCGAGCTACAGGGTCGCCGAGCGGCTGGACCTGGACGCGAGCTACACGTACATGGAATCCGAGAACCGGTCCAGCGACGCTGATATCAAGACGCTGCAGAACAGGCCAGAGCAGAAATTCTCGCTGCGAGTCGACTACGAACTGACGCCGACCATCCGGATTGGCGGCGACTACCGGTATTTCGCCAACAGCTATACGCTGTCGCGCACGTCGCCGACCACGGCCCTGGAGCTTGGCGATTTCGGCGTACTGAACCTCGACGCGTCAATCGAGCTCATGCAGCGGCGTGTGCGCGCATTTGCGCGAATCCTCAACGCGCTTGATGAGGACTACGCGGAATCCTATGGATTCCCGCAGCCGGGGCGCGCCTACGTGCTGGGCGCCGAGTTCAGGCTCTAGGGAACGCCTTCCGCCGGAGCCGCGGGTGACGAGGTTGACCGCCGCGGGCGGTGAAGTCCACTACTGGCGCAGGCGGCTTTCTGTCGCCCGCCACACCAGCACCGCGGCCAGTGCGCCGAGGAAGCCGAACAGCAGGTGGGTGATGATCGGGTAGACCGGCCCGGCGCGCAGCGAGCCGAACTGCATTCCGAACGCCTGGTTCGCAAATACGCGAACCGCCGGCTTTGCTGCATAGGCCAGCGCCGCGAGCACAGGAAGGAACAATAGCGCCCTGCCGAAACGCGGCGAGAGCCGATAACCGAGGTCCAGCACCAGCCCCGGCAGCACGTAGAACAGCGGCATCAGCACTCCGTGGCTGGCCCCGAGGAACGGCGCGGCCACCGCGGCACTGGCTCCCACCAGCGTCGCAGACCAGGGATTGGTGCAACTGAGGCGCGCCAGCACGAGCAGCGCCATGGCCTCGAGGCCATGGTGGCCGGGCAGCTGCAGCGACCAGTTGAAGCCCCGCTCCAGCGCGACGATGGTCACGCCCAGTGATGCCAGGAACAGCGCCCGACCTGCCGTCAGCGGTCCTACCAGGTCAATAACGCCGAATAGCTTCCTTGCAGAGGATTTTCCAATTGCCATTTTCGTGCCCATCCTCGTTCTTCTCCGTAAGCAGCACCGCTTTGCCGTGCAGCAGCACCGGACGCGGCCAGGGATCCACGAGGACCACCGCGTCTGCAGGGAGCGGTTGGCCGTCGGTCGACTCGACAGAGTCTATGCCAGTCGTGGCGATGAGCGCACCTGCCGTCATCGTGCCGGTCAGTTCGCGCACGCCCTCGAGCCAGATGAAGCGCCCATCGTGCCCACCGCGTCGCAGGCCGACGGCCGACAGCGCGCCGATCACGCCCCCCTGGTCCCCGGTGACGCCCTCGAGGTGCGCGCCGTGGCTGGCCGCGAGGTCGCGGGCTTCAGCCTGGGTGCGGATCGTGTCCTTTGCACTGCGTCCGAAGGCGACCAGCTCGTCGGCGACGGCATCGAAGGCTGCCAGGCACAGGCCTGCGTCCGAGCCCTCTGCGCTTTCCTGTGCCAGGTAGGCGCGACAGAAGTCGCGCACTTCGCCCAGGCGCGCCTTGTCGATGTCCACGTCGAGGCACGCGGAGCTGTTGTGGGACGTGTAGGGAATAGAGGAGTGCACGAACAGCTGGTGCCGCGTGATGCCGCGTGCCCGGCCGAGCCCGGCCTCGGCGAGACGCACGCCGAGCTGGCGGGCGCGAAAGCCGGTTCCCCGGCTTTCCAGGTTGTCAGTGTCGTCGATGCCGATCAGGCAGCGCATGTGCTTCGATCCCCGGCGGAACACCGCCGCGTGAGTCGTTGGAGGTTACACGCCGGGGGGTATGCATCCAACCTGGCAATTCGGATCCAATCAGCGTGGCGTATCAGAGCGGGCCAGACCGGGGCCCGTTTGCAGGACCGTGTTCGCCAAAAGCCAGGGGGCGCTTGCGCGCCCCCTGTCACCCCCCCAATTGTCCTTAGGTAGTCAGGTCGGAGCCTCGGCCGACCGTCCCGGCGGCGCTTCGTGTCGGGCTTCCCCGTGGCCCTGCTGGATTTCGTCCAGCCACACGCCGTGGTGCTGGCGCGCCCAGCCTTCATCCACCTCGCCGGTGATCATGCCCTCCAGCGCGCCTTCGCTGCCGAGCGTACCGAGATAAATGTGCAGGCAGACGAAGGCGGTCAGGATCAGTGCGCTCACGCCGTGCACGATGTTCGCGTTCTGCATGGCGGCCCGATCGAATCCGAGGTTCGGAAACAGCAGCCAGAAACCTGACACGACCAGCGCGGTGCCCGCGAAAACGAGCGTCCAGTAATAAGCCTTTTCGCCTGCGTTTGCGAAGCCCGCCGGAGGATGGCTATCGCCGAGATAGCCGCCCGCCTTCTTGATCCATTCGAGGTCGTAGGAGGCCGGGATGTTGTAGTGGAACCACTTGAGCAGCATGACGATCAATCCAGCGGCAAAGGCCAACGCGAGGTAATCGTGGACGGGTTTTGCGATCCCGGCCCAGACCGCAAAGCCTTCCTTGCCAAGCACCGGTATCAGCACTGCGCGGCCCCACAGCAGGCTCAAGCCAGTGATCGCAAGCACGATGAACAGGGTCGCCGTATACCAGTGCAATACGCGGTCCGACACGGCCCAGCGCAGCACCTTGCGCCCCGTGCGGTGCTCGAGCTTGAAACCGCCGTGCATCAGGTGATAGGCGAGCACGGCGAGGATCACGCCCAGTACCAGGATGGCGCCGATGATCATCACCGGGCCGTTGCGCAGCTCGCGCCAGGTCTCGCCGCGGCTTTGTATCAGGATATTGGCTTCCGGGCCCGTGACGGCCGTATAGCCGGAGTCGGAGTCGCGCACGTCCCGCCAGTACTCGGAGCGGGGGTTCTTGCCGTCGGCATCGGCCTGCGCGCTCGTTTCCTGTGCCTGTACCGCTGCTGTCCACACGTATGCGGTCAGCGGCAGAAGCATGGCGCCGGCGGCGATCAGCACGATGCTCCACAGCATCGCCCTCATGCGCCCGGCCCGGTGGGTCATTCTGCTTCGAGACTGGTTCATTCGTCGTCTCCCGATCCTGCTGCCCGGCGTCTTAGCGGTCCGACTGACCCAGGCGGCAGCGCTCCTGCAACTCTGACTGCAGCTGTGGCGTGAACTTCACCGTATAGGCGGCGCCCTTGTAGACGCCGGGCTCGTAGACGGTCACTCCCGTGCCGCGACCGCACCCCGCCGCGAGCACGGCCATCACCGCGAGCGAGCCGAGGATCCGAGTCAATTGCCAGGTTTTCATTACATGATTCTCCGGAGGAGCAGGTCGAACCGCTGCGTCACACTTCGTCCTGGTAGGCGGTCAACCAGCCCCAGCTCTGCGGCCGGCCGTCGCGCTTCGTGACGCGCTCGAGGTAGATGTCGGATACGACGTCGCCGTCGCCCGCGAGCAGCGCCTTGGTCGCGCACATCTCCGCGCACAGCGGCAGCTTGCCCTCGGCAACGCGGTTGCGGCCGTATTTCTCGGTCTGTTCCTCGGGGGTGCCGTCGCCGGGACCGCCGGAGCAGAACGTGCACTTGTCCATCTTGCCGCGCACGCCGAAGGCCTCTTTCTGCGGGTACTGGGGCGCGCCGAACGGGCAGGCGTAGAAGCAGTAGCCGCAGCCGATGCAGAGGTCCTTGTCGTGCAGCACGACGCCGTCCCCGGTGGTGATGAAGCAGTCTACCGGGCACACCGCCGCGCACGGCGCGTCCGTGCAGTGCATGCAGGCGACCGAGATCGAACGCTCGCCGGGCACGCCGTCGTCGAGCGTGACCACCCGGCGGCGGTTCACGCCCCAGGGCACGTCATTCTCGTTCTTGCACGCTGTCACGCAGCCGTTGCATTCGATGCAGCGCTCGGAATCACACAGGAATTTCATACGAGCCATGATCGAGTCTCTCCTAGGCTGGCGTGATCTGGCAGAGCGACGCCTTGGTTTCCTGCATTGCAGTCACCGAGTCGTAGCCGTAGGTGAACGCCGTGTTGGCGGCTTCGCCCCGCACAAAGGGGGCCGTCCCTTCGGGGTACTTCGGCAACAGGTCCGTGCCCTCGTACCAGCCGCCGAAGTGGTAGGGCGTGAACACCACGCCCCTGCCGACGCGCGGTGTGACCATCGCCATGATCTTGATGCGGCCGCCCTCGGGCCCTTCGAGCCATATCCACTGGCCGTCCTTGATGCCGCGGTCGTTCGCATCGGCCGGGTTGATCTCGGCGAACATGTGCTGTTGCAGTTCCGCGAGCCACTTGTTCGAGCGAGTCTCGGCGCCGCCGCCCTCGTACTCGACCAGGCGGCCGCTGGTGTGGATCAGCGGATAGTCCCCGGAATAGTCCTTGGCCTGGATCGACATGTAGCGCGTGGGCAGCCGCCAGAAGCGCTTCCTGTCTTCGTAGGTCGGGTATTGCGCCACGAGGTCATAGCGCGACGTATAGAGCGGTTCGCGGTGGATCGGCACCGGGTCGGGGAACGTCCAGACGATGCAACGCGCCTTGGCATTGCCGTACGGCGCGCAACCGTGCTTGATGGCGACGCGCTGGATGCCGCCGGACAGGTCGGTCTTCCAGTTCTTGCCCTCGGCAGCGGTCTTTTCGTCGGCAGTAAGGTCGTCCCACCAGCCGAGCTGCTTCAGCATGTCGGCCGTGAACTCCGGGTAGCCGTCCTGGATCTCGGAACCCTTGCTCCACGAACCCTCGGACAGCAGGTTCTTGCCCTGGTACTCGACACCGAACCGCGCACGGAACGGCATGCCGCCTTCCGCCACGGTCTTGCTGGTGTCGTACAGGTTCGGCGAGCCCGGGTGTTTCATTTCCGGCGTGCCCCAGCACGGCCACGGCAGCCCGTAGTAGTCGCCGTCGCAGGGCCCGCCCTCGGCCTTCAGCGTCGTGGTGTTGAAGGTGTGCTTGTTCTCCATGTGGAGCTTGAGCCGCTCGGGGCTCTGGCCGGTGTAGCCGACGGTCCACATGCCGCGGTTGATCTCGCGCAGGATGTCCTCGATCAGAGGCTCCTCGCCATTTACCTGTATGTGCTTGGTCAGCTGCTCCGCGAATCCGAACTTCTTCGCGAACTTGTACATGATGACGTGGTCGGGCAGCGACTCGAACAGCGGGTCGATGACCTTCTCGCGCCACTGCAGCGAGCGGTTCGACGCGGTCACCGACCCATAGGTCTCGTACTGCGTAGCAGCAGGGAGCAGGTAGATGCCATCCTGCCGGTCGGGAAGCACGGAAGAGTGCGTCGGGTACGGGTCCACGATGACCAGCATCTCGAGCGCTTCCATGGCCTTCTTCATCTCGGGGCCGCGGGTCTGGCTGTTGGGCGCGTGGCCCCACATGAACATGGCCTTGATCGGGGCCTTCTGCGCCATGTTCTCGGCCGGCTCCATCACGCCGTCGATCCAGCGCGACACCGTGATGCCGCGCAGGAACATCGAGGGCGTCATGTCCTTGCCCTCTTCGTAGCTCGCCTGGTCGAAGCGACCCTTTACCCACTCGTAGTCGAGGTCCCAGACCCTGCACCAGTGCTTCCACGCGCCGTCGGCCAGGCTGTAGTAACCCGGCAGCGTATCGGACAGCACGCCCAGGTCGGTGGCGCCCTGCACGTTGTCGTGGCCGCGGAAGATGTTCGCGCCGCCGCCGGCTACGCCGATATTGCCGAGCGCGAGCTGCAGGATGCAGTACGCGCGGGTGTTGTTGTTACCGATCGTGTGCTGCGTGCCGCCCATGCACCAGACGAGGGTCCCGGGCCGGTTCTCGGCCATGGTCTGGGCCGCAAGCTTGACCTCTTCAGCCGGCACGCCGGTGACGTTCTCGACGACATCGGGCGGCCACTTCGCGACTTCCGCGCGGATCTCGTCCATGCCGAAGACGCGCTGGCTGATGTATTCCTTGTCTTCCCAGCCGTTCTCGAAGATGTGCCACAGCACGCCCCAGATCAGCGGCACGTCGGTGCCGGATCGCAGCCGGATGAACTGGTCGGCGTGCGCCGCCGTGCGCGTGAAGCGCGGATCGACGACAATCAGCTTCGCGCCATTCTCCTTGCCGCGCAGGATGTGCTGCATCGCGACCGGGTGCGCCTCGGCGGCGTTGCTGCCGATGAAGAACATCGACTTGCACAGGTGCATGTCATTGTAGGAGTTGGTCATCGCGCCGTAGCCCCAGGTGTTGGCTACGCCTGCGACCGTGGT
>JALHTE010000069.1 GCA_022865595.1 Steroidobacteraceae bacterium | reverse complement strand
GCCTTTCGCCTGGTTGGACCGAGGTTGAAAGACGAGTTCCATCGCAACGGCGAAATGCAACTGCTGCTGCTGCGCTACACCCAGGCGCTGCTGACGCAGATGGCGCAGACTGCCGTCTGCAACAGGCACCACTCGGTGGACCAGCAGCTTTGTCGCTGGCTGCTGCTGTCGCTCGACCGCCTGGACAGCAACCAGCTGGTCATGACCCAGGAACTCATCGCCAACATGCTCGGCGTCCGCCGCGAAGGCGTCACCGAGGCGGCCGGCAAGCTGCAGAAGCTCGGGGTGATCCACTACACACGCGGACATATCACCGTGCTGGACCGGCCGGGACTTGAAAAGCTGTGCTGCGAATGCTACGCGGTGGTCAAGACGGAGACCGACCGAATCCATCACCTCCTCGCAGGCGTCGCGACCTGACACGATCGAGGCGCCACGGACAGGCGGATAACGTTACGCGGCAGACGGGCTGAGTCTGTACGGCAGCGAACATCCAGCGATCGCTGAGTACCGCAGAATCACTCACTCCGCGACCGCGACGGGGACATTCATCACCCCGAGGTCCATCTCCCGTGCCACGCATGTCCCCTTGGGACAACGACTCAATCCTGCGCGAAGAGCTTTTCAGCATCGAGCGCCTGGAGCAGCACGCCATCAGCCTCGCCGTCGCCCAGCAGGTGACGGCGCGGCCGCCGCGTCGCCCTCCACTCGGTGTGAGGCTCAGCGACAACGAGGCCCTGCTGCTCCGCGCTTATCGCGCCATCGCGAAGGCTGACGGGGAAGGTCGTGCGATAACTCCTGCCGCCGAGTGGCTGCTCGACAACTACCACCTCGTCGAGGCGCAGATCCGCGAAATCCGGGAGGACCTGCCGCCTGGTTTCTACCGGCTGCTGCCGAAACTCGCGCAGGGGCCACTGGTCGGATACCCGCGCGTCTTCGGCATTGCATGGGCGTTCGTCGCGCACACTGACAGCCACTTCGACCCGGACTCGCTGCTGAAGTTCGTGCGCGCGTACCAGACCGTACAACCGCTGACGATCGGCGAACTCTGGGCGGTGGCGATCACGCTGCGCATCGTGCTGGTGGAGAACCTGCGTCGCGCAGTGCAGCGCATCGTCGAAGGCCGCACTGCGCGCGAGGCCGCGGGCGACGTCGCGGACCGCCTGCTGGGTATCGACGGGCGACCCCCTGAATCCGATGCGCTGGTCCGGGCCTACGACGGCGGCGCACCGCTTCCCGCGGCTGCCGTGGTCGAACTCGTGCAGCGCTTGCGCGACCAGGATCCGAGGGTCACACCGGCATTCACGTGGCTGGAGGGGCGGCTCGCAGCTCAGGGAACGACGGTAGAGGCGGCCGTGCACGCCGAGCACCTGCGGCAGGGCAGCTCCAACGTGACGGTGCGAAACATCATCACCAGCATGCGGCTGATCTCGGAGCTGGAGTGGTCGGAATTCTTCGAAAGCGCCAGCCTCGTCGACGAAGCACTGCGGGACGGCAGCGACTTTGCAGAGATGGACTTTGCGACCCGCAATCTCTACCGCAGTTCGATCGAGGAACTCTCACGCGGCTCGCGCCTCACCGAGATCGAGATCGCCGACGCGGCGCTCATGGCCACAGGCCGCACGAGCGACAGCACCGATCACATGCGCGACCCGGGATACCACCTGGTCGGACAGGGGCGGCGGGCATTCGAGTCCGCGATCGGTTATCGAACGCCGTTCTGGCGGGCGCCGGGAAGATGGATCACCCGACGCGGTGCGGGTCCCTATGGCTCGGCCATCATCGTATTCGCCGCCGTCGCGCTGGCCTCCGCGCTGCTCGTACTCGCCGCCCACGACGTCGAGGGTTGGCGCCTCGCGCTGCTCGGCATACTTGGCCTGTTCCCCGCGCTGGACGCCTCGGTCGCCTTCGTCAACCGGATCGTGACCACCGCTTTCCACGCGAAGATACTGCCGGGCCTCGCGCTGCGTGAAGGCGTGCCGCCTGAGTCTCGCACGCTGCTGGTCGTGCCTACGCTGCTCACGACACCCGAGTCGATCGAAGAGCAGATCGAGAGACTCGAGATTCACTATCTCTCGTCGCCCGAGGGTGAGATCCACTTCGCGCTGCTGTCGGACTGGGTCGACGCGGCGTCCGAACAGACCGACGGCGACGCGGCACTGCTCTCGGTTGCAGCGCTGGGCATCGCGCGGTTGAATCGCAGGTACGGACCGGCCCCGGCAGGTGACCGAGTCTTTCTTCTTCACCGTCGGCGGGTATGGAGCGATGTCCAGCGCCAGTGGATGGGATGGGAGCGCAAGCGCGGCAAGCTGCACGAGCTGAATCAGCTGTTACGTGGTTCCAAGGACACGACCTTCGTCGATGCAGGCGGATCGGTGTCGGCGGTCCCAACCGGGATCCGCTATGTCATCACGCTGGACGCTGACACGAGGCTGCCTCGCGAGACCGCCCGGCGGCTGATCGGCAAGCTGTCTCACCCGCTGAACCAATCCCGGTGCGACGCCGTATCCGGCCGGGTGCTCGAGGGCTATGTCGTACTGCAACCGAGGGTCACGCCGTCGCTGCCGACCGGCCAGGAAGGGTCGATATATCAGCGCATCGTCTCCAGCACGCCCGGGCTCGACCCGTATGCAGCGGCGGTCTCCGACGTGTACCAGGACCTGTTCGGCGAAGGCTCGTATGCCGGGAAAGGCATTTACGACGTCGATGCATTCGAGGCGGCGCTCGCCGGTCGGGTTGCCGATGGAACCCTGCTGAGTCACGACCTGTTCGAGGGCATCTTTGCCCGGTCCGGACTCGTCTCCGACATCGAGGTTGTCGAGGAATTTCCAGCTCGCTACGACGTCGGCGCCGCACGCCAGCATCGATGGGCTCGCGGCGACTGGCAGCTGCTGCCGTGGCTGCTCGGACGACGCGACGCCACCCCGGCGGACCGGTCCCGCAGCGCGCTGTCGGTGATCGGCCGCTGGAAGATCCTGGACAACCTGAGACGAACCTTGTCTGCGCCCGCGGGATTCCTCGCAATCATCGCGGGCTGGACCTTGCCACTGCACGCGGCTCTCCTCTGGACAGTCTTCGTCCTGGCGACCATCGTGTTGCCGGCGCTGCTTCCGGTCGCTGCCGTGATCGTGCCGCGAAGGACCGGCATCACAGCGCGGAGCCACACGAGGGCGCTCGGCAAGGATCTCTGGCTCGCTGCACGGCAG
>JALHTE010000005.1 GCA_022865595.1 Steroidobacteraceae bacterium | reverse complement strand
CTACACTGCGCTCTACTCCAACACCGCGCTCGCGCACGAACTCGACCGGACACGCGACTGGGTGGTGCTGTTTTTCTACGACGACGATCACGTCGAGGGTCAGCACACGATCGTCACGGAGACGCACGGCCCGCTCACCGGCCGGCGCGTGGTGCGAGGCCGCGAGACCGAGTGCATCGCGCACTATTCCGGATAGCGTGTCACCGTCAGGGAAAGGAGGCGTCGCGCGATGGAGGACCGGGTGACCACCGAATCGGTAGAGGCGGCAAGAACCCGCTTTGACTCATCCGAACTGTCCGCGCTCGCGCATCTATATCGCGGCGAGGTCTATCGCAGCACTATCTGGCGCACGCGACTCGACCAGACCACGAACTGGGCGGTTGTTACCACGGGTCTTGCGCTGTCGCTGACATTCGCGGGGCCGAATTCGTCGCCGCTGCCCCTGATACTTCTTGGTCTGCTCGTCGCCGTGTTCCTGCACTTCGAGGCGCGACGGTACCGGTATTTCAACGTCTGGCGCGCGCGTTGCCGGCTGATCGAGACCGACGTCTACGTGCCCATGCTGCGGGGCGAAGGCGTGGCGATGGACGGCAGATGGAACACGCTGCTGGCGGACGACTATGCGAAGCCCCACTTTCACATCAGCTACGCGCGCTCGCTGGGGCGGAGGATACGCAAGAACTACGCATACATCCTGGCGGTGCAGGGCGTCGCCTATGTCGGCAAGCTCGCCATCCATCCAACGGCTGTCACAAGCACCGCGGAGTTCCTCGACCGGGCTGCGATCGGCCCTCTGCCGGGCTGGTCCGTACTGCTGGCCGGCGTGATTTTCCAGGGCACCTGGGCAGTACTCGCGCTCGTGACGTTGCGGATGGAGCGGCATTCCCGCACCGCGCACAGGCTGGTCCCTATTGCATGACGGCGGGCCCGCCGACGCAGCGGGCGCCGGATGTGCACACTGGAGAGCGCCGGCGCGACGCGAGCGACCCTGATCTCACAGGAAGTAGGCGGTAGCGAATACGCCCAGCATGGTGAAGATCAGCGCGAGCTTTGCCAGCGTCCCGAAGAAGAGCCCCACCCAGGTCGCAGTCCCGACCCGCCCCGCCTGCTGCAGTTTTCCGTGGGACAGCAGCTCGCCCGCGACCGCACCGACGAATGGGCCGAGGATCAGCCCCGGCAGGCCCAGGAACACGCCGACCAGCGTGCCCAGCAGCGCGCCCACGATCGCGAGCCGTGTCGCGCCGACCCGTTTCGCGCCGAGCGAGGTCGCGATGAAGTCGATCGCGAACGACATCAGCGTCATCAGGCCAAGCAGGCCGAGCACGACCCAGCCAACGCGTTGAAAGTCGTCGGCCCAGGCGGCCGCGACCAGGCCAGCGAACACCAGCGGCACGCCCGGCAGGGCCGGGAGGACGGACCCCAGCACACCGAGTATCACCAGCAACACTGCGAGCAGCCACAGGCCGATGGTTCCAGTCATTTCGCAACTCCCACGGCGCCGTCGGGCGCCCGGCGCATCTTGCACCCGCCGATCGGCAACGTCACGCCCGGCCCCGGCTACACTGCATCGGATGATTCAGCTTCCCCCACTGCCGATCGTTGAAGTGCTGCCGAAACTGCGGGACGCGCTTTCCGTTCACCGCTGCGTCGTGCTCGAGGCGCCGGCCGGGGCCGGCAAGAGCACGATCGTGCCGCTCGCGCTGCTCGACTCGGACTGGCTCGGTGACGGTCGCATCCTGATGCTGGAGCCGCGGCGGATCGCGACGCGCGCGGTTGCGAGCCGCATGGCCACGCTGCTCGGGGAGGACGTGGGCGATACGGTCGGCTTCCGCACGCGGCTCGAGACCCGCGTCGGTCCACGCACGCGCATCGAGGTCGTGACCGAAGGCATCCTCACCCGCATGCTGCAGCGCGACCCGGCGCTGGAAGGCATCGCGCTGGTGATCTTCGACGAGTTTCACGAACGCAATCTCCACGGCGACCTGGGCCTGGCGCTGGGCGTCGAGGCCCAGCGTCACCTGCGCGAGTCCCTGCGCCTGCTCGTCATGTCGGCTACGCTCGAGGCCGACGCGCTGCTGCACGTGCTCGACGACGCCACGGTCGTGCGTTCGCAGGGACGCATGTTCCCGGTGGATGTCCGCTACGCGCCGCCGCCCGCAGCGACACACGGCCGCAGCATGCGCATCGAGGGGCCGGCGACCTCCG
>JALHTE010000068.1 GCA_022865595.1 Steroidobacteraceae bacterium | reverse complement strand
TGGCGTGGGCTGGCCGGCGGGGTCGTCGAGGCGACGGTCGCCGCGCTCGGCGGCGATCCCGCGGACCTGCTCGCCTGGCTCGGCCCTGCGATAGGCCAGCGCGCTTTCGAAGTGGGTCCCGAGGTGCAGCAGGTATTCACCGGCCGATATCCGGATAGCGGGGCGTGCTTCGAACACAACGACCAGGGTCGCTTCCAGGCCGACCTGTACGGCATCGCGCGGATCGTGCTCGCGCGCGCGGGCGTCGGCCCGGTCTACGGAGGCGGCTGGTGCACGGCGACGGAGGCGGCGCGCTTCTTTTCGTTTCGCCGGGATGGCATTACCGGCCGCATGGCAACACTCGCGTGGCTCGATTGACGGTCGTGCTACGCTCCCGCGCCCGGTACCAGCGTGAAGCATCGTGAACTCGCTGACCCTGATCATCGTTCTCACTGGCCTGAGCGGCTTTGTCAGCGCGTTCGCGGCGGCATTCTTCCTGGTGCTCGGCGACCAGCGCCGCAGTGCGGTGCTGCCGCACCTCGTGAGCTTCGCGACCGGCGCGCTGCTCGGCGCCGCGTTTCTCGGCCTCCTGCCCCACGCGCTCGATTCGGCCGGACCTGGCGGCGCGCACCGCATCGGCATGGGCCTGCTGCTTGGGATCCTGACCTTCTTCCTGCTCGAAAAGTTCGTCCTGTGGCGCCACTGCCACGACGATCCCTGCGAAATGCATTCGCCGAGCCACGCAGCTCGCGATGCCGCTTCGGCGCGCATGATCCTGCTCGGTGACAGCTTCCACAACGTACTGGACGGCGTGCTCGTTGCGGCGGCCATCATGACCGACCCCAAGCTCGGCATCGTGACCGCGCTGGCGGTGGCTGCGCACGAGATACCGCAGGAAGTCGGTGATCTCGCGATCCTGCTGCACGGTGGCTACTCGCGCGGTCGCGCGCTGGTACTCAACCTGTTGACCAGCCTCACGTCCATCGTCGGCGGCGTGGTCGCGTACTTCGCGCTCGGGACGGCGATGCACCTGCTGCCGTATGCGCTGGCCTTCGCCGCGGCGAGTTTCATCTACATCGCGGTCGCGGACCTCATTCCGGGCCTGCACCGGCGCGTGGACCTGCGGGCCGGACTCGAGCAGGTGCTGTTCATCGGGCTGGGTGTCGCGGTGGTCTATTTCACGCACCAGTACATGCATTGAGGATCCGGGTTCCCACGCGACCGGGTGCCGAGCCGCCAGCGGTAGCAAGGAGGTGCAAGCGATGTACGAACATCACGACACGCCACTGTTGTCCCGGACGCAGTTCCTGCGCCGGGTTGCTCGCCACGGCGGGGTGAGCTTGCTGGTCATCGGCTCGTCGCTCGGGGTCGGGACCGTCGGCTATCGCGCCTTCGCGGGCCTGGGCTGGATCGACTCACTGCTGAACGCATCGATGATCCTCACCGGCATGGGCCCCGTGGACACGATGACGACGGACTCGGCAAAACTGTTCGCTTCCGTTTACGCGCTCTACAGCGGGATCGTGTTCCTGGCCGCCGTCGGCGTGCTGTTCATGCCGTTTTTCCACCGGATCCTGCACAAGCTGCGCATGGATTCGTGATACCGGCTTCTCCAGCGTCTAAAACTACTCAAAAGCGCATAAACGCTCATAAAAGCGTCTAAAAGCGACTAAAAGGCGATATCTTTCTTCAATCATCGCGTTTGCCCGGGATTTGGTAGCAGGCAGGTTGGCTTGCGCGCGCCGCTTGCATGGCCCGGGCGTCCCACTTGACCGCAACGCTCGAGCGAAAACTTGCCGGACGGGTCCCACGCCGCCCTTTATCTTCAGCGTTCCCGCCCCCACCTAACCGGTAACGCAGACCCCGAAGGGAGCCTCGACCGATGCGAATGGACAAATTGACCAGCAAGTTCCAGATGGCCATGGCCGACGCCCAGTCGCTGGCAGTGGGCCGCGACAGCCAGTTCATCGAGCCCGCGCACCTGATGCTTGCCCTGCTCGACCAGCAGGGCGGGTCGGTACGACCGCTGCTCGACAAGGCCGGCGTCAACGTGAACCGCCTGCGCTCCCAGCTGGGCCAGGCGATAGATGGCTTTGCGAGCGTCGAAGGTACTGGCGGCGAGGTCCATGTTTCCAACGACCTCGGCAAGCTGCTGAACGTCACCGACAGGCTCGCGCAGAAGCGCGGCGACCAGTTCGTGTCGAGCGAGTTGTTCGTGCTCGCCGCGCTCGAGGACAAGGGCCAGCTCGGCCGGATCCTCGGCGACTGCGGCGCGGTCAAGGGTGCGGTCGAACGCGCGATCGACGAGGTGCGCGGCGGCGAGAAGGTCACCGATGCAAACGCCGAGGACCAGCGCCAGGCACTGGAGAAATTCACCATCGACCTGACCGAGCGCGCGGAGCAGGGCAAGCTTGACCCGGTGATCGGTCGCGACGACGAGATCCGTCGCACCATCCAGGTGCTGCAGCGTCGCACCAAGAACAATCCCGTGCTGATCGGCGAGCCGGGCGTCGGCAAGACGGCGATCGTCGAGGGCCTCGCGCTGCGCATCGTGAACGGCGAGGTGCCCGATAGCCTGCGCGACAAGCGCATCCTTGCGCTCGACATGGGCTCGCTGATCGCGGGCGCGAAGTTCCGCGGCGAATTCGAGGAGCGCCTGAAGGGCGTGTTGAACGACCTGTCGAAGCAGGACGGCCGTGTGATCCTGTTCATCGACGAGTTGCACACGATGGTCGGCGCAGGCAAGGCCGAAGGCGCCATGGACGCCGGCAACATGCTGAAGCCGGCGCTCGCGCGCGGCGAGCTGCATTGCGTCGGCGCGACCACGCTCGATGAGTACCGCAAGTACGTCGAGAAGGACGCTGCGCTCGAGCGCCGCTTCCAGAAGGTGCTGGTGGACGAGCCTTCGGTCGAGGACACGATCGCGATCCTGCGCGGCCTGAAGGAGCGCTATGCCGTGCACCACAGGGTCGAGATCACTGATCCGGCGATCGTCGCCGCGGCGACGCTCTCGCATCGCTACATTTCGGGCCGGCAGCTGCCAGACAAGGCTATCGACCTGATCGACGAGGCAGCCTCGCGCATCCGCATGGAGATCGACTCGAAGCCCGAATCGATGGATCGTCTCGAGCGCCGCACCATCCAGTTGAAGATGGAGCGTGAAGCGCTGAAGAAAGAAAAAGACGAGGCGTCGAAGAAGCGACTCGAGCAGCTCGAGGTTACGCTCGGAGGCCTGGAGAAGGAGTATTCGGATCTCGAGGAAGTCTGGAAGGCAGAGAAGGCGACGGCACAGGGCGCGGCACGCATCAAGGAAGACCTCGAGCGCGCGCGGGTCGACTTCGACGCGGCCCGCAGGGCCGGCGACCTCGGCCGCATGTCGGAACTGCAGTACGGCAGGATCCCGGAACTCGAGAAGCGCCTGCTCGACGCGCAGGAGGCCGAAGCCGAGGTGCCGACGCTGGTTCGCAACAAGGTGACCGAGGAGGAAGTTGCCGAGGTCGTCTCGAAGTGGACCGGTATCCCGGTGTCAAAAATGCTCGAAGGCGAGCGCGACAGGCTGCTGCGCATGGAGGAGGCACTTTCGAAGCGCGTCGTCGGACAGCAGGAGGCTGTCAAGGCCGTGTCCGATGCGATCCGGCGTTCGCGCGCCGGACTCTCCGATCCGAACCGGCCGAACGGGTCGTTCCTGTTCCTCGGTCCGACCGGCGTCGGCAAGACCGAGCTTTCGAAGGCGCTCGCCGAATTCCTCTTCGACACTGAGGAGGCCATGGTGCGCATCGACATGTCCGAGTTCATGGAGAAGCACTCCGTGGCGCGGATGATCGGCGCGCCTCCGGGTTACGTGGGGTACGAGGAGGGCGGATATCTCACCGAGGCCGTGCGCCGCCGGCCGTACTCCGTGATCCTGCTCGACGAGGTCGAGAAGGCCCACCCCGACGTATTCAACGTGCTGCTGCAGGTGCTCGATGACGGGCGCCTGACGGACGGCCAGGGCCGCACCGTCGATTTCCGCAACACCGTGATCATCATGACCTCGAACCTCGGTTCGCAGGTCATCCAGGAACTCGCCGGCGAGGCCAACTACGCGAAGATGAAGTCTGCCGTGATGGAAATCGTCGGCAGCCACTTCCGCCCGGAGTTCATCAACCGCGTGGACGAGGTCGTGGTGTTCCACCCGCTCGGCCGCGAGGACCTGCGCTCCATCGTCGAGATCCAGGTCGGTTTCCTGCGCCGCCGGCTGGCGGACCGGGACATGGAACTCGTCCTCGACGACTCTGCGCTGGACCTGTTGAGCGAGGCCGGTTTCGACCCGGTCTACGGAGCGCGGCCGCTGAAGCGCGCGATCCAGCACCAGCTCGAAAACCCGCTGGCGCAGTCCATCCTGCGCGGCGACTTCGGGCCGGGCGACCGCGTGCTGGTAACGGCAAGCGACGGGAAGCTGGTATTTTCGGGGCACGACGAAGCCGGTTCGACAGCGCCTTCGAAGCGCAAGAGGGCCTGACCTCGCCCGGGGCGACCCGCGCAGTCGAAAGACGGCGGGCCATCCCGATTCCGTATAATCGCCCGTTCGCACCAGGGACTCGACCCGACCATGCCAATCTACGAATACCAGTGCTCGAAGTGCGACCATCACCTCGAGGCGCTGCAGAAGATTTCCGACAAGCCGCTCCGCGAGTGCCCGGAATGCGGGCGACACACGCTGAAACGACTGATGTCGGCGCCGTTGTTCCGGCTCGCCGGCAGCGGCTGGTACGAGACGGACTTCAAGTCCGACAAGGAACAGAAACGGAACCTGGCGCAGAAAGGTGACGCTGAGCCGGCTGCCGCCGAGGCAAAGACAGCAGCCAATCCGGTCGCCAAGCCTGAATCCAAGGCTGAGTCCAAGCCCGAATCCAAGCCGGAGGCCAGGCCCGCCGCTGTTGCGTCCGGGAGCGCCCGGCGTTCGAAGCCGTCGAGCGCCGCCAGGAAGCCGCCGGCAAGAGCACCGTCACGGAAAAAGGCGCCCGCCCGTGCCCGCAAGCGCTGACCGTCCCGGCCCTGGGCAAATACCCCCGAATCCTCCAGTGCCGGACGAGGCGGGACGCCGACATCCGCTGAAGACATTCCGCAATTACCTGATCGGCGGGTTGCTGGTCTGGATCCCGATCATGGTGACGGTCTGGGTGCTGCGCTTCGTGGCGCGGATCCTCGACCAGTCGCTGGTGCTGCTGCCCCATGCCTGGCGCCCCGAGACGCTGGTCGGGACCTACGTGCCCGGTGTCGGCGTGATCCTGTCTTTGCTGCTGCTCTTCCTGACCGGACTGCTGGTCAAGAACCTGTTTGGCGGCCGGATCGTCGGCAGCCTCGAGTCGCTGGTGCGACGGATCCCGGTGATCGGGCCCGTCTACGGCGGCGCCAAGTCGTTCAGCGAGACGGTGCTCACGGACACGGGTCGCTCGTTCAAGCAGGTCGTGATGGTCGAATTCCCCCGCAAGGGTGTGTACAGCATCGGCTTCATCACGGCGCACGATCTCGAGGAAGCGCAGGCCAAGACCGCGCAGAAGGTGACCGGCGTGTTCGTCCCGACCACGCCCAACCCGACCACCGGGTTCCTGGTTCTGTTCCCGGACGACGAGATCGTGATCCTGGACATGACGGTGGACGAGGCATTCAAGATGCTGTTCACGCTCGGGGTCGTCGTACCGACCTGGCGGGCTCCGACGCCGGACGGTCGTCTTGCGCCGCAACAGGCCGAACCGTAACATTCGGCGCCCCTGGAATTTCCAATGCCCATGCGCACTCACTATTGCGGCGAGGTCAACGAAACCCTCGTCGGTTCCACCGTCTCGGTTGCCGGCTGGATTCACCGTCGACGCGACCACGGCGGCGTGATCTTCGTGGACCTTCGCGACCGTGAGGGCCTGCTGCAGGTCGTGTGCGACCCGGATGCGGCCGCGGTGTTCGCCGAGGCCGAGCGCCTGCGCGGCGAGTGGGTCATCAAGGTCACGGGCCTGGTGCGGCCACGCCCGGCCGGAACTGCCAACGCCAACCTCGCCTCTGGCCAGGTGGAACTGCTTGCGCGCGAGATCGAAGTGCTGAACCGCGCCGAGCCGATTCCATTCCAGCTCGACGAGGACGTGAAGGAAGAGACGCGGCTCAAGTACCGCTACATAGACCTGCGTCGCGACGAGATGCAGAAGCGGCTGCGACTGCGCCATGCAGTTACGCGCGCGATGCGCGAATACCTCGACGGCCACGGGTTCATCGACGTAGAGACGCCGATGCTGACCAAGGCGACGCCTGAGGGCGCGCGCGACTACCTGGTTCCGAGCCGGACGCAGCCGGGCAAGTTCTTCGCGTTGCCGCAGTCGCCGCAGATCTTCAAGCAGCTGCTGATGATGTCCGGGTTCGATCGCTACTACCAGATCGTGCGCTGCTTCCGCGACGAGGACCTGCGTGCCGACCGCCAGCCCGAGTTCACCCAGCTCGACGTCGAGACCTCGTTCCTCGAGCGCGACGAGATCCTGGCGCTGATGGAAGGCCTGGTGCGCGATATTTTTGCCAAGGCCCTGGGCGTGTTACTCCCGGACCCGTTTCCGCGCATGACCTATGCCGAGGCGATGCGCCGCTACGCATCCGACAAGCCGGACCTGCGCATCCCGCTCGAGCTCGTGGACGTCGCGGACCTGGTGAAGGACTGCGACTTCAAGGTGTTTGCGGCGCCTGCGGCCGACAAGGACGGTCGCGTGGCGGCCCTGCGCGTTCCGGCTGGCGGCGAGAAACTGTCGCGCAAGCAGATCGATGATTACACGGCGTTCGTCGCGCGCTACGGCGCCAGGGGTCTCGCGTACATCAAGGTCAACGACGCTTCGAAAGGCCGCGACGGCCTGCAGTCGCCGATCCTTAAATTCCTGTCGGACGCGGCGTTTGCCGGCCTGGTGGAGCGCACCGGTGCGGCCACCGGCGACCTGGTGTTCTTCGGCGCCGACAAGGCGAAAGTGGTCAATGACGCCCTCGGCGCGCTGCGCGTAAAGGTGGGCCAGGACCTCGGGCTGG
>JALHTE010000067.1 GCA_022865595.1 Steroidobacteraceae bacterium | reverse complement strand
GACAACTTCGAGCGCGAGGTGCTCGGGTCGGTGACCTTCGTGCCCCTGCTGCAGGGACTGGGCTGAGGCATCGGCTGCGATGACCCGACCGGTGGCCGGTGGGATGACGCCGAAGTCACTGCTGCGAGCCGCCTTCGACGCGGCGCTCGAGGCCGCGCAGCCCGAAAACTGTCTGCCCGGGTTCCTGCCAGGCGCGCCACGCGGCCGCACCGTCGCGATCGGCGCGGGCAAAGCCGCCGCTGCGATGGCGCTCGCGCTGGATCATCACTGGGAACGCGAGCTCACCGGTGTCGTGGTAACCGCCACCGGGCACGGCCTGCGCTGCCCGCGAATCGAGGTACTTGAAGCCGCCCACCCCGTGCCCAGTGACGCAGGCGAGCGCGCAGCGCGGGAGATGTTGCGGCGTGTGTCCGGGCTCGGCCCCGACGACCTGGTCATCTGCCTGCTGTCGGGTGGCGGCTCGGCATTGATGTCACTTCCGGCTCACGGTCTCGCATCGAGCGAGAAGCAGGCGATCACCCGCGAGCTGCTGCGCTCAGGCGCGGCGATCTCCGAGATCAACTGCGTGCGCCGGCATCTCTCGAGCATCAAGGGCGGCAGGCTCGGTGTCGCCTGCAGTCCTGCCCGCCTCGTGACGCTGGCCATCTCGGACGTGCCCGGCGACGACCCGGTCGACATCGCCTCCGGTCCGACCGTGGCCGATCCGACGACCTGCGCGGACGCGCTGGCGATCCTGGATCGCCGCGACATCGCGGCGCCGAACCACGTGCGCGACGCACTGTCGGGCGGCCGCTGGGAATCCGTCCAGCCCGGCGATCCGCGACTCGCGCGCGCGGAGTACAGGCTGGTGGCCACGCCGCAGCAGTCGCTCGACGCTGCTGCTGCGATGGCACGGGAGCAGGGCGTGACGCCGCTCGTCCTGTCAGACCGGGTCGAGGGCGAGGCGCGGGCAGTCGGTCGGGAAATGGCCGCAATTGCCCTTGCGGTGGCGCACGGTACCGGGCCGGCGCGAGCCCCGTGCCTGCTGTTGTCCGGTGGGGAGACCACGGTCACGGTCCGCAGCGGGGGCCGCGGCGGCCGCAATGTCGAGTTCCTGCTGTCTTTCGGCATTGCGCTCGGGCCGGCCGCGAACATCCACGCGATCGCCTGCGACACCGACGGCGTGGACGGCACGGAACCGATCGCGGGCGCCGTGTGGGCGCCTGACACGCTGGAGCGCGCCGGACAGCTCGGGCTCGAGCCGAAGGCGTTCCTCGATGCCAACGACGCGCATTCCTTCTTCGGGGCGCTCGGTGATGGCGTCGTAACCGGTCCGACGAGGACCAACGTCAACGACTTCCGCGCGATCCTGGTACTGCCCGTGCAGTAGCGAACACCTGTCAATCGGCAGGTTCGACGATCAGCGCGGCCGCGACATCGCGGCCTTCGGCGGCAAGCACGTTGTAGGTTCGGCAGGCGGCACCGGTGTCCATGACCTCGAATCCGAGGCCGGTGGAATACAGCGCTGCCATCGTCGCACGCTCCGGAAAGACCTGGCGAAGGCCCGAGCCGATCAACAGCACTTCCGCGCGCAGGCGCAGCAGCGGCTCGAGGTCCTCGGCCAGCAGCTCGGCAATGCCGGTTGGCCGCCAGTCTTCGATCAGCGTCGTCGGGGTGACGATGACGCTGCGGCCAAAGCTGCGGTCGCCGATCCGGATCAAGCCCGGGCCGTATCCGCGCACCACGTTTATTGTCGTCGGCTGGTCGAGACTAATCTTCATGGCGTTAACATACTGGAACAGGGCCCGGCAGGTCACCGCCGCGGTATTCCAGTTTCGGGAGGTTTGAACGTGATCGAGCGCGGGCAGAATCGTCTGCGGGTCGTGCTGCCGTGGCTCGAGCCGGCGCTCGGCGCTGCCGCCATCGAGGGTCGGGCCTGTGCACGCGTGCCTGCCGCGGAATGGCTGCTCGCGCGTGGACGGTCAAATCCAGTGCAGGACATTCCGTGGCGGGAGTGGCTGCTGGCACCAGTCGCTGCAAGGACAGACCTGCTGCGTCGATGCCCTGCGGGTCCCGCAGGGCGCGCAAACAGCACCGGCAGGCCACCAGAAGGCACCTGGGCCTGTGCGAGGCCGGTGCACCTCGCAACCGCAATCGAGCACCTGCGACTGGCCCCCGAAGATGTGGAAGTGCAGGCCGGGGAATCGTCGGCGCTGCTCGAGGACATCAACCGGCACCTCGAGGGACGCGGATTGAGGCTGCATGCGCAGGCCGGATGGGTCGACTGGCAACTGGAATGCGACGAGCCGATCGAATGCGGCAGCGTCGAGCCGGAACTCGCGGCAGGACGCAGTATCCGGGACCTGATGCCGGGCGGGCGCGACGGTGCCCGGGTTCGCGCGCTGATGAATGAGATCCAGATGCTGCTGCACGAGCATCCAGTCAACCAGGATCGCGCAGGTCACGGGCGACCGGCGATCAACACACTGTGGCTCTGGGGGTTTGGCCGGTTCGAGGAGACCGATGAGGTGAGCCTGCCGATGCTGTACACGGACGATGCATGGTTGTCGGGAATCTGGCGCTTGAACGGCATGCAGAGCGAGCCACTGGACGAGCTTGCGAAGGGCTTCGATGCGGGCGGAGGCCAGGTCCTGGTCGCAGGTTCACGCCCGCCGGGCGACAGCCTCTCCGGGAATGGATTGATCGACGCGCTCGCGCAGGCCGAGCGAAGCTGCTTTGCGCCCGCACTGGCTGCGCTGCGCTCAGGGATCGTCAGCGGCGTAGACCTGCTTCTGGGCGGTCGCGCATATGCGGTGGAACGCAGTGCGCGATTCAAGTTCTGGCGGCGCGCGCACCCGCTCGCCGGGGCGCCGGCATGAGCCGCCGCATCCTGCGACGTGCGATCGACGAGCAGCGGCTGCCCGCAGCTACTGCAGGCCTGCACCCGGCACTGCGGCGCGTCTATGCGGCGCGCGGTGTCGAGGCCGCGGAGGATCTCGACCTAGGCCTCGAGCGCCTGCTGCCGGTCGGCACGCTTGGCGGCGTCGATGCTGCCGCGGACCTGCTGCTCGACTGCCATCGCAGCGGCGGCAGGGTGCTGGTCATTGGCGACTTCGACGCCGATGGTGCGACGAGTACCGCCGTAGTGGTAAGGCAGTTGCGTCGCCTCGGGTTCGCCGATCCGGGCTTCCTGGTGCCGGATCGCTTCAAGTTCGGTTACGGGCTGACGCCGGAAATCGTGCGTGTCGCTGCGCAATCCCGGCCGTCGCTGATCGTTACCGTCGACAACGGCATTTCATCACTGGAAGGCGTGGCCGAGGCGAATCGCACCGGCATCCAGGTCCTGGTCACGGACCACCACCTGCCGGGCCGCGCGCTTCCGGAAGCCGCGGTCATCGTGAATCCCAACCTGCCGGGTGAGCGCTTCGCGTCGAAGTCTCTGGCCGGGGTCGGCGTCGCTTTCTACGTGATGGCGGCCCTGACCCGACGGATGCGCGAGGCAGGCATGGTGCCCGCGGATGCCGACACGAACCCCGCGGACCTGCTCGACCTGGTGGCGCTCGGCACGGTGGCCGACGTCGTTCCACTGGACGTGAACAACCGCATCCTCGTCGCGCAGGGACTGCGTCGCATACGTGCCGGTCGCTGCGCGCCGGGATTGCGCGCGCTGCTCGAATTGGCCGGGCGTTCTGTGGAGGGCGTGTTTGCGCAGGACCTGGGTTTCCAGGCGGGGCCGCGCCTGAATGCGGCCGGTCGTCTCGAGGACATGTCGCTGGGCATCGAGTGCCTGCTGACAGCCAGCGAGGCGCAGGCAAGGGAACTCGCTGCCCGGTTGTCGCAACTGAACAGCGATCGCAGGGAACTCGAGGGCCGCATGCAGGTGGAGGCGCTCGCCAAGGTCGAGGCCCTGGTCGCAGGGTTGGAGGGGCGCATGCCTGCGGGCCTGTGCCTGTTCGACGCGGGCTGGCACCAGGGAGTGATCGGCCTGGTCGCGTCGCGGATCAAGGACCGGGCTCATCGGCCGGTGATAGCGTTTGCGCCTGGAGACGCGGGCTGGGTCAAGGGCTCCGCGCGCTCCGTGCCTGGCGTCCATGTGCGCGACGTGCTCGACGCGGTCGCGACACGCAACCCCGGCATGCTGGAGAAGTTTGGCGGGCACGCAATGGCGGCCGGCATGACACTCCGCGAGTCCGTGCTCGGCGATTTCGAGCGCGCCTTTGCCGAGGAGGTGGAGCGGCGCATCGACCCGTACACGCTGAGTGGCGACCTGCACAGCGACGGACCCTTGCTTCCGGGCGAGTTCAACCTCGATACCGCACTGGCATTGCGCGATGGCGGGCCCTGGGGCTCTGGCTTCCCGGAGCCGGCATTCGACGGGCGCTTCGGCGTCGTGGAAACGCGAATCGTCGGGGAACGGCACCTGAAGCTGCGCCTGAAGGCAGCGTCCGGCGAGTTTGCCGACGCGATCGCCTTCCGGTATCTCGACGATGCCTCCGCCCCGACGCCGCGGCCTCAGCAGGAGGTGGAGTTCGTCTACCGCCCCTCGATCAACGAGTACGCGGGCGCGCGCCGCCTGCAGCTGGTGTCGGAATGGCTGCGCCCACTGCCGTGATAAACTTCTCCGTTCGTCCCATGCTCCCACTATCCGGTTCACCGATGGAAACGAATCCGATCCGCCGCTCACTTGAAGACCTCGCGCAGCGCTCCGGTGCGCTCAGGGGGTATCTTTGACTACGAGGGTCGCAGCGAACGACTGACCGAGGTCCTGCGCGAGCTCGAGGACCCGGCGATCTGGAACAAGCCGGAGCGAGCCCAGGAACTCGGTCGCGAGCGCACTGCGCTCGAAGCGGTCGTCGGCACGCTCGACAAGATGCACAAGGGGCTGGCCGAAGCGACCGAGCTGCTCGAACTCGCCGAGGCGGAGGACGACGAAGGGACCGTAAGAGCCGTCGAGCAGGATGCCGCGCGCATCGAGCGCGAGATCGAGCGCCTCGAGTTCCGGCGCATGTTCCCGGGCGAAATGGACCCTCACAGCTGCTTCCTCGACATCCAGGCGGGCGCTGGCGGCACCGAGGCCCAGGACTGGGCACAGATGCTGATGCGGATGTACGTGCGCTGGGCGGACAAGCAGGGCTTCAAGGTGGAAATCACGGACCAGGGCGACGGTGAAGTCGCCGGAATCAAGAGCTGCTCGATGCTGATCGAAGGCGAGTACGCCTACGGGTGGCTGCGTACCGAGACCGGTGTGCATCGCCTGGTGCGCAAGTCGCCATTCGACTCGAACGCGCGCCGCCACACGTCGTTTGCGTCGGTGTTCGTTTCGCCCGAGGTGGACGACGACATCTCCATCGACATCAATCCTGCCGACCTCGAGATGGACGTGTACCGTTCCAGCGGCGCGGGCGGCCAGCACGTCAACAAGACCGAGTCGGCGGTCCGCATCCGGCACATGCCGAGCGGCATCGTGGTGGCATGCCAGAACGAGCGCAGCCAGCACAAGAACCGCGCGACCGCGATGAAGATGCTGAAGGCGAAGCTCTACGAGCTCGAGGTCAACAAGCGCAACGCCGCCGCCAAGGTGCTCGAGGACTCCAAGTCGGACGTGAGCTGGGGCAACCAGATCCGTTCCTACGTGCTGGACCAGTCGCGCATCAAGGACCTCCGCACCGGCGTCGAGATCGGCAACACGGGCGCGGTGCTCGACGGGGACCTCGATCCGTTCCTCGAGGCGAGCCTGAAGCAGGGGCTCTGAGCGTGGCGCGTAGTAATGAGACGCGGTGGGGCGTCGAGGGATTGCTGGCATGACTGACGAAAGAGCCGAGGTCGAGGTAAACCACCTGATCGCCGAAAGGCGCGCCAAGCTGGCGCGGCTGCGCGAGCGGGGCAATGCGTTTCCCAACGACTTCCGCCGCGACTCCACCTCCGAGGATCTGCACGTCGGCTACGACGCCCATCCGCCCGAGTGGTTCGAGGCGAACCCGACGGTCGTGACCAGCGCCGGGCGGATGATGTTCAAGCGCGTGATGGGCAAGGCGAGCTTCGCCAGCATCCAGGACATGAGCGGGCGCATGCAGCTCTACATCAGCAACGACCAGACGGGCGCCGCCGTGCACGACGCTTTCAAGCACTGGGATTTGGGCGACATCCTCG
>JALHTE010000066.1 GCA_022865595.1 Steroidobacteraceae bacterium | reverse complement strand
TCATGCAGCTGCTCAGTCGGATTCCGGCGGAGGTGGCGCAATCACTTCACGGCTGCCATTGGATTGCAGTGGGCCGACAAGCCCGGCCGCCTCCATCGCCTCGATCATGCGCGCGGCGCGGTTGTAGCCGATCTTGAGCCGGCGCTGCACGCCCGAGATCGATGCCCTGCGGCTTTCGACCACGATGCGCACGGCCTCGTCATACAGCGGATCCTGCTCCGGATCACCACTGTCCTCGCCGTTGCCGCCCGATTCACCCGGCAGGCCAGGAATCGGTGCCGACGGGCCGTCGAGGATCTCGTCCATGTAGGACGGTGGGCCGGCGGCCTTGAGGCGACCGACGACCCGGTGCACCTCGGCATCCGACACGAAGGCACCGTGTACGCGCACCGGCAGCGATGTGCCCGGCTGCAGGAACAGCATGTCGCCGTGGCCCAGCAACGCCTCGGCGCCACTCTGGTCGAGGATAGTGCGCGAGTCGACCTTGGCCGACACCTGGAACGCGATCCGCGTCGGGATGTTGGCCTTGATGAGGCCGGTGATCACGTCCACCGACGGCCGCTGCGTCGCGAGGATCAGGTGTATGCCCGACGCGCGTGCCTTCTGGGCCAGGCGCGCGATCAGTTCCTCGACCTTCTTGCCGACGATCATCATCAGGTCGGCGAGTTCGTCAACGACCACGACGATGAACGGCAGCGGCTCGACGATGGAAACCATTTCCGGGTCGCCACCGGGCGGCAGCCGCTTCAGCTCCAGCGGGTCGCGCATCGGCTTGCCGGCGTCGGCAAGGTCCTTCACCTTGCGGTTGAATCCGGCGAGGTTGCGCACGCCCGCGGCAGCCATCAGCTGGTAGCGCCGCTCCATCTCGGCCACGCACCAGCGCAGCGCGTTGGCCGCCTGCTTCATGTCGGTCACGACCGGCACCAGCAGGTGTGGAATGCCCTCGTAGACCGAGAGTTCCAGCATCTTCGGGTCGATCATGATCATCCGCACGTGCTCGGCGGACGACTTGTAGAGCAGCGAAAGCACCATCGCGTTGATCGCGGTGGACTTGCCCGAGCCGGTCGTACCGCCAACCAGCAGGTGCGGCATGCGCGCCAGGTCCGCGACCATCGGGTTCCCGCCAATGTCCTTGCCGAGCACCAGCGCGAGCGCAGAGCCCATGTCGTCATAGGCCTTCGACTTGACTATCTCGCCAAGCGTGACGATCTCGCGTGTCTCGTTGGGGATCTCGAGGCCCATGGTCGACTTGCCGGGGATGATCTCCACGACGCGCACGCTGACCGCGGACAGTGCACGGGCGAGGTCCTTCGCCAGGTGCGAGATCTGGGCGACCTTCACGCCGGGTGCAGGACGCAGCTCGAATCGCGTGATGACCGGGCCGGGATGGACTTCCACCACCTCGGCCTCGACGCCGAAATCACGCAGCTTCAGCTCCACGAGCCGCGACATCGCCTCGAGCGCCTCCGGCGAATAGCCGCCCTTTCGCGCCGGCGGGTCGTCGAGCAGCGAGAGTTCCGGCAGTTCCGTCGAGCCCAGTCGCTCGAACATCGAGACCTGCTTTTCTTTCTCAACGCGCTCGCTCTTCTCGACCCTTGGCGCAACAGCCTCGATCCTCGGCGGCTTGCGCTCCGCGGCCTTCTTCTGCTCCTCGCGGACGATCCCCTGCCGGGCCTGCTTCACCTCGCGCCCGGCCTTGACGTCGCGCGCCGTGGAACTGCGCTCCTTCGCCCAGTCGATCGCGGCAAGCACGCCATGGCCGATGCGGTCCATTACGTCGAGCCAGGATATGCCGGTGAAGAGCGACACCGACCCCAGCCAGACGGCCAGCAGCAGCAGTGTCGCGCCGAGCGGGCTCGAGACAGCGGCCAGGCCGTCCCCCACCAGCGAGCCCACCTGTCCGCCGGCTGAATACGGCAACGACCCGGCGTCGAAATGCAGCGTCGCCAGTCCGCAACTGCTTGCCAGCGCCAGCACGAAACCGGCGCTGCGCAGCGCCGAAGTGCGCCGGTCGAAGGGCTCGGCGCTGCGTCTCTCCTGGAACAACGTCCAACCGGCGAATGCCAGCATCACCGGAAACAGGAAAGCGGGCCCGCCGAAAAGCACGAAGAACAGGTCGGACAGCCATGCACCGAACGGGCCGATCAGGTTGGTGATCGGTCCCGATTGCCCGGTCGAGGAGAACGCCGGGTCGGCGCTGTCATAGGTCGCGAGCGCCACCAGCAGGATCAACGCCAGCGCGCCGAATACCCACAGGGCGCTCTCGCGCAGGCCTCGAGCTACGCCTGACGCCGCGTCGGTCTTGGATTCAGTCCTCGCCACCGGTGTTCACCTGAAAGCTCAATACTTTCGCGTAAGCGTATGAAGTTAAGTAGATTACCGGGATGCTTCGGCCGGCTCCAGCGCGCCGTGCCCGACAGCGCCCAAAAGCCCTTCAGCGGCTGTTTTGCCGCGGGACGGGATGTTGCTTACCATGCCGCGCCCCCGTCCGGCCATGGCGCCAAAGCCCGAGGAAGTATACATGAGCGATCCCCGTCACTCGCCGCTGATCATCCTGGGCTCCGGGCCCGCCGGCTACGCCGCGGCCGTGTACGCGGCGCGCGCAAACCGCAAGCCGCTGCTGCTGACCGGCATGGAACAGGGCGGGCAGCTGATGACCACCACCGAGGTCGACAACTGGCCCGGCGACCCGCATGGGCTCACCGGCCCCGGCCTGATGGAGCGCATGCGCGAACACGCGGAACGCTTCGACACCGAGATCGTCATGGATCACGTGAGCGAGGTGGACTTCTCGCGGCGGCCACTGCTGCTGAAGGGCGACCGCGGCGAGTACACCTGCGACGCGCTGGTCATCGCGACGGGCGCAAGCGCGCGCTACCTGGGCCTGGAGTCCGAGCAGGCATTTCGCGGTCGCGGCGTCTCGGCCTGCGCGACCTGCGACGGCTTCTTCTTCCGCGGACAGCGTGTCGCCGTGATCGGCGGCGGCAACACCGCCGTCGAGGAGGCGCTGTACCTGTCGAACATCGCCTCGCACGTCACGCTCGTGCACCGGCGCGACAAGCTGCGATCGGAAAAAATCCTGCAGGACCGCCTGTTCGAGCGGCAGCGTGCCGGGGTCGTGGACATCGCGTGGAATCACACGGTCGAAGACGTGCTCGGCGACGAAACGGGCGTCACCGGCGTGCGCATCGCGGCGACCGACGGCTCGGGCAGTCGCGATGTTGCGGTTGCCGGCGTGTTCATCGCAGTCGGCCACACGCCAAACACGCAGATATTCGAGGGCCAGCTCGACATGAAGGGCGGCTACATCACCGTTCGATCAGGTTCGGACGGTGGCGCTACGGCCACCAGCGTGCCGGGCGTCTTCGCGGCGGGCGACGTTGCCGACCACGTGTATCGCCAGGCCATAACGTCGGCCGGCACCGGCTGCATGGCGGCGCTGGACGCCGACAAGTACCTCGAGCAGCTCGAAGCCAGCGCGGGCTGAACCACGGCCCGGCGCCCCGATGAGCGTGCAGGCGGAGACGATCGAGCGGATCGCGGACGTCGCAGCGGCCGACTGGGACCGACTGGATTCGGCCGGCAACCCGTTCCTGCGCCATGCATTCCTCGAAGCGCTGGAATCCTCGGGCTGCATCGGGGAGGACGCGGGCTGGATACCGCGCCACCTGCTGTTGCGCGACGGCAGCGGCCAGCTCACCGGAGCGGTGCCACGCTACCTGAAGACGCATTCCTGGGGAGAGTTCGTCTTCGACTGGAACTGGGCCCAGGCCAGTATCCAGGCCGGCCTCGAGTACTACCCGAAGCTGGTCTCGGCCGTGCCGTTCACGCCGGTGACCGGCCCACGCCTGCTGGTCGCGCAGGACGGCGGACGCCAGCGGCCGGTCCTCGCAATGGCACTGCTCGAATCGGCGCGCCGCGAAGGCGTGCCCGGCACGCAGGTGAATTTCACGACGCCCGATGACCAGGCTGTGCTGGAGGCCGCCGGCTTCCTCACCCGCCACGACTGCCGATTCCTCTGGCGCAATCGCGGCTATCGCGACTTCGACGATTTCCTCGACGTACTTCGCGCCGATAAGCGCAAGAAACTCCGACGCGAGCGGCGACGCGTGGCCGAGGCCGGCGTGACTTTCAGGACGCTCTCCGGCAGTGGCGTGGAACCGGAGCTGTGGCAGGCCATATTCGGCTTCTCCGAGCAGACATTCCTGAGGCACGGCAACGCCCACTACCTGACCGCGGATTTCCTCGCGCTGGTCGCCGGTCGCCTGCCCGGCTCGATCATGGTCAAGCTCGCGCTGCTGGGCGGCCAGCCGGTCGCCGCAGCCATCTTCTTCCATGACGACCGCTGGCTGTACGGACGCTACTGGGGGGCCTCGCAGCAGGTCGACTGCCTGCACTTCGAGGCCTGCTACTACCAGGGCATCGAGTGGTGCATCGAGCATGGACTCGACGGTTTCGACCCCGGCACACAGGGCGAGCACAAGCTCGCGCGGGGCTTCGAGCCCACGCTGACCCGCTCGGCACACTGGTTCGCGCACCCCGGCCTGTCATCTGCGATAGGCCGCTACCTGGAGCGTGAACGTGACGCGGTCGTGCGGTACATCGAGGCTGCCGGAGAACACCTGCCATTTCATCGCGAGCCGGACGCGTGATCCGGTTCCTCCGGCCCGGCGATCCGCCGGATGCCTTCCCGCCGCTCGAGCAGGCGCTGGACGAGCCGGACGGCCTCTTGTGCGCGGGCGGCGACCTGTCTCCGGCGAGACTGCTCGAGGCTTACCGGCGCGGGATTTTCCCCTGGTACTCAGTGGGACAGCCGATCCTCTGGTGGTCGCCAAACCCGCGCGCCGTACTGTTTCCGGGTGAGTTCCGCGTCTCCCGCAGCCTCGCCAAGACGTTGCGCAATCGCGGCTGCGAGACCCGGCTGGACTCGGCATTCGCGGAGGTGGTCGTGCGCTGCGCGGACACGGAGCTGCGCCCGGAGGGCACGTGGATCTCGCCCGACATGCAGTCCGCCTACCTGGAACTGCATCGACTCGGCCACGCACACTCCGTCGAGACCTGGCAGGCCGGTCGGCTGGTCGGCGGCCTCTACGGGGTCGCGCTTGGCAGGGTGTTCTTCGGTGAGTCCATGTTCAGCATCGAACGCGACGCGTCGAAAGTCGCTCTGGCGCGACTGGTGGAAGAAGCCATGGCGCGAGGCATCGAACTGATCGACTGCCAGGTGACGAGCCCGCACCTCGAGAGCCTGGGCGCCCGCAGCATTCCCCGCGCCCGGTTCAGCGCCCTGCTTTCCGCGGCCATTCCGCACGCCGGCACGCACCCCGCCTGGGACTGACCTCGCGTTGCCAAACGCCGGTCGTTTATGCAGAATTCGCGCCGCTCGAACCGCGGCTTGAGGGGCTGCATGGCGAAGGAAGACGCGATACAGATGGAAGGCCGGGTGGTCGAGACCCTGCCGAACACGACCTTCCGTGTCGAACTGCAGAACGGCCACGTAGTGACCGCCCACATCTCCGGCAAGATGCGCAAGCACTACATCCGTATCCTGACGGGCGACGCGGTGACGGTCGAGATCACGCCGTACGACCTGACCAAGGGTCGGATCGTCTTCCGCGCGAGGTAGCGGCCCGCATCCGATGGCGGCAGCGCTTCGCCTTGCGCTGGCAGCAGCCATTCACTCGAGCAGCGCGGGCTCCTCAACCGAGCGCGTCTCTATCTTCAGTTCGCCGTTGGCGCCGACGTCCACGAACGCGTGGCCGCCCTTCTCGAGCCTGCCGAACAGCAGTTCCTCGGCCAGCGGCCGCTTGATGTGCTCCTGGATGACACGCGCCATCGGGCGTGCACCCATCTTCGGGTCATAACCGCGCTCGGCGATCCAGCGCCGCGCGGCGTCCTCGACGTGCAGCGCCACGCCCCTCTGCTCGAGCTGGGCCTCGACCTCGACGAGCAGCTTGTCCACGACCCTCTGGATGGTGCGTTCGTCCAGCGGCCCGAACTGCACGATTGCGTCCAGCCGGTTGCGGAACTCCGGCGCGAACAGCCTGCGCACCGCCTCCATGCCGTCGGGCGCGTTGTCCTGCGCGATGAAACCGACCGGCGCACGGCTCATCTCCGACGCACCGGCATTGGTCGTCATCACTATCACCACGTGGCGGAAATCCGCCTTGCGGCCGTTGTTGTCGGTCAGCGTCCCATGGTCCATGACCTGCAGCAGAAGGTTGAAAACGTCCGGGTGCGCCTTTTCGATCTCGTCGAGCAGCAGTACGCAATGCGGGTGCTTGGCGATCGCCTCTGTCAGCAGGCCGCCCTGGTCGAATCCCACGTAGCCCGGCGGCGCCCCGATCAGGCGCGAGACCGTGTGGCGCTCCATGTACTCGGACATGTCAAAGCGGATCAACTCGACACCGAGCACCAGCGCCAGCTGCCGCGTGACCTCGGTCTTTCCGACGCCGGTCGGGCCCGCGAACAGGAACGATCCGACAGGCTTCTTCTGGTCGCCGAGACCCGATCGCGACATCTTGATAGCTGCCGAAAGCGTCTCGATGGCGGGATCCTGCCCGTAGATCACCAGCTTCAGGTTGCGCTCCAGGTTACGCAGCACGTCGCGGTCGTTCGAGGAGACGGTCTTCGGCGGGATGCGCGCGATACGCGCCACCACGTCCTCGATCTGCGCGACGTCGACGGAGCCGACACGCTCGGCCACCGGCTTCAGCCGCTGCCTCGCGCCCGCCTCGTCGATCACGTCGATGGCCTTGTCGGGAAGATACCGGTCGTTGATGTGGCGGGCGGCGAGGTCCGCGGCAGCCTGCAATGCGTCGTCGTCGTAGCTGATGCCGTGGTGCTCCTCGAAGCGCGCCTTGAGACCGCGCAGGATCTGCACTGTCTCCTCGACGCTGGGTTCGACGACGTCGATCTTCTGGAAGCGCCGCGTGAGCGCGTGGTCCTTCTCGAAGATGCCCCGGAACTCCTGGTAGGTGGTCGAACCGATGCAACGCAGCTCGCCGTTGGCGAGCGCGGGCTTGATCAGGTTCGAAGCGTCCATCACACCGCCCGAGGCAGCACCGGCGCCGATCACCGTGTGTATCTCGTCGATGAACAGTATGGCCCCGGGCTGCTTGCGCAGCTCCGTGAGCACGGCTTTCAGCCGTTTCTCGAAGTCGCCGCGATACTTGGTGCCGGCGATCAGCGTGCCGAGGTCCAGCGAGTACACGATGCTGCCGGCCAGCACCTCCGGCACCTCGTCGGCAACGATCATCCTTGCCAGCCCTTCGACCAGCGCTGTCTTGCCGACGCCCGCCTCGCCAACGTAGAGCGGGTTGTTCTTGCGGCGCCTGCACAGGATCTCGATGGTTCGCTCAATTTCGAGCTTACGGCCGATCAGCGGGTCGAGCCGCCCCTCCTCGGCGAGCCGGTTCAGGTTGGTCGCGTACTTCTCCAGCGCCGAGCCGCCGTCCGCCTCGCGCTCTGCCTCAGGCTGTGCGGGCTCGTCTCCCTGCTGCCCGGGCTCCTCACCCGGCTTGGACAGGCCATGGGAGATGAAATTGACCACGTCGAGCCTTGATACGTCCTGCAGCGCGAGCAGGTAGGCGGCGTGGGAGTGCTTCTCGCTGAAGATCGCCACCAGCACGTTGGCAACCGACACTTCCTTGCGCCCGCTCGACTGGACGTGGAACACGGCGCGCTGCAGCACTCGCTGGAACCCCAGCGTTGGCTGCACCTCGCGCTCGTCGTCGGGCTTGAGCCGCGGAGTCGTCTGGTCGATGAACTCGTCGAGTTCCTTGGCCAGCCGCGCGGAATCGGCGCCGCAACCGCGCAGGATCTCCTCCACCTTCGGCGTAGCGACAATCGCGAGCAGCAGGTGCTCGACGGTCATGAATTCGTGGCGCGCCTCCCGGGCCGACTGGAAGGCCTCGTTCAGGCAGACTTCTAGTTCGCTGCTCAACACTGTTTCAGGCCTCTTCCATCGTGCAAAGGAGCGGATGCTGGTGCTGGCGCGCATAGCTCATCACCTGCGCCACCTTGGTCTCCGCAATCTCGTAGGTGAACACCCCGCACACGCCCTTGCCTCGCGTGTGCACCTCCAGCATGACCCGCGTCGCGCTGGTGCGATCCATGCCGAAAATGTGCTCGAGAACGTCTACCACGAACTCCATGGGAGTGTAGTCGTCATTGAGCAGGATCACCTGGTAGAGCGGCGGGCGCTTGACCTGGGGCCGCGCCTCCTCCACCACCCGGCCGTGCTCCTGCCTCGTATGCTCTTCGCTCATGTTCCAACAATGCTCCAGGCAATCCTATATAGGGCCCCGCCGCCCACCTGACAAGCGCCTCCGGGCGCGACCGTGCAATCGACCGCAGATCCGATATTTGCGCGATTGTCTTGAGACGCGGTCCCGCAAGTCCGTATGATTCGCGGATCCCGGCTGCCAAACTGCCGGGCGGATGAACGCACGCCCGAAATGCAGCTGCCGCCAACATTCTCCCGACTCGCCTCAGTCGCGGCCGACGTCCGGTCTGGCCGCTGGATCCAGTCGCTCCCATGGCTGGTATCGATGGCGCTCGTACTGCTGCTGGCCTGGCAGCTGGTGCAACTGGCCTGGACGATCATGGGCGCGCGAGGGCTCAAGCCGGCCACAACGGCTCCGGTGGCCGCCGGAGCGCCGACGGGTCCGGTCGTTGACCTGCAGGCTATTGTGAACGCACACCTGTTCGGCGTCGCGGGCGCAAGTGCCGACTCGACCGACCCACAGGCTGTTGCGGCCACCAACATGAACCTGGTGCTGGCAGGTACGATCGCCGAAGCTGACCCTGAAAAAGGCTATGCCATCATCGGCGAGAGTGCCGCCAACGCGAAAGTCTACGCGGTCGGCAAGACGATCACGGGCGGAACCAAGTTGCAGGCTGTCTACACCGACCGCGTGATACTCGACCGCGGCGGACGCCTCGAAGCGCTGATGTTACCGCGCAAGTTCCAGGGGGGTGGGCCCTCCGGGGCCGCTCCGCCACCGAGCCAGGGCGCAATGCTGGGAACCCGCCTGAGCGAGATTGCCGCTGCCAACCCGGGCGCGATAACGGAAATCCTCCGCCCGCAGCCGGTCTTCGCCAATGGCCAGCAGCGCGGTTACCGGGTATACCCGGGGCGGGACAGGCAGCAGTTTACCCGGCTGGGCCTGATGCCCGGCGACCTCGTGACGGAGATCAACGGGACACCGCTGGACGATCCAGCGCGCGGGGTGGAGATCTTGCAGTCCATGAATTCCGCGGTGGAAGTCACTGTGACAGTGGAACGCAACGGACAACCCACGCAGGTGACGATCAACAACGCCCAGGTTGCCGCAGAAGCGGCCGCTGCGGCCGCCCTGCCAGAGGCTGTGCCGGTGACCGAAATGCCAGTGTCCCCGGGACGCCAGGACCAAGCGGAGTGACGATGAAACGAAAGCTGCTCGATTGGTTGGCCCCCGCACTGTCGGGCCTCGCGCTCGCGGGGCTGCTGGCACTGACGCCCCCGGGAGTCTCTCTCGGCCAGGAGCAGGGAGCCATCACGCCCAACTACAAGGACGCCGACCTCTCGCAGATCATCGAGGCGGTGAGCGCGGTCACCGGCAAGGACTTCATCGTTGACCCCAGGGTCAGGGCACAGGTCACGATGATTTCGGCGACGCCGATGTCGCCCGAAGCCTTCTACCAGGCGTTCCTGTCGATCCTGCAGGTGCACGGCTTCGTCGCCGTCCCGGCGGGCAAGGTGATCAAGATCCTGCCCGATGCGAACGCCCGCCAACTGCCGGCCAATGACCTGCCCTCGAGCGTGAGTTCGACCTCCGACGAAATCGTCACGCAGGTCATCACCGTCAAGAACGTGAGCGCCGCGCAGCTGGTGCCGATCCTGCGGCCGCTGATCCCGCAGTACGGCCATCTCGCCGCCTACCCGGCGTCGAACATGCTGATCATCTCGGACCGCGCCTCGAACGTTAACCGCATGGCGCGCATCATCGAGCGTATCGACCAGACCGGTGACGAGGACATCGACGTCATTCCGCTCGAGCACGCGAGCGCCGCCGAGGTCGTTCGGACGGTCAACAGCCTGTACAGCACTGCTGCCGCGGAAGGCGGCGGCAAGCCGACGGTGAAGATGGTGGCCGACGACCGCACCAACAGCGTGCTGGTGAGCGGCGAGAGTGCCCAGCGCCTGCGCCTCAAGTCACTGATCGCGCACATGGACACCCCGCTTCAGTCGGGCGGCGACACCCAGGTACGCTACCTGCGCTACGCCGACGCGGAAAAGATCGCGGCCAAGCTGCGCGAGCAGATCCAGGGCATCGCCGCGACGGTTGCCGCGTCGGCCGGCGGCACCCCCACACCGGCCCCCGCCGCAGTGCAGTCGGGCGGCGGCGACAAGAGCGTGACCATCTGGGCTGAGCCACAGACCAACGCGCTGGTCGTCTCCGCACCGCCGAAGATGATGCGCACCGTGATGGCCATCGTCGATCGCCTCGACATCCGCCGAGCGCAGGTGCTGCTCGAAGGAATCCTGGTCGAGATGTCGGTAGACAAATCGGCCGACCTCGGCGTCAACTGGCTGATCGCAGACCGCAACTCCAACGGAGACATCCTCCCCGCCGGCGGCTTCGTACAGCCCATCAACGGCACCGGCATCGGCGAAATCCTGCAGGGCATTCGGGACCCGACGAGCATCGCGGCGGTACCGACCGGCCTGACGCTCGGCGTTGGCAGGATCGTTACCAACGGAATCAGCTGGGCAGCATTGATCCGCGCACTTCAGGCAACCGGCAACACCAACATTATCTCGACGCCCTCCGTGATGACACTCGACAACGAGGAAGCCGAGATCAAGGTCGCGCAGGAGGTGCCGATCGTCACTGGCTCCTACACCAACCAGGGCATTTCCGGCGCCGGTGGCCAGGTGAACCCGTTCCAGACCATCAACCGCGAGGAAGTCGGCATCATCCTGAAAATCACGCCGCAGATTAACGACGGCGGCACGGTGGTGCTGAAGATCTCGCAGGAGGTTTCCAGCCTGGCTGCGAGCTCGGAGCAGGTGCTGGCCGCGAGCCAGGGCCTGATCACCAACAAGCGCACGATCACGACCAATGTCATGGCAGAGGACGGGGGCATCATCGTGCTGGGCGGCCTGCTCTCCGATGAGGCGACCGAGCAGAAGTCCCAGGTCCCGTTCCTGGGCTCGATCCCGATTCTCGGCGAACTCTTCAAGACGCGCAGCGTGAACAAGAAGAAGTCCAACCTGATGTTCTTCGTACGACCGCGCATCCTGCGCGACGGCGTGGACGCGGCCATCGAGACCAACGCCAAGTACAACTACCTGCGCGGCCAACAGGAAGTGATGTTCGGCGGCCGGGTGCCGCTGCTTCCGACCGAGCGACAGCCGGCGCTGCCCACGCTCGACAAGCTCGTGCCGTCCGATGCCCTGCGGGAGGCTCAGGAACTGGCGCCGCCGGGCACGACGCCGGCCCAGCGGGCTGAGATCGAGTCGGGGTCGCCATCGATTTCGGTCGAATCTCCCGCGACGGCGGAGCCCGGTACCGTGGGACCGGAGGCCAACCCGACCACGCCGTTCGGCGAGGCCGAATCGGCGCCCGGTGGCCAGCCGCCCGCGGGAACGACTCCGTGAGCACTGCCGCAACCGACGAAGCGATCCTGGCCGCGGCCGGTCGCGTCGCCGAGCCGCTGCGACCGCTGCCCTTCGCGTTTGCGAAGCGGCATGGAGTGCTGGTGAGGGGTATCGCCGCGGACCGGGTGGATGCCGTGGTTCGCCAGGGAGCATCGCCGCTCGCCGTAGCGGAGGTGCGCCGACACCTGCGGCGTCCTCTCACGATCGAGCGCGTGGACGCGGAGCGCTTCGAGTCGCTGCTGCGCCAGGCCTACGAGGGTGGCTCCAGCGCCACCATGGACGCGATGGGCGGGCTGGAGGAGAAAACCGATCTCGCCGACCTCGCGCAGGACATCCCCGAGCCGTCGGACCTGCTCGAAAGCGAAGACGAGGCTCCCGTCATCCGGCTCATCAACGCGCTCCTAACGCAGTCGGTGAAAGAAAGCGCCTCCGACATCCACATCGAACCGTTCGAGAACCGGCTGGTGATCCGTTTTCGCGTGGACGGAGTCTTGCGCGAAGTGCTGCAGACCAAGCGCGCGGTCGCCCCGCTGATCGTGTCGCGAATCAAGGTCATGTCGCGCCTCGACATTGCCGAGAAGCGCCTCCCTCAGGACGGTCGCATCTCGCTGCGCGTCGCGGGTCGGGCCGTGGACGTACGCGTCTCGACGATCCCCTCCGGACACGGCGAGCGCGTCGTGCTGCGCCTGCTCGACAAGCAGGCGGGCCGGCTCGACCTGAACTCCCTCGGCATGGATCCGAAGACCCAGGCCCTCACCGACGAACTGATCCACAAGCCGAACGGCATCCTGCTGGTGACCGGGCCTACCGGGTCGGGCAAGACCACCTCGCTGTATGCGGCGCTCGATCGCATCAACGACCGGACCCGGAACATCATGACGGTCGAGGACCCGATCGAGTACTACATCGACGGCATCGGGCAGACCCAGGTCAACACGCGCGTCGAGATGACCTTCGCCCGCGGCCTGCGCGCCATCCTGCGCCAGGACCCGGACGTGGTGATGGTCGGCGAAATACGCGACCTCGAGACCGCGCAGATCGCGGTGCAGTCGAGCCTGACAGGCCACCTGGTGCTGTCGACGCTGCACACGAACACGGCCGTAGGCGCCGTGACACGCCTGCGCGACATGGGCATCGAGCCATTCCTGCTGTCCTCGAGCCTGGTCGGCGTAATCGCGCAACGGCTGGTGCGGGTGCTGAATCCCGCGACGCGCGAGGCCTACACAGCGGGTGAATACGAGCGGCGGCTGCTCAACATTCCCGACGGCGCCCCGGCACCAACGCTTTACCGGCCGGCCGCGCGCGATACCTCCAACGGCTACCGCGGTCGCACGGGCATCTACGAACTGGTGCTGATCGACGAGCACATGCGCACGATGATCCACGATGGAGCGTCCGAGCTCGAGCTGGAGCGCTATGCCCGTACCCGCACACCGGGCATCCGCGATGACGGACGGGCCAAGGTGCTTGCCGGCATCACCACGATCGAGGAAGTCCTCAAGGTAACCCGCGAGGACTGACGAATGGGAGCCTTCGAGTTCGTCGCGGTGGATGCCGCGGGCCGGGAGCGCAAGGGCGTGCTCGAGGGCGACACGCCGCGCCAGGTCCGCCAGCTGCTGCGCGAGCAGGGGCTGCTGCCGGTGCTGGTGGACGAGGTGGTCGAGCAGGAGACCGCAAGTTCGCGGCGGTCTTTCACGTTCAAGTTCCAGCGCGGCCTGAGTGCCGCCGACCTCGCACTGGTGACCCGGCAGCTCGCGACCCTGGTGAAGTCGGCGCTGCCGCTCGAGGAAGCGCTGCTCGCGGTTTCACAGCAGACCGACAAGCCGCGCGTACGCAGCATCATGCTGGGCGTGCGCTCGAAGGTGATGGAAGGCCACACGCTGGCCGACGGGCTCGCGGACTTCCCGGGCTCGTTCCCGGAGATCTACTGCGCCACGATCGCAGCGAGCGAGCATTCCGGTCACCTCGACGCAGTGCTCGAGCGACTCGCGGACTACACCGACAACCGCCAGCAACTCCGCAGCCGGACACTGAGCGCGATGCTCTACCCGGTACTGCTGTTCGTGGTGTGCGTGGTGATCGTGTTCTTCCTGCTGGTTTCGGTCGTGCCCAAGGTGGTCGAGGTGTTCCGCTCCAGCGAGGCGGCCCTGCCGCTGCTGACCCAGGCGCTGATCGCCGGCAGTGACTTCATGCGTCACTTTGGCATCTACCTCGTGATCGCCATCGCCGGCGCGATCTTCCTGTTCACGCGCTGGCTCAAGGTCGAGTCGAACCGGCGCGTCTGGCACCAGTTCCTGCTCTCGCTCCCGGTCATCGGCAAGGCCGTGCGCGGCGCCAACACGGCGCGCTTCGCACGGACCTTCAGCACGCTCACGTCGAGCACAGTACCGGTGCTCGAAGCCATGCGCATCTCTGCCGAAGTGGTATCAAATCTGCCGATGAAAGCAGCGGTGGAGGAAGCGGCCGTGCGCGTGCGCGAGGGCGCCCCGATCGGCAAGTCGCTGGGTGCGGCCCGTGTCTTCCCGCCGATGATGATCCACCTGATATCGAGCGGCGAGTCGAGCGGCGAACTCGACACCATGCTCGACCGCGCGGCGATCCACCAGGAACGCGAGCTGGACACCATCCTGCAGGGTGTCGTGGGCCTGCTCGGGCCGTTGATGATCCTGTTGATGGGCGGCCTGGTGCTGGTCATCGTGCTCGCGATGCTGCTGCCGATCTTTGAGCTGAACCAGCTCGTCAAGTAGCCAGGCACCTGTTTTTCGCTACCCGCATGACCCACCGGCTCATGAACGGGTGACAAGTGCCGAATTTCCGTTTTTCCGTGGGGTGGCAAGTGCCGACATCAAACCGACCTGATTCCATCGCCCGAGTCATGCTCGGGTTCGCGTGGCTGCTGCTCGCCGCCGTGGCCGCACCAGCCGCCGAGCAGCAGTACCCGGAGGTAAGCCCGGACGGGCTGCAGCTTCGCAAGAAGCTGGAATACGGCGCCGTATACGTGAAGCCGGGAGCCGACTTCTCATCGTACAGGAGCGTCGGGTTGCTCGAGTGCGATGTGCAGTTCGCGAAGAACTGGGCGCGCGACTACAACGAAAATGAGCTGGATCTCGCGGCGCAGGTGACACCGGACGACGAGAAACGAATCACGAACGACCTCTCCGTACAGTTCAACAAGGTCTTCGTGGCAGAACTCTCGAAATCTGGCGACTTCCAGATCGTCACCACGCAGGGCCCGGGAGTGTTGATTTTGAGACCAGCGCTTCTGAACGTCATCGTCACGGCGCCGGAGACGGACAACCCCTCACCCAGCGCGGACATCGTCGCCTCTGCGGGCCAGATGACCCTTTACCTGGAGTTGTGGGACGGCGGGACCAGCAAGCTGCTCGCGCGCGTCATCGATACGGAAGCGGACGAAAGCACGGGCGGCATGGGCGAGCCGGCAAACTCGGTCACCAACCAGGCGGCCGCGGACATCATCCTGGAGCGCTGGGCGGCGCGCCTGCGCCAGGCGCTGGACGAGGCACGCAACGCCGCGTCGGTCAGCCCCTGAAAGCGAGCAGCCCGTCGAGCGCGGGTCGCGACTCGAATCCCGCGCGCCGCAGCCGCGCCGCGACTTCGCGTGGCAGGTCGCGTCCGCTCGTGAGAGCGTTAGGCATGCCCGTGTAGTGGAACATCCGGCCCCGCCGTCGCAGCACCCGGGCCAGCTGGTCGTAGAACGCCTGAGAGTAGAGCTCCCCGGCAATGCCGAACCGCGGCGGGTCGTGCAGCACCGCATCCACGGAGGCGGCCGGAATCCGTGCGATCTCGCAGGATATGTCGCCTACCTCCAGCTCGAGCCGGTCTCCCGGCATCGGTGACCACGGGTTCAGGCCGCGCAGCCAGATCACGTCCGGGTTCTTTTCGAACGACAATACACGTGCCGCCCGCCCTGCCAGGCACCAGGCCGCGAAATACCCAAGTCCGCCACACGTGTCGAGCACGACCTTTCCCAGCGGCTCGACCAGCGCAACCTTGCGACCGGCGTCTTCGTATGGCGACACCTGCAGGGTCGGCAGCATCTTGATCCCGTCGATCTCGAAGGTCGGTGCGCCCCACTCCGTAGGCACCAGCTTGACCAGCGAGCCCGCGAACCTCGAGGCGGGCTGGAACGCATCGCCGTCCCAGAAGTAGATGGTCCGCTCGCGACAGGCGTCGAGGTACGGGTAGCGACAGCCCCGCCAGGTCCACCCATCCTCGCCCGTCTCGACCGTCGCGGTCGACCGACCGAGGTCCAGCGAGCACTCGACGGTCGCATCGCCGCGATCGCGGGCTGCGACCAGGATCCTGTGCTCGCCGAGCGTCAGCAACGGACCGGTGCCGTGCAATGTCACCGCCACTGGCACAAGCTCAGTCCGCCGCGGCCTCGGCCTTGAGCCGCGCTGCCTCGGCCGGACCGAGGTACGCCTCGATACGGTGTCGCGCCACGTAGATCAGCGGGCTCAGCAGCACCGCCATGACCATCTTGTAGCAGTAGTTCACCGTGCCGACCGCCAGGAACAGTGACACCGGCCACTGCTGCGGCCCAAGCACGAAGGCGATGTAGAGCACGACGAAACTGTCGACGAGCTGTGAGACAGCGGTGGACGCCGTGGCGCGCAGCCAGATCCACCGCTCGCCGGTCATGGTGCGGATGCGGTGGAAGATCGCCACGTCGATCATCTGGCCGACCAGGAACGCAGCCAGCGAACCACCGATGGTCCACAAGCCCTGCCCGAACACGTTGCCGTAGGCTGCCTGCATGTCCGGCACACCGCGGTCTTCGTTGACCGTGATCCACCAGTCGGCTGGCGCCAGGTGGATGGCCGCATACGCGAACACAAATGCGTAAGTGATCATGCCGGCGGCCGCAAACGAGATGAACCGGACGCCACGACGCCCGAAGTACTCGTTGATGACGTCCGTCATGATGAAGACGATCGGCCAGATCAGCACGCCAGCGGTGAAGCTGAGCGAGCCTGCCTGGCCGAACAGGTTCCAGCCGAAAGGCGGCAGCCCGATAGTGGGCTCGAGCGCGAATATCTTCACGCCGACGAATTCCGCCACCACCGCGTTGCCGACGAAGAACGCGGTCAGCGCCATGAAGAGCCGCGTCGAGCGCGACGAGAGCGAGGCGGTCATGAGGTGTCCCGGCCGGTACTGCGGCGAGCATACACGGGGGCGATCGCACAGGCGCTAACTACGGCCCTTCACGTGACGCATCAGTTCGCGGCGCTCTTTCTTGTCGGGGCGCCCCGAGTGCACGGGTGCGGCAAGCCTGTCGAACTCCCGCATGGTCGCCCGGGCCGCCTCGCTCTCGGGAGTTTCGAGGTAGAAACCTCGCGCCTCGACCGCTGGACCTCGGCGCGCAGGAATACCGGTGACATCCACCTCAAAGCGCTCGCGCTCGCGAGTGATACGCAGCCGGTCGCCGACCCTCACCTGCCGCGAGGCCTTGGCCCGCTCGCCATTGACCTGCACGTGGCCGCCATCGACCGCCTGCTGGGCGAGGCTGCGGGTCTTGAAGAAACGCGCGCACCAGAGCCACTTGTCCATGCGCAGGCCCGTCGCAGCCGCTCCGCGGCCCCGGTCGGCGCTTTCGTCGTCTGGTTCAGTGGTCCGGCTCACGGCCGCATTATAAGCCCCCTATAATCCGCGCTTGCCCGGAGAACCCGCGTGGACCAGACATTCCTCGACCGACTCGCCCGACAGTGCGAAGAACTGAAGGGCTCGGGGCTCTTCAAGCCCGAGCGCGTGCTCGACTCGCCGCAGCAGCCCGTCGTGCGGCTGGCCGACGGGCGCGAACTGCTGAACCTGTGCGCGAACAACTATCTCGCGCTTGCCAACCACCCCTCCATCATCGAAGCCGGCCACCAGGCCCTCGACACCCACGGCTATGGCATGGCTTCGGTGCGCTTCATCTGCGGCACCCAGACGGTGCACAAGCAGCTCGAGGCGCGACTCGCGGCATTCCTCGGCATGGACGACGCGATACTGTATTCGTCCTGCTTCGACGCCAATGGCGGGCTGTTCGAGACGCTGCTCGACGAGCAGGACGCAGTCATCAGTGACGCGCTCAATCACGCCAGCATCATCGACGGTGTGCGGCTCTGCAAGGCGCAGCGCCTGCGCTACGCGAACGACGATCTCGATGAACTCGAGACCCGGCTCAAGGAAGCATCCGGCGCGCGCACCAGGCTGATCGCCACTGACGGGGTATTCTCGATGGACGGCGTGATCGCACGCCTGAAGGATATCTGCGACCTCGCGGATCGATACGGCGCGCTGGTGATGGTCGACGACTCGCACGCAACCGGGTTCGTGGGCTCAGGTGGCCGCGGGACGCCGGAGTACCGCGGAGTCATGGGACGAGTCGACATCCTCACCGGAACGCTGGGCAAGGCGCTCGGCGGCGCTGCGGGCGGCTACACGGCGGCGCGCAGGGAGATCGTCGCGTGGCTCAGGCAGCGCTCGCGGCCGTACCTGTTCTCGAACAGCATTCCGCCGGTGATTGCAGCGGGAACGCTGCGTGTGCTCGACCTCGTCGAGGCTGGCGACGAACTCCGCGCGCAGCTGCGCCGAAACACCGCGCACTTCCGCCAGCGGATGACCGCGGCGGGCTTCGACATCGCGCCGGGCGAGCACCCGATCGCGCCCGTGATGCTGGGCGAAGCCGCCCTCGCCGCCCGGTTCGCCGAACGCCTGCTCGACCTCGGCGTGTACGTCATCGGCTTCTCGTTCCCGGTCGTACCGATGGGCAAGGCAAGAATCCGCACGCAGATGTGCGCCGGGCACACGATCGAGCAGCTCGACCGAGCTGTCGACGCATTCGTGTCCGTGGGGCGCGAACTCGGCGTGCTCAAGGCATGAGGCGAGGAGGAGTCGGAAGATGAAGGCACTGGTCAAGGCTGAACGCGCGCCCGGGATCTGGCTCAAGGACGTCCCGGAGCCCAAGGTCGGTCCGAACGACGTGCTGATCCGGATCCGCAAGACGGCGATCTGCGGCACGGACATGCACATCTACCTCTGGGACCACTGGGCGCAGAAGACGATCCCCGTGCCCATGCACGTCGGTCACGAATACGTCGGCGAGATCGTGGAAATCGGCAGCGAGGTGCAGGGATTCGCGATCGGCGACCGCGTCTCCGGTGAGGGTCACATCACCTGCGGATACTGCCGTAACTGCCGCGCGGGCCGCCGGCACCTGTGCCGCAACACCGTGGGCGTGGGCGTGAACCGACCGGGTTGTTTCGCGGAGTACCTGTCGATTCCGGCCTTCAATGCCTTCAAGCTCCCGGAATCCATCACCGACGAGATCGCCTCGATCCTCGATCCGCTCGGCAACGCCACTCACACCGCGCTCTCGTTCAACCTCGTCGGCGAGGACGTGCTGATCACCGGCGCTGGCCCGATCGGGATCATGGCGACGGCGATCGCCCGGCACGTGGGAGCCCGCCACATCGTCATAACCGATGTCAACGACTACCGCCTCGACCTGGCGCGAAAACTGGGCGCGACGCGCGCCGTCAATGTCACGCGGGAATCGATCGAAGACACGATGAAGTCGCTCGGCATGGCCGAGGGCTTCGACGTCGGGCTGGAGATGTCGGGCAATCCAAAGGCGTTTCGCGACCTGCTGCGCACCATGCACCATGGCGGGAACGTCGCGCTGCTGGGCATCCCGCCCGATGAGACGGCCATCGACTGGAACGACGTGATATTCAAGGGCCTGATGCTCAAGGGCGTGTACGGGCGCGAAATGTTCGAGACCTGGTACAAGATGGCTGCAATGCTGCAAAGCGGCCTGGATATCAGCGCGATCATTACGCACCGATTCCCGATTGCAGACTTCCGCGAAGGCTTCGAAGTTATGCGCAGCGGCCAGTCCGGCAAGGTCATCCTCGACTGGGCCGCATGAAACGCGCGGCGAGGATCGCCGCCGCGGCAGCCGGAGCGCTGGGGCTCATCGTTGCGGGTTTCATCGCTCTCAACTGGGCACCCGATCGCCCGGTCTCCCGGCTCGAGGCGCGCTGGGCGCCTCCACCGTCGACGTTCATCGAGATCGAAGGCATGCGGGTGCACGTGCGGGACGAGGGCCAGCGCGACGACCCGGTGCCGGTCGTGCTGCTGCACGGCACCTCCGCATCGCTGCACACCTGGGACGGCTGGGTACGGGCGCTCGAAGACCGGCGTCGTGTCATTCGCGTCGACATGCCGGGGTTCGGACTGACCGGCCCGTCGCCCCGCGGCGAATACACCATCGACAGCTACGTCCGGTTCATCACCGCGGTGCTGGATCATTTTGGCGTGAAGCACTGCGTACTGGCCGGCAACTCGTTCGGCGGCTGGGTTGCGTGGGAGACCGCGCTCGCCGACCCCGGGCGCGTCGAGGCGCTGGTACTCGTCGACTCTGCCGGATACGCGATCCGGTCCGAGTCCGTGCCGCTTGCGTTCCGGGTGGCGAAGATCCCCGTCCTCAACCGGTTGATGGAAGTGACGCTGCCGCGACGGCTGGTGTAGTCGAGTGTCAGGAACGTCTACGGAGACCCGGCCAAGGTCACGCCCGCACTGGTCGACCGTTACTACGAGATCAGCCTGCGCGAAGGAAACCGCAAGGCACTGGTGCAGCGATTCGTGCAGGCGCCGCTCGGTATCGACGAGGGGCGGATTCGCGAGCTCCGCGTGCCGACGCTGATC
>JALHTE010000065.1 GCA_022865595.1 Steroidobacteraceae bacterium | reverse complement strand
CGGCTTCACTCAGCGTGTAGTCCTTGTAGATCTGCAGGTCGGCCTGGGCCGCGTTCGATGCAAAAGCGATGGCGATCGCCACCAGTGCGATTTTCAGACGCATTGTGATTCTCCCGGTTCTGATTGTGTATTTTTTCTGGGCGCCAGCGCATCCAGATGCCGAATATTGTAACAGATTGTTGAAGCGGAGCCGCGGTCCATTACCAGGGCAGCGGTGAACCGTTGGCGTGCACGAAGCTTCCGCTGTCGGCAGACGTCAGCTCATCGATGCGCGCGATCAGGTTGCGCGCAGCGGTAGCAGGGTCCACATCGCCGCGACCACCCGTCATTGGTGTCTGCACGAATCCCGGATGCAGCAGCACGACTGCCACGCCGCGTGGCGCAAGATCCTGTGCGAGTGAACGCCCCGCTGCGTTCAGCGCCGCCTTCGACATGCGATAGCCGTAGTATCCACCCGAGGTGTTGTCGGCCATCGAGCCCATGCGACTCGTGACCAGCGCCAGCTTCGCGCCCGCAGCGAGTTGCGGCGCCAGCAGCGCCGAGATGTGCAAAGGTGCCAGCGCGTTTACCTCGAACTGCATCCGGATGCGCGCGCAGGCATCGTCATCCAGCGCGTCCAGCGACTCCTGGGTCAACACGCCTGCATTGAGGATGACGAGATCCAGCGATTCGCCGGCGACACGCGCTGCAAGTGCCGCGCAGCCCGCGTCGGTCGCGATGTCGATACCCGCCTCGATGCGCACACCCAGCTTTTCGAGCTCGGCGCCTGGCTTGCGGCAGGCGGCGATGACCGTCGTGCCGCGCTCCGCAAGCTGCCGGACCAGTTCGTAGCCGATGCCGCCGGCAGCGCCGGTAATCAGTGCAGTTGTCACGTGCGTCACCTCTTCAATCTGTCTGCGTGTTTTTTCGACCAGCGGGGCCAGGGTGCCTACTGATGCGGCGCATCATCTCCGCGCCCTATCCTAACCTGCTCTCACCGGTTGCGCGCACGGCAACACAGCGTCGATGGCACGCAGATCAGGGTATATTTGCGTCCATGAAACTCCATACTTCGCCCCGCGCACCGAACCCCCGTCGCGTCGACATGTTCATCGCCGAGAAAGGCATCGAGGGCATCGAGCGAGTGCTGCTGGACCTGAACGCCGGCGACCACAGGAGCGCGGCCTTTACCGCGAGGAATCCCATAGCCAGGGTACCGGTACTGGAACTGGACGATGGGCGCTTCCTGGCCGAGTCCCGCGCCATCTGCACCTATCTCGAGGGCCTCTATCCCGAGCCGAACCTGATGGGCGTGACCACGGAAGAACGGGCGTTCATCGAGATGGCCGATCGCCAGGTCGAACTGCACTTCATGGTGATGATCGCCAACTGCATCCGGCACACGCATCCGGGCCTGGCGACGCTGGAGAATCCGCAGTTTCCGGACTTCGGCGCGTCGCAGGGGACGAAAGTGCTCGACGCCGCACGCGTATTGGACGCCCGGCTCGCGGACCAGCCGTGGATGGCCGGTGACCGCTTCACCATCGCCGACATCACCGCGTTCTGTGGCATCGAGTTCGGCAAGCTGGCCAAGTTCAAGCCGGCCGACCAGGGATTGGTTCATCTTGCTGCCTGGCGTGACCGCGTCGCCGCGAGGCCCAGCGCCAAGCTCTGACGGCCGTCGTTACGCTTCGAACGCTCGTCGCACGATCCCCCATTGCTCGAGCTTCTGCTCGAAGCGCATCGCTGCGTGTGCGGGGCTGGTCGATGGCAATGTCAGTTGTGGAACCTGCTGCACCTGCGCCGGGAGTCCAGGCAGCACCAGCCGCCGATACAGCTTGCGGGCCGTCTGCCCGTTGAAGCAGACCAGCTGGATGTGACGATGAGACCTGAAGAAGGTTGCGAAGTCGTTCGGCACGATCGACTTCGCATCGATCGAGGCATCGAGCGCGCCCTCGCGATACGCCGAGTGGCAGACGTCCCACAGCGCCACACGATTCTTCGTCAGTAATTTAAGCCGCTTGCGGTATGCCAGTGCCGGGAGCGCGCCGAACAGCGCCCCCATGATCGGCCAGAACGCGTTGCGCGGCTGGGCGTAGTACTGGCTCATGGCGAGCGACATCGTGCCCGGCAGGGTGCCCAATACCAGCACGCGAGCGTCCGCCTTGGCTATTGGCCTGAAACCGCGGGCATGCATCTATTGGCACCTCCTGCAATCCGACAACGCGGCCAGCACGTGGTTTCGTGGGACAATCCAGCGTCACTGGCGTCGACCGAGGGAAACACGTGATTACGCTATTTCATCAACCGAACACTCGTTCGACACGCTTCATATTCCTGCTCGAGGAACTCGAAGCGCCCTACCGGCTGCAGACCGTGACGATACGCAGGTCCGACGGCACTGGCGAGGTCGATCCGGCCAATCCTCACCCGCACGGCAAGGTGCCGGCGATTTCCGACGACGGCATCATCGTGTTCGAGTCGCCGGCGATCGCGTTGTACCTGACAGACCGATTCCCGAAGAATCATCTCGGGCCGCTGATTGGTGAGCCTGGGCGCGGCGCTTACCTCTCCTGGCTTTCGTACTACACCGGCGTACTCGAGCCCGCGTTCATGTCCAGGTTCATGAAGGTGGACGCGCCGCGAGGCAGCGCCGGCTGGGTGGCCGTCGAAGAAGCCATGGACGCGGTGATCGCGAGACTGTCGCAGGGGCCCTACCTTCTCGGCGACGACTTCAGCGCCGCAGACGTTCTCTACGGAACGACGTTCGCAATGTTCGGGCAGAGCCCGATGATGCCGAAATCAGCGGTCGTCGAGGACTACGTGAAGCGGATCGTCGCCCGTCCTGCGTTTTCGCGGGCGCAGGCGCGCCAGGGCTAGCAGGCCGCCCGCAGCGCTTCCGTCGCGACCTTGGCTCTCTCGAGGCCCTGCAGCATGACGCCGGTTGCCTCGATCATCATCACGAACGGCGGCTCGTTCCGCTCGTCACGCTCTGCTGCCGCCTCCAGTTCGTCCACGACGTCGGCCGCCGAGGCCAGCGCGTCCATGATGGTCGCATCCACACTGGACAGCGCCGTGATCACGTTTGGGACATTGGTCTTGCCCTCGCCGAGCTGCGCCTGAAGCAGCGCAACTTCGAAAGTCACCCGACCCGCAGTGTCCTTGAGTCCCGTACTCATCTCGAGTGATGTCGCGCGCAGGATTTCGTCCATCGGCATCGTCGGCAGAGCCTGCAGCAGGCCGTCGGCGCTGTTCTCCATCTGTTCGGCGCAATCGCGGACTGCGGCCAGCGCCGCCAGTATCTTTCGCTGCACATCGTTTCCCGTCATCGCTCGCTCCTCGCAATTGCCCGCAATCAACGCCTGTCCAGGACCGGCCGCCATCGTCAGTCACGTGCGCGGCCCTGGCACACTACCCGCGATAGCGCGCCAGTGCCCGGCCATTATCAGCCCTGCACTGCAACAAGTCTGCGAGGAATTCTAGAGGATCGACGCGCCAGCAGCGCCGTCGTGCCCGGAGGCTCTCCGGGCGTGTTCAAGGGTCAACTCCCGCGCAAAGGGTCTCACAGCGTCCTGCGGAGGCGTCGGGTCGCGACTTGTATCACCCGCTTCTGTTCCAGCATCAACATGATCAGGACAGGCAGGATCATCAGGTATTTCATTTCGCGTTTCTCCGGGACCAGTCGCACGTTGCCATACGAAGATGACACTTCCGCGATGGCTTGGTTCCCGAAAAACTCAATTCATCCGTTGATGCAACGCACCATCCAGGACTCACCGGACCCTGGTGTACGCCGCGACCCCGATCGTGACGCCGGTAACATCGGCGTGAACGGCGTGGCCACCCGGTTTCCTGCCGGAACCTATTGTTTTTCCTTGCGGCTCGGCCGGACGCCCGGTGTAACCCGGACGATCGTGACGCTGGAGTCCTGCGGATCGAACATGATCTGCGCCTCGCCACGCTCGAGTTGGCGGATCACCTGCGCGACCTTCTGCTCGTGTGAAACGTCGCGCTCACCGTAGTCGGTGCCCTCGCGCAGCACGAATGAGTCAGCTATTCCCTGCAGTGCCTCCGCGGAAAGCTCGGTGTGCGGAACCTCCACCGGCGGCGGTCGCTCTCGGTCGTCTTCCCACCAATTACTCAAGCGCTTCTCCCGATCCAGCGCCCGGATCCGGGCACACCTCACACAGTAAACGCTTTTGTGACGCGCGCCCTACTTGGTCTGGCGGCGCTACGGTAATTTTGCCGCGCACAGACACTACCGAAGGGGAGATTCCAATGGCCGACTCGTACAACGTGGCTCCCGAGACCGCGTCGATCCTGGGTTCGACACTGCGCTTCAAGGGCGAACTTTCAGCCGGCGAGGCGCTGGTCATCAACGGCCAGGTCGAAGGCACCATCGGGCCCGCGCCGAAAGTGACGATCGGCCCCGAGGCCCACGTCAAGGCAAGCGTGAGCGCAGATGTGATCATCGTCGAGGGCCGCGTGGACGGCGACCTGAAGGCCAAGGTCTCGATCGCAATACGCCCCAAGGCCAACGTGCGCGGCAACCTCGAGTCGCCGCTGGTGAATATCGCCGAGGGCGCCGCGTTCAACGGCGGCGTCACCATGGAAGCGGCTCGTTCCGAGTCGAAGGCCGCCCCGGCTCGCGCCGCGGATGCGCGCCCGTCCCGTACCGGCACAGCAGACTGATAAAGAGAGAAGCCGACATGTGGAAACGCGAACGGTCCGAGCCTGTCGACCAACTGGAACAAGTAATGACTGATCCGTCGGCGTCACTGCCATTGCCGATACGCGCGGCGACGCAGCCATCGGTGCCCGCTGCCGAGGTCTCGCCGAACCGCGATCTGGCTTCTTCATCGTCATCGGCGACGTCGTCGGCCGCCAAGTGTTCGACGCTGGGTGCGACGCTGCGCTTCAAGGGCGACCTGGTCGCCGACGAGGACCTGGTCATCCAGGGACAGGTCGAGGGCTCGATCCTGCACACCCGCAGCGTCACGGTCGGGGCCCAGGGCCGGGTGCAGGGCAATACGCGCGCTCGGCGAATCGTCGTGGAAGGCACCATCGACGGCAACCTCTACGCGCTCGAAAGTGTGACCATACGGTCCGGCGCCGTGGTGCACGG
>JALHTE010000064.1 GCA_022865595.1 Steroidobacteraceae bacterium | reverse complement strand
TGGCGGCACGGCACGACGGCCTGGTAAGCGCTTTTCTTGCCGAAAAGGAATTCATCGGATGCGGGGGGCTCGTCATCGACGATGAGATCCGCGCCACGATCGCGGGGCTCGCCTGCCTGATGCTGCTCGGCCGGCGTGGCCATTACGAAGCGCTGCAATCGGTGCTCGTTTACCCGTCGGGGTTCTGGGTCGAAGACGAGGTCGAGGACGACGCGGGAGTCGTTGAAAAGCGCCGGCGCGACCTGTCAGGCGAGGCCTGGGATTCGAGCCGCATCATCCTGTCGTGGGAGGACGTGCTCGAGGCCGCGCAGGTCACGGGTGACGGCTACAACGTCGCACTGCATGAATTTGCCCACTTCCTCGACGCAGAAGGACTGGGACTCGCGGTACCGTCGACGGCGACCGCTGGCAGCAGCGTCCCGCGCCACGCGGACGCCGGCGGCGCGCGGACGATGGAATCGTGGTCAGCGCAGCTGCAGCGCGAATTTGAACTGCTGCAGCAGTCTGTGGAAGGCGGGGAGGACACGTTCCTCGACCCGTACGCGGCAGAAGACGTGACCGAGTTCTTCGCCGTGGCCACCGAGGATTTCTTCGGGCGTCCGCAGCAGCTCGTGGACCGCCATCCACGCCTGTACACGCTGATGCAGCAGTTCTACGGGCTCGATCCCGCGGCCTGGTGATCGGCCCGTTCCACCCTTGCGGCAACCGCAAGCAGCGCACCGCCGGCAATGAACAGGATCACGATCGACAGGATCGACAGCCGCGAGTCGCCGGTCACTGCGGCGGTGATCCCGACCAGCGCCGGCCCGACGATTGCGGATGCCTTGCCCATCATGTTGTAGAAGCCGAAGAATTCCGATGACTTGTCTGCCGGCACCAGGCGCCCGTAGTAGCTGCGGCTCAGCGACTGAATTCCGCCCTGCACCAGGCCGATCACGCAGGCCAGAATGTAGAAATCACGCGCATCCTGCAGGAAGTAGGCGTAGCAGGTCGCGGCCAGGTACACCGCGAGCGCGATGAAGATGCCCCGGCGCGCCCCGATCTTCGCGCCCAGCCAGCCGAAGGCGAGCGCTGCGGGAAATCCGACGAACTGCGTGAGCAGCAGCGCCTTGATCAGGTCCGACTGGTCGAAGCCAAGTGACAGGCCGTAGTCGACCGCCATCTTGATGATCGTGTTCACGCCGTCGATGTAGAGGATGTAGGCGCCGAGGAACCACAGCAGCGGCCGGTAGTGCGAGATCTCGCGCAGCGTGCCGCGCAGTTCGCGGAACCCCTGGCGCACCGCGGTAGACATCGGTACGCGCGCCCTGCTGTCGCGCAACTCGCGCACGTACACCGCGCAGGGCACGGTGAACAGCAGCCACCAGACGCCGACACTGGCGAACGACCAGCGCACCGCCTCGGTCGCGTTTGCGAGGCCGAACCATTGCGGCTGCAGCGTCATCATCACGTTGACCGCGAACAGCAAACCGCCGCCCAGGTAGCCGAGTGAATAGCCGAAGCCCGACACCAGGTCGTATTCGGCGGGCGCCGCGACGTGCAGCAGCAGCGAGTCGTTGAAGACTATTCCGCCCCAGAAACCGAGCGACGCCAACAGGAACAGCGCAGCAGCGACCTGCCAGTGCGCCTGGCCCACCATTGACAGCGCCAGCGTGGCCGACGCACCCAGCACGGTGGATATCACCAGCAGGCGCACCCGCGCACCGCCGCGGTCCGCGATGGCGCCCAGCGCGGGAGCCATCAGCGCAACGCACAGGCTCGCGATGCCGCTGGTCACGCCCAGCCGATAGGTGCTCTCGGTGGCCGCGACGCCGGCATTCCAGTACTGCTTGAAGAACACCGGGAAGAACCCGGCCATCACCGTGGTCGCGAACGCCGAGTTGGCCCAGTCATACAGCGCCCAGGCGACGACCGGCCGGCGCGTCAGGACCTTATGCCGCGGAGGCGAGGTGTTCACGTGTCTCCCGGAAGGTGACGTCGGGCCAGCGTTCCATCGTGAGCTGCAGGTTCACGCGAGTCGGCGCCAGGTAGACCAGTGCGCCCGAATGGTCGAGCGCCAGGTTGTCGTGTGCCTTGGTGCGGAACTCGGCGAGCTTCTTCGGGTCGGCGCAGTACACCCAGCGCGCCGTGTACACGTTGACCGCGTCCCATGTGGCCTGCACCGAGTACTCGTCCTGCAGCCGGAATGCGACCACGTCGAACTGCAGCTGGCCGACGGCGCCCAGCACCAGGTCGTTGTTCCTGAGCGGGCGGAACAGCTGCGTCGCGCCCTCCTCGCACAGCTGGTCGAGCCCCTTCTGCAGCGCCTTCATGCGCAGCGGATCGCGCAGCACCACGCGCCTGAACATCTCGGGAGCGAAGTTGGGGATGCCGGTGAACGTGAGCGGCTCGCCTTCCGTGAACGTGTCGCCGATGTTGATCGTGCCGTGATTGTGCAGCCCGATGATGTCGCCCGCGTAGGCTTCCTCGGCGTGCTGGCGGTCCGAGGCGAGGAACGTGAGCGCGTCGGCAATGCGCACTTCCTTGCCGAGCCGGGTGTGGAACATGCGCATGCCGCGCGCGTAACGCCCCGAGCAGATGCGCATGAAGGCGATGCGGTCGCGGTGCCCGGGGTCCATGTTGGCCTGGATCTTGAACACGAACCCGGTGAGCGACTCCTCGAACGCATCGACACTGCGCGTCGTGGTCTCGCGCGGCCTCGGCGCCGGGGCCTGCTCGACGAATGACGACAGCAGTTCGGTTACTCCGAAGTTGTTGATCGCGGGCCCGAAGAACACCGGCGACTGCCGGGCCGCCAGGTATTCCTCGCGTGAGAATGCCGGCGACGCGCCGTGCACCAGCTCGACCTCGTCGCGGAACGCCTGCGCGCGGTCGCCGAGGAATCGCTCCGCGACATCGCTCGCCAGGCCGTCGATCGTCTCGTGCGTGCCGGCCCGGCCCTTCTCGCCCGCCTGGTACACGTAGATGCGGTCCTCGAGCATGTGGTAGACGCCGCGCAGGTCCCGGCCCATGCCGATCGGCCAGGTCACCGGGGTGCAGGAGATCCGCAGCACCTTCTCGATCTCGTCGAGCAGTTCGAGCGGTTCGCGGCCCTCGCGATCGAGCTTGTTGATGAAAGTCATGATCGGCGTGTCGCGCAGCCGGCACACTTCCATGAGCTTGATGGTGCGCTCCTCGACGCCCTTTGCGCAGTCGATGACCATCAGCGCGGAGTCAACCGCGGTCAGCGTGCGGTAGGTGTCCTCGGAGAAGTCCTCGTGGCCGGGTGTGTCGAGCAGGTTAACCATGCGGCCCCTGAAGGGGAACTGCATCACGCTCGACGTGATCGAGATGCCTCGCTGCTGCTCGAGCGCCATCCAGTCGGAGGTCGCATGCCTGGCCGCCTTGCGCCCCTTTACCGTGCCAGCCATCTGGATCGCGCCCCCGAACAGCAACAGCTTCTCGGTGAGCGTGGTCTTGCCCGCGTCGGGGTGGGAAATGATGGCGAAGGTGCGGCGGCGCGCCACTTCGTCGCGTATCGGATTCATCGGTCGGGGCCGGTCGGTCGGGTTCGGGGCGGCGATTCTATCAGGGACTGCTATCCGTCCCGGCAGGATCCGCCAGCGCGAGCTTCAGCACCAGCGCGTCCTCGCGCCCCTGCGCGGCCTGGTAGTAGCCCCTGCGCAGGCCAACCTGCACGAAGCCGAACGACTGGTAGAGCGATATCGCGAGCCCGTTGGTGGGCCGGACCTCGAGGAACGCTTCGCCGACACCTGCCTCCCGCGTCCGCTCGAGCAGCAGCGCCAGCATCTGCCGGCCCACGCCCCGGCTGCGCAGGTCATCCCGCACGCACAGGTTGAGGATGTGGGCTTCGCCGGCTCCCATGGCAACGATCCCGTAGGCAACGACCTGGCCATCCAGCTCGGCGACCCTGCACAGGTATCCGACCCTGATGCAGTCGCGGAATATCCCCTCGCTCCACGGAAACGGGTAGGCGGCGCGTTCGAGCGCGCCCACCGCGGCGACATCGCCCGGCGTCATCGCGCGGAACTTCACGAGCCGTGGTTGGCGCCCCGGCGCATCGGCGCTGGCAGCGCTCACGACAGCACCTGCTCGCCCCGCTCGAGCCGCTGGAACACCTGCTTCGCCTCGATCAGGTCCAACCAGGCCTTGCGCTTCTCTCCCGGACTCCTGAGCAGGTAGGCCGGGTGGTAAATGACCATCAACGGTCGTTGCCGGGCACCGAGGCCGTGCACACGACCACGGAGCCTGGCGAGTGCGGCGTCCGTCTCGAGCAGGGTCTGCGCCGCGACCCTGCCCACGGCCACGATCAGCGCCGGGTCGACCAGTTCGATCTGGCGCTCGAGGTATCCACGACAGGTGCGCGCTTCCTCGGGCCGCGGGTCGCGATTTCCCGGTGGGCGGCACTTGAGTACGTTCGCGATGTAGACATCCTCGCGCTTGAGTCCGAGGGCCTTCAGCATCGAGGTCAGCAACTGCCCGGCGCGACCGACAAATGGCTCGCCCTGCCGATCCTCTTCGGCGCCCGGCGCCTCGCCGATGAACATCCAGCGCGCTGCCCGGTTGCCCACGCCGAACACAGTCTGGGTGCGGGTGGAATGCAGGGCGCAGCGTTCACAGGCCGACACGGTCGCGCGCAGCGCGTCCCAGTCAAGTGCTTCGCTGCCAGTAGACGGACGATCCGGTGCCGCGGTGGTCCGGTCGCCGCCGTCCGCCGTCGCTGCTGCGCCCACGGCCGCATCCCGTGAGTCTCCCGAGACCGTGTCTGGTGCAATAACCCCCGCAACGGCTGGCTTCGGGGCAAGCCCGCGGCGGACGTACACGTCGATGCCCAGTGCCTCGAGGTAAGCCGCCTGGCGAGCGTCCACCACTTCGTGACCCGCTACTTTTTCTTCCCGGCGCCGGCCTGCGCGGCGCCGCGGCGACCACGCGCGAGCCGGTGCCAGGCCCACAACAGCGGACCGGACAGCGCATAGAGCCCGAACAGGCCAAACAGCATCTCCGGCGGACTCGAGCCCACCAGGATGAAGGCGAGCGGGATCAGCACCAGCAGTGCGAACGGAACCCGCTTGTTCAGGTTGAAATCCTTGCCGCTCAGGTACGGAAAGCGGCTGATCATCAGGCTGCCCGCCACCGTCGCGACGACGAACGCCAGAACCAGCGCACGCAGCCCTTCCCGCTGCAGGTCGTTCAGCATCCAGACGAAGCCCGCGAGCAGCGCGGCCCCGGACGGGCTTGGCAGTCCCTCGAAATAGCGCTTGTCGGCGGTGGCCGAGCGCGCATTGAATCGCGCCAGGCGGAACGCCGCACAGGCCGTGTAGAAGAAGGTCGCCAGCCAGCCGATCCGTCCCCACACGGCACCGTACTCGGCAATGCGGACCACGCCCCACTGGTAGGCCGCGACACCCGGCGCGACACCGAACGCGACCATGTCGGACAGACTGTCGAATTCCTTACCGAACTCGCTCTGGGTATTGGTCCAGCGCGCGATCCGGCCATCCAGCCCGTCGCAGACGAGCGCGACGAAGATCGCAATGCCGGCACGATCGAAATTGCCGTCCGTCGCCGCCACGATCGCGTAGAAACCCGAGAACAGGACCGCAGTCGTGAACAGGTTGGGCAGCAGGTAGATGCCTCGGTTGCGCGGCCGCTTGGCGGGCGCGCCGGGAGTTCCAGTAGAGTCGGTGGTCATGTTCACCCAGGCGGTGTGGCTGGGGTCATCATAGGTAGAGCGCGGCGCCCGCACAACGAGAAGCTGCCGCCGCGAATGGGTCCGGCGCCTGCTCTGCTAGAATTCCGGGTCGCGCGGCCACTCCCTGCACCGGTACCAAGATGCGACTTTCGACTTACCCGATCAATACCTTGCGGGACGTACCCGCCGACGCGGAGGTCGTCAGCCACCAGCTGATGCTCCGGGCGGGGCTCATCCGCCGCCTTGCCGCGGGCATGTACACCTGGCTGCCGCTCGGCCTGCGGGTGCTGCGCAAGGTCGAGGCCATCGTGCGCGAGGAGATGAACCGTGCCGGGGCAATCGAACTGCTGATGCCCACGGTGCAGCCTGCGGAGCTGTGGCAGGAGTCCGGCCGCTGGGACCAGTTCGGCCCCGAGCTGCTCCGCATCCGGGACCGCCACGACCGCTCGTTCTGCTTCGGCCCGACTCACGAGGAAGTGATAACCGACCTCGCGCGGCGCGAGTTGAAGAGCTACCGGCAGCTGCCGGTCAATTTCTACCAGATCCAGACCAAGTTCCGCGACGAGATCCGGCCGCGGTTCGGCGTGATGCGCGCGCGCGAATTCACGATGAAGGATGCGTACTCGTTCCACCTCGACGCCGCCTCGCTCGAGCAGGGATACCAGGCGATGCACGAGGCGTACACACGCATTTTCTCGCGCATGAACCTGCGTTTCCGCGCCGTGCGTGCCGACACCGGGAGCATCGGCGGCAATGCGTCGCAGGAATTCCACGTGCTCGCCGACTCGGGCGAGGATGCCATTGTCTTCTCGGACACCGACGACTACGCAGCCAACCTGGAGATGGCCGAGGCCATGCCGCCTTCGGAACCCCGCCCGGCACCCGCAACGGCCCTGGCGAAGGTGTCGACGCCGGGCACCAGGACGATTGCCGAGCTCACGGCATTCCTCGGCGTCGAGGCTTCGTCGTGCCTCAAGACGCTGCTGGTGGAGGCCAGCGACGGCGGCGTCGTTGCGCTGGTCGTGCGCGGCGACCACGAGTTGAACGCCGTCAAGGCGCAGAAGCTTCCCGGCGTCGCCTCGCCGCTCCGGATGGCCACACCCGAGCAGGTGCGCGCCGCCACGGGCTGCGAAGCCGGGTACATCGGTCCGCTGGCGCTCGCAAGCGACGCCGGGGTGCCGGTCATCGTGTACGCGGACCACGCGGCGGCGAACGTGGCCGACTTTATCTGCGGTGCCAACGAACGCGATGCACACCTTACGGGCGTGAACTGGGGTCGCGACCTTCCGGAGCCGCAGGTGGTGGACATTCGCAACGTAGTGGCCGGCGACCCGAGTCCCTCGGGGCATGGCCGTCTCGACATCGCCCGCGGGATCGAAGTCGGTCACATCTTCCAGCTCGGGTGCAAGTACAGCGAAGCCATGAAGGCCGAGGTCCTCGACGAATCGGGCAAGTCCGTGACCATGTTCATGGGCTGCTACGGCATCGGTGTGACGCGCGTCGTGGCGGCAGCCATCGAACAGAACCACGATGAACGCGGTATCGTCTGGCCGGAACCGATCGCACCATTCCACGTGTCGCTGATCCCGATCAACCTGCAGAAGTCCGAGCGCGTCCGCGAGACGTCCGAGCGGCTCTACGTCGAGCTGCAGGCGGCCGGTCTCGAGGTGCTGTTCGACGACCGCGACGCGCGCCCCGGCGTGAAGTTCGCCGACGACGAGCTGGTCGGCATCCCGCATCGCGTGGTAATCGGCGACAAGGGACTCGAGCGCGGCGTGCTCGAATACAAGCCACGCTCGGGCGATGGCGCCTGTGACGTGCCACTCGACACAATCGTCGAGTTCCTCAGGGAGCGCACGCGCGGGCGGCATTGACATGCGCACAACGGTGCCACTGCTTGCACTGCTCACGCTGCTCGCGGCGCTTCCCGCCGGCGCAGCGCGCGCGGATCGGCAGATGGACCCGGAGCTGCGCGGCGTCATCTCCGAGGCACTCAGGCCCTCGGAGTGCTTCGAGGACCGCTACGAGCAGGCCGTCTGGGTTGCCTACATGGAACCGCGCCTCGGTCGCTACGTGAAGGACCAGCGCGAGCGCGACCAGATCCTGCACCACGTGCACTGCGAGGCGAGGCGCGTGGACATTCCGCCAGAACTCGTGCTCGCCGTGATGGACGTGGAGAGCCGTTTCGACCGCTACGCGGTCTCCTCGGCCGGTGCCGTCGGGCTCATGCAGGTCATGCCGTTCTGGCCGCGGGAACTCGGCATGAGCAACGAACAGCTGGTGCGCATCGGCGACAACGTGCGCATGGGAACCACGATCCTCGGCTACTACCTGCGCAAGGAACGCGGCAACTACCAGCGCGCGCTGCAGCGTTACAACGGAAGCCTGGGGCGGCCGGACTACTCGGACCTGGTGATCGACCGGCTGGTCTCACGGTGGCGCTACGCGCACTGAACCCGGCCGTCAGGCGGTGTGGAATCCCGTGGGCCGGGCGCCCGGATCGGGCAAACATGCTTCCTCGATCTCGACGACTGTGACCTGCGACGCCGGCGACCCCTGCCACAACCAGTCACAGAGCGCGGCGACTGCCGTCGGGTGCCCACAGGCCAGCACTTCGACCCGGCCGTCCGCCAGGTTCCGGGCATGCCCGGTGACGCCGAGTTCGATTGCGCGCTGGCGGGTGCTGGCTCGATAGAAGACGCCCTGCACGCGCCCGGCCACCAGACAACGGCGGGCGATCCATTCGCTCATGCGAGGTCTAGGGGTTTGGTTCCGGGACCGGGCCCGGAGTCGTCGACGGCGCCTTTGCAGGCGCCTGGGCCTCCTCGGCCAGCTTGCGCGCCTGGATGGCCTTTTCCCGGGCCAGGTCGGCTTCGTCGCGCGCCGTCCGGTAGTCGCCCTGGCTCGAATGCGACTTGGCACTCGAGAGGAGTTTCTGAGCCTCGGCCAGCGTCTCCGGAGCGTACCGCTCCGCGCCCGCCTTCTCGGCCGCCACGATGGCCTGGCGCGCGTTGCTCATTTCCTGCACGGGCCAGCCCGCACAGCCGGACGCCAGTGCCGCACCGAGCAGTGCGACCGCGAGGAGTGGCAGGTCGAGGATGCGTCGCAGGTTCATGGTTCGCTGGAGGCTGGAAAATGCACGCTAGCAACTGCACCCTGTACCGTCAAGGCTGCGGGACCTAGAATCCGCGCGCGCCAACCGGGAAGAACTTCTGATGACCGAAGTGCTGATTCTCTACTATTCGCGAAACGGCAGCACGGCCGAACTCGCAAGGCACGTCGCGCGCGGCGTTGAATCCGTCGCCGGCGCCCGTGCCAGGGTCCGGACGGTGCCGGCGGTGTCGCCAGTGACCGAGGCGACCGCGCCGGCTGTGCCGGAGTCGGGTCCACCCTTTGCGACGCACGAAGACCTTCGCGAATGTGACGGACTCGCATTCGGCAGCCCGACTCGTTTCGGCAACATGGCGGCACCGCTGAAGTATTTCCTGGACGGTACCAGCGCGCTGTGGCTGAACGGCGCACTCGACCGCAAGCCGGCCGGCGTCTTCACCTCGACCAGTTCAATTCACGGCGGGCAGGAATCGACGCTCCTGACGATGATGATTCCGCTGCTGCACCATGGCATGTACCTGGTGGGCCTGCCGTTCACCGCCGAGGCCATGAATCGCACGCGCACCGGCGGTACGCCCTACGGAGCGAGCCATTTCGCAGCGGGCAAGAGCGACACCAGGCCGAGCGACGACGAGCGCGAACTTGCGCAGCTGCTCGGGCGCCGCGTCGCTGAAGCGGCCGTCGCACTGCGCCCAGTGCGCAGCTGAACCATGGCAGCCGGCAACGAACGGCACCGCGTGCTCGCGCGACGCATGGTCCTCGCCAGCCTGCTGCTGCTGGCGGTCGTGAGCATCGCGTGTGTCGTCGTCGGGTGGAGCGGAACGCCATCGGCGATCCTTGCCGCCGCGCTGCTTCCGCCGCTGCTGCTTCCGCTCGCCGGCATCGCCCGCGGCGAGCGCCGTACTTATGCATGGGCGACACTCTGCATCGTGCCGGCATTCGTCTACGGCCTTACGGAAGTGGTCGCCAATCCGGGCACGCGCCCGCTCGCGGCACTGGTCCTTGGCGCGAGCCTGCTGCTGTTCTTCTCTCTCGTCGCCTACCTGCGTGTGACCCGGCCGCAGCCGGCCCCTCAGGTCCCGCCGATACCCTGATCCTCAAGCGCCTGGCGGAGGAACGGCACGGTCAGGCGGCGCTGGGCGACCAGTGACGCCTGGTCGAGTCTGTCCAGCACTGCGCACAGCGTGTGCATGTCGCGCGGCAGCCGGTGGACCAGGTACAGGGCACTCTCGGCGGAAAGATCGAGACCGCGCCTCGCGGCGCGCAGTTGCAGTGCCTCGGCCTGCCCTGCATCGTCGAGTTCATGCAACTGGTGCACCGAACCGGCAAGCAGCCTCGATCGCAGGTCGGGCAGCTGGAATTCCACTGCGGCCGGCGGCTGCTCGGTCGCGATGCACAGGCTGGCGGGACCGTCCTGCATCAGCGTATGCAGCCTGAACAACGCATGGTTCCATGCCGCATCCCGGGAGATTTCTTCCAGTCCATCGAGGCAGACAAGGTCGAGGTTTTCACAGCCTTCGAGCCATCCGGGCTCGGCACCGGCCGCCGGATCGAGGTAGCTTGCCGACCCGCCACGGTCGGCGGCAGATGCGCAGGCAGCCTGCAGCAGGTGTGTCTTGCCCGTTCCGTGCCGGCCCCAGACCCACAGCACGCGCAAAGTGGAGCGACCTGCCCGCGAAAGCAACTCGACGACTTCGCCATTGCGACCCGCAACGAAGCTCTCGAACCTCGCGCCTTCCCGCAGCCCGACGCTGAGCGGCAGCTGCCTCATCGCGCTCAGGCGGCCGGTGCCGTGCGCGCGCGGGACAGTGCGCGCCGCGAATACACCATCACGTAGTCGAGTCCGCTCACGGCTGTGGTCACGAACGCGAGCGCGCCAAGGGCCGCGATCGCCTGCCGTGAGGGCAAACCGTATGCGGCTTCCGCCACCACGGCGAGGCAGAACAGGATCTGACAGAACGTATTCAACTTGCTCGGGCGAGTCGGCTGGCCTTGAATCGGGCCGAGCAACACACGGTAGGCGATCGCGCCGAGAACGATCGCCAGGTCACGCAGCAGCACAGTCGCCGTGAGCCACCAGGGCGCGAGCTTCGCGAGGCTCAGGCAGATGAAAACAGTCACCAGCAGCAGCTTGTCCGCAAGCGGGTCGAGGTGCTTGCCGAGTTCCGTGCTCCATCCGAAGCGCTTGGCCAGGAATCCGTCGAGACCGTCCGTGAACGCCGCGATCGCGAAAATCGCCAGCACCATGGGGTAGTGGCCCTGCATGATCCCGTGGGCCACCGGGTACACGAGCGCAATGCGCAACACGCACAGCAGGTTCGGAAGGAACCGCAGGCTCATGGCACGTAGTCGAAGTCAGGCGGCCGCGCGCCTCCGTCCTCCGCGGCGGCCGCAGGCACCAGGTGTGTGTCGAGCGCGGCGATCCGGCGAAGCTGCTCGAGGTCCCCGCGCAGCGTGATATCGAGGCTGACCACCTTGCCCTCGAGTCCCGACACGCCGACGGAGCGCACCAGGCTCAGCGACTCCAGGTAATCGACCAGACGGGCGTATGCCCGCACGTCTTCGATTCCACCGACGCGGATCGCGATCGTCGCGACGCCGCGGCTCGAGGCAGGCGCGTAGCGCGCGGCAAGCGAATCGGCGGCAAGGTCGATCCCGTCCTGCAGGCCACCGTCCCTGCGTACCGAGCGACCGCCCTCGGTGAACACCCAGGCGACTGATCCGCCGGTCCCGGCACCGGCCAGCAGGGCCTTGCCGCCCCATTCGCCCGGCACGGCCGTGCCCTGGCCCGCGGCCAGCATTGCGCGCACCTGCTGCGCGTCGACCATCGACTGCGGCCAGGTGATCGGCAGGCCGCGCGCAAGTGCGGTGCGCTCAACCTCGGCCCGTTCCGGCACGCGATCCGAGGCCAGCACCGCCCGCTGTCCGCCGGCAACCGAGGGAACGACCAGCAGCACCACCGTAACGGGTCGCTCCACCGGCCAGAAAGGCAACCGTGCCCGCTGCAGCAGGCCATCCATCGCCTGGGCATCGAAGCCCACCTTCAGCATACGGTCGGCCGAAGTGGAGTATTGCCGGACGAAACGGGACGGGTCGGCGGCCGCGGTCGCGACGACCGGGTTCGAACCAGCGTCGCGCTGGCCCGACGCGCGCACCGCGGAGGAGCGAAGTGCGTCGCCGAAACCTGCATCCCTGTCGGCCGCTGTCGTGCCGGCGAGCGGCACGACAGCCTGGTAAATGGACACCTCGGCACCGGCTGCACACGGCTGGGTCAGCAGGATGCAGCAGGCCAGTGCCCGGAGAGCCGTTCCGCCCTTGATGACGGTGCGTGATTGTCTTTGCATTGGTCGGCGGGAGTTCGGCCTTGCCGGCGCACGTGTAAAATACCACAGCCTCGACGACATCCGCGGGGCAGGACCGCCCCGCGGGAGACGACTCGATGGCCGACATGACCCCGATCACTTATCGCGACGCCGGCGTTGATATCGACGCGGGTGACGACCTCGTCGAGCGGATCAAGCCCGCCGTGAAGCGCTCGATGCGCGCCGAGGTCCTTAGAGGGCTGGGCGGCTTCGGTGCGCTGGTCGAAGTTCCGCTCGACCGCTATCGCAGGCCGGTGATGGTCTCGGGCACGGATGGCGTCGGTACCACGCTCAGGCTGGCCATCGAAACAGGGCGCCACGACACGATCGGCATCGACCTGGTGGCCATGTGTGCGAACGACGTCGTTGTCCAGGGCGCTGAGCCGATCTTCTTCCTGGACTACTACGCCACCGGCCGCCTGCAGGTACCGATCGCGGAGCGCGTGATCAAGGGTATCGTGGAGGGCTGCCTGCAGGCCGGCTGTGCGCTGGTCGGCGGCGAAACCGCCGAGATGCCCGGTATGTACGAGGGCGACGACTACGACCTAGCCGGCTTCTGCGTCGGACTGGTCGAGAAAGACAGGATCGTCGACGGCACCCAGGTCCGCGCCGGCGACGCGATCATCGGTCTCGCCTCCTCCGGCCCCCACTCCAACGGCTATTCACTGATCCGCCGCCTGATACAGGCCGGCGGCGCAGACTCCGGCACGATGCTGGGCGGCGACTCGCTCTACGACCTGCTGCTCGCGCCAACGCGCATCTACGTCAAGTCCGTGCTCGCGCTGCTCGCGGAAGTGCCAGTGCACGCGATCGCGCACATTACGGGCGGCGGGCCGGCGGGCAACATTCCCCGCGTGCTGCCCGACGGGCTCGAGGCAGTGATCGAGGAACGCAACTGGCACCGGCCTGCGGTATTCGACTGGCTGCAGCGCGCCGGCAACGTCGAGCGCGGCGAGATGCACCGGACGTTCAACTGCGGCCTCGGCATGACGGTGTGCGTGGCTGCAGCCGATGCAGATCGCGCGCTCGGGATCCTCAGGGAGCGCGGCGAGACAGCAACACTGGTGGGTGAAGTCCGCCGCGGGGATCGCGGAGTCGTGATCGAACGATGAGCAATCCCGGCCCTCGCATGCCGGTGGTCGCGCTGGTCTCCGGCCGCGGCAGCAATCTGCGGGCCATCGCCGAGCGTGCGCGCGGTGGTGACCCGGCGATCGACATCCGCGCCGTGGTCAGTGATCGTGAGGATGCAGGGGCCATCGAGTGGGCCCGCTCGGTCAGTCTCAACGCCGCAACCCTGTCGCCAAAGAGCTTTCCCGACCGCGACCGCTACGATGCGGCGCTCGCTGCCCTGGTGGCGGGCTTCGAACCCCGGCTGGTGATCCTGGCCGGCTTCATGCGAATCCTGGGGCCGAATTTCGTGGACCGGTTTGCCGGCCAGACACTGAACATCCACCCCTCGCTGCTGCCGCGGCACCGCGGATTGCACACCCACCGGCGGGTACTCGAGGCAGGCGAACGCAAGCACGGGGCCAGCGTTCATTTCGTAACGCGTGAACTGGACGGCGGCCCGGTGGTCATACAGGCTAGGGTCCCGGTACGGGACGACGACGATGAGGCCAGTCTTGCCGCCCGGGTACTCAAACAGGAACACAGGATCTACCCGCAGGCAGTGGGCTGGTTCGCTTCGGGACGGCTGCGGTTCGCGGACGGCGCGGCGTGGCTCGACGACAAGCGTCTCGACAGTCCAGTGGTCATCGACCCGGAGTCCGATGACGCGGCGTAGCCTGCCGGCCCTCGCGCTCGGGATCGCGCTCGCGGCCAGTATCGCGCTGCCGGCCCGATCGCAGGGCGTGGAACCCGCGACGAAGACGAAGGCGCCGGCGGCGTCCAGCGTGCCGAAGTCGCCGCCAGTATCGCTGCTCACGCACTACAAGGCTCGCTACCAGGTCAGCTACCGTGGCATCAGCGGTGGGCAGCTGGAAAGCGGGCTGCACCCCGGGACGGTGCCGAACCAGTGGGTCTACGAGTCGCGGGCTTACCCGAACCTGCTCGGTCGTATCGCGGTCAGCCCGGATGCCCGGCAGCGCAGCACGATGGAAGTCACGGCATCCGGAGTGCGGCCGCTCAGCCTGGTGTTCGATGACGGCAGCGACAGCAGCACCAAGGACGTGCGCGTCGCGTTCGACTGGGCCAACGGCAGGGTCAGCGGCAACGCCAAGGAAAAGTCCTTCGACTTCGAGATTCCGCCAGATACGCAGGACAGCGTGTCGGTGCAGGCAGCGATGATCTTCGACCTGCGGGCGGGCCGCGAGCCCGACTCGTACTGGATCCTGAACGGGGCAAAGCTCCAGCAGTACCGTTACTGGCCGGAAGGCCGCGCCACGGTCGTCACGCCTTATGGGCAGTACGACACGGTCGTGTGGGCGAGCCAGCGCGACGGCTCGAAGCGGGTCAACCGCGTCTGGCACGCGCCCAGCCTCGGCTTCGTGCCGGTGCAGGCGATCCAGTTCAACAAGGGGCGGCCAGACGTCCAGCTGAAGCTCGTGGCCCTGGAGCGGGGGTCTGTCCCTGCAGGGAACTGACCAGGGACAGTCCCCAAGTCAGGCCCTGGGCAGCGTCACGCCCTTCTGACCCTGGTACTTGCCGCCGCGGTCCTTGTAAGACGTCTCGCACACCTCGTCCGACTCGAAGAACAGCATCTGCGCGACACCCTCGTTCGCATAGATCTTCGCCGGCAGCGTAGTGGTGTTCGAAAACTCCAGCGTGACGTGGCCCTCCCACTCCGGCTCGAGCGGCGTGACATTCACGATGATGCCGCAGCGCGCGTAGGTCGACTTGCCGAGACAGATGGTCAACACGTTGCGCGGTATGCGGAAGTACTCGACCGTGCGAGCCAGCGCGAACGAATTGGGCGGGATGATGCAGATGTCTCCGCCGAAATCCACGAACGAGCCGCGATCGAAGTTCTTCGGGTCGACGATCGTCGAGTTGATGTTGGTGAAGATCTTGAACTCGGCGGCGCAGCGCACGTCGTAGCCGTAGCTCGACGTGCCGAACGATACGATGCTCCGGCCGTTCGCGACCCGGACCTGGCCGGGCTCGAACGGTTCGATCATGCCCTGCGTCCCGGCCATGCGGCGGATCCAGCGATCCGACTTGATGCTCACGATCAGGTCTCCTCGACGGTGAATTTCGGCGCTGCCGGCGCGGCCGCCTGTGCGACGGACAGGGCTGCCGCCGTGCGGCGTGCCATCTCGATGTAGGCGCGACCCAGGGGCCCGTCCGGGTCGGCGGCCACGGTCGGGCAGCCGCCATCGGTCTGCTCACGAATGCGGATGTCCAGCGGCAGGCTCGCCAGCAGGGCCACGCCATACTGCTCGGCCATGCTGCGGCCGCCTCCGCTGCCGAATACCGGCTCCTCGTGGCCGCAGTTCGAACAGACGTGCGTGGACATGTTCTCGACGACACCGAGTACCGGAATCGCGACTTTCTGGAACATCCTGAGGCCCTTACGGGCGTCGAGCAGCGCGATGTCCTGCGGCGTGGTGACCACGACTGCACCGCTGACCGGGACGCGCTGCGAGAGCGTGAGCTGGATGTCGCCGGTGCCCGGCGGCATGTCGACGATCAGGTAGTCGAGTTCCCCCCACCGGGTCTCGCTCAGCAACTGTGTCAGCGCCTGGGTGACCATCGGTCCCCGCCAGACCATCGGCTGCTCCTCCTCGATCAGGAAGCCGATCGACATCACCTTGACGCCGTGCGCTTCGAGCGGTTCCATGCTGCGGCCGTCGGCCGACGTCGGGCGCAAGCCCTGGAGTCCCATCATGCGCGGCTGGCTCGGGCCGTAGATGTCGGCGTCGATGAGCCCCACGCTCGCACCGTCGAGCGCCAGCGCGATGGCCATGTTGACGGCGGTGGTGGACTTGCCGACGCCGCCCTTGCCCGAGGCCACGGCGATCACGTTCGAGATGCCCGGCAAAGGCGGCCGGCTGCCATCGCCAGCCCGCGCAGCGACCTTCCAGCTGACCCGCACCTCGGCCGGGCCGATGGCCGCCCGTTCCGCCAGCAGCCGCCCGAGCTGCTGCTCCAGGTCCGCCCGGCCGCGCCGGAACGGGAAGCCGAGCTCGACCTCCACCAGGACCCGCCCGGCCTCGAATTGGACGGACTTCACAGCTTTGGCGTCATCTAGCGGCATCCCGAGGTGGGGTTCGACATAATTCCCAACCACAAGGCGGGCTTCGCGGACGCGATCGTCTGTCATATGAATGGCCAGTCCAATGGGAGAACGGCATGTGCCGCGAGTGCGTGATTGTAGCGGAATCCGGGCCGCGGATTGACATCCGCACCGATGGCGGTCGCCTCGCGGCTGCGTGGCATACTGCGCCCGGTCACGGAGTATCGCCCGGGACGGCCCCGGACTTGACATAGCCCATCCGCTAGACCAGACCAAAGGCCAGAACCAGCCGCCCAGCGCACATGAGCTTTTTCACGAACATGAAGGCCGACCGCCTGATAGCCGACATCAAGGCGGCTGGCGACGGCACGGGCACGGACGCGAACAAGGCCCTCGACAGGCTGGGCAGGCTTGGACCGGCCGCGATCCCACGCATCATCGACGCATTGTCGAATGCCGACCGGCAGGAGACAGAGGCCTTCGTCCGTGTCCTGTCGGCGCTGATCGACAACAAGGCGCTCACCCAGGTGGTCGAAGCGCTGGCTGATGCCAATCCGCGCACCTCCGCAGCCATCGTCGCCGCGCTGTCGGCCGGCCGCGATTACAGCCCGCAACTGCTGCTTCCGCTGCTCGACGACCCGCAAGCACCGCGGGGCCCGATCGTAACTGTCCTCGCCGCGCAGAAATCGCGATTGTCCGCACGCGACCTGTTGAGCCGCGCCTACAACCAGGAGGCGACAGAAAAGGCAGCACTGTTCAGGATCATCGCCGAAATTGCCGACGAGAGCCTGGTGCCGGAACTGGTCAGCAGGCTCGAGGGCAAGGACCCCATCGCACGCACCCACATCATCAGCATCGTCTCGCGCTTCAACCGCCCGGACGTTGCGGCGGCGCTGCAGGCGCAGCTCAGGGACACCAACAAGTTCATCCGGCAGGCCGTGCTGAACGCCCTGGCGCGCCTCGACGGCAACGCGGACCCGGCGATCCTGTGCGACCTGCTGCGAGATCCTGACGTCGAGACCCAGCAGAAGGCGATAGATGCCGTGGTCCGGGCCAACCACCCTGACACGATGCAGCACCTGGTGAGCGTGCTGAAGGACGAGAACGAGGAAGCGCGCCGTGCCGCCGTTGAGGTGCTCAATGCGATCGGCACGCCACAGCACGTCAGGTTCCTGCTGCAGTCGATCAAGGATGACGACTGGTGGGTTCGCAGCAGGGCCGCGGACGCGCTCGCCAAGATCGGTGGACCGCGCGTGATCGAGGCCGCACTCGAATTGATCCGCGACGAGGACGAGGAAGTCCGCCGCGCGGCCATCGAGATCCTGAACCAGACCAAGGACGAGCGGGCCGTGGACCACCTGATCGAAGCCACGCGGGACTCGGACTGGTGGGTGCGCGAGCGCGCGGTGGACGCGCTGGCCGAGATCGGCAGCCGCAAGGCGCTGCCGGCGCTGCTCGACATGCTCGACAGCACGGATGATCGCTCGCTGCCGACGCTGGTGCGGGCGGTCGGCAAGCTCGGGGACGCGTCGCACATGGAGCGCCTGATGCCGCTGCTCGACAGCGCGTCGAAGGAGGCGCGGCTCGAGGTCATCTCCGCACTCACACGGCTCGTCGACCAGCAGACCGTGGATACCGTAAGGGTAAAGCTCGAAGGCGTCGGCGCGTCGGCCGCCGACCCGACCATAAGCCACGCCGCGCTGCGCGCGGCCGAGGGCATCGCCAACCGCTTCCCGCCGGGCGCGGCGCCGACTTCGCAGCGGGAAACAGTGATCGGCCGCGCGGTCGACCGCCAGGCACCGGAGTCCGGACGCACGCTTCTGAGCGAGCGCGCCGACATAGACACGATCGTGAGCAAGGCCCGGGACCAGCAGCGCCTGGACATCTCCACGCTGAAGCCCGGCGACGTGCTGGAAGGCCGCTACAAGTACGTGCGCAAGATCGGCAAGGGCGCGTTCGGCACCGTGCTGCTGATGGAAGACACGGTCGTCGAGGAGCAGCTGGTGCTCAAGTTCCTGAACCCGAACGTCTCCCAGGACGAGGAGATGATGAAGCGGTTCGTCCACGAACTGCGTTACTCGCGAAAGATCACGCACCGCAACGTCATCCGCATCTACGACTTCCTGCACATCCGCGGCAACTACGCCATCTCGATGGAGTACTTCCAGTCACACACGCTCGGCAACGAGGTGAACGAGAAGCCGCTGCCGCTGGCGAAGGCCGCGCGCCTCGCGGTGGACATCGCCACCGGCATGACGGTCGCCCACCAGTCGGGAATCATCCACCGCGACCTCAAGCCCGCCAACGTGCTGATCAACGACGCGGGCCTGCTCAAGATCGTGGACTTCGGCGTCGCTGCGGCACAGCACCAGGGCGACACGCAGCTCACCAAGACCGGTTACGTCATCGGCTCGCCCAAGTACATGGCTCCGGAGCAGATCCTGGGCAAGAAGGTGGACGCGAGGGCGGACATCTACAGCCTCGGCGTCATGCTCTACGAAATGCTGACCGGCGAACCTCCCTACCAGCGCGGCGACCACATGGCGGTCATGTACCAGCATGTCCAGGGCAAGGCGAAGCCGCCGATCGAGGTCAACACGAGCGTCCCGCCCGGACTGTCCGAAATCGTAATGAAGGCCATGGCCGTGGACAAGGCGCGACGATTCCAGAGCATGGACGAGATGCGCGACGCACTCGAACGATACCTGTAAGCGAGGCGATTGCATGGCCCGCATAGACGCATTCCTGAAGCTCGGCGCGGCCCAAGGCTGCTCGGACGTTCACCTTTCGGTCGGCGTCCCGCCGATGCTGCGCATGAACGGCGAATTGATGCCGATCAAGTTCCGAGACCTCGCGGAGGCGGAACTGGAAGGCTACGTGACGGAGATCCTCAGTGCCTCGCAGAACGACTTGTTCGAAAAGGGCAACGACATCGATTTCTCGTACGTATCCGCCGACGGCGCGCGCTTCCGCGTCAACGTGTTCCGCAAGGACACGGGCGTCGGGGCGGTATTCCGCACGATCCCGTCCGACGTGCCGACCATCGACTCGCTGAACCTGCCAGCGGTCGTGACCAGGTTCTGTGATTACCACCAGGGCATGGTGCTCGTTACGGGTTCCACCGGCACCGGCAAGTCGACGACGCTGGCCGCGATGATCGACCTGCTGAACCGCACCCGGAAGCTGAACATCGTCAGCCTCGAGGACCCCATCGAGTTCGTCCATCGCAGCAAGATGTCGCAGGTGATCCAGCGCGAACTCCACACGCACCTGCCGTCGTTCGCCGAGGGCGTGCGCGCCGCGATGCGCGAGGACCCGGACGTGATCCTGGTCGGCGAACTGCGCGACGCCGACACGGTACGCTGGGCCATGACGGCCGCCGAGACCGGGCACCTGGTGCTCGGCACGCTGCACACGACCAGCGCGGTCAAGACCATCGACCGCATGGTCGACGCGCTGCCCGCGGAGGAACGCGAGCAGACCAAGAGCTTCCTGTCGCAGGGACTGCTCGGCGTGGTCACCCAGGTGCTGGTGCGCACGCCGGACCTGCGCAGCCGCCGTGCGGTCTGCGAGGTGATGGTGATGAACCGGGCCATCGGCAAGCTCATCATGACGGACCAGTCCCACATGATCCCTTCACAACTGCAGACGGGGAAGGAAGCGGGCATGCACACGATGGACCAGGCCTTGCTCGCCGCAGTCCAGGCCCGCGAGGTCGACCCGGACGATGCCTTCGCCTATGCGCAGGACAAGCGGCTGTTCACCCGCTACGTCACCGACGGCACTGCCATCATGAAGGCCGATGTCACGCAGGGTATCGCATGACTACCGAAACCGTCGCGACCCAGTCACAGGCCGTCCCGCGCCGCATCGACGAGTTCCTGAAGGAAGTCCTGAAGAAGAACGGCTCCGACCTGCACTTCGTGGCCGGCGACCCGCCGCGCATCCGGCTTTTCGGCGAACTCCAGTCGCTGCGCAGCGAGCCCCTCGAGAAGGATTACGTCCGCGAACTTCTCTCCGAGATCATGACCCACCGCGCCAGGCAGCGGCTGGAGGAGAAGGACGGTGCCGACTTCGCCTACATGATTCCCGGCGTGTCGCGCTTCCGCGTCAACGTCTTCCGCCACATCGCCGGTCTCGGGGCCGTGTTCCGCGCCATCCCGTCCAAGGCACTGTCGCTCGAGCAGCTCAACATGCCGGACGCGGTTCGCAGCCTGTGCCGCATCAACAACGGCCTGATCCTGGTGACCGGCAAGACCGGCTCCGGGAAATCCACCACGCTTGCGGCGATGATCGACGACATCAACGGGCGGATCAAAGGCCACATCCTCACGATCGAGGACCCGATCGAGTTCGTGCACATGCGACGAAACTGCCTGGTGAGCCAGCGCGAGGTCGGCGTGCACAGCCCCAGCTTCGCGGAGGCGCTGCACTCGGCGCTGCGCGAGGACCCGGACGTTATCCTGGTCGGCGAATTACGCGACCTCGAGACCATGGGCATCGCGGTCACCGCCGCGGAAATGGGCATCCTGGTGATGGGCACCCTGCACACCAACGGCGCCGCCGCCACGGTGGACCGCATCGTCAACGCGTTTCCTGCGGACAAGCAGGCGCACGTGCGGACGATGATGTCCACCTCGCTGCGCGGGGTGGTGTCGCAGCAGTTGATCCAGCGTGCGGACAAGCGCGGCCGCGTGGCTGCGCTGGAAGTGATGATCAACACGCCCGCAGTGTCGAACCTCATCCGCCAGGGCAAGCTCGACCAGCTCGAGAACTCCATGCAGAGCGGCGCCCAGTTCGGCATGCGGACCATGGACTCGGCGATCCAGGAACTGCTCGACAAGGGCCTCGTCACAGGCCAGGCAGCGTACGAAAAGGCGATCAACAAGCAGCGTTTCGAGCAATTCAAGGGCGTCGGCTGATTCGCCTGCAGCGGCGCGGCGGCACCCCGCGCATGGCATAATCCCGCGTCCTGCAGGATCGCCGAGCCCATGAGCACACCGACCCGCCGCACCATCCTGGTCACCAGCGCGCTGCCCTACGCCAACGGCGCGCCGCATATCGGCCACATCGTCGAGTACGTCTACACCGACCTGTGGGTGCGCTACCAGAGGCTGCGCGGCCGTGACTGCATATACGTCTGCGCGAGCGACGCCCACGGCACACCGACGATGCTGAAGGCCCGGCAGGAAGGCGTGACGCCGGAGGAACTCATCGCGCGCTTCGCCGAGGTCCAGAAGCGGGACTTCGCCGACTTCGACATCTCGTTCGACAATTTCCACACCACGCACTCCGATGAGAACCGCGAGGTCACCAACCACATCTATGCCCGGCTGGCAGCTGCGGGCCACATCCGCCGCGAGACGATCCGGCAGGCCTACGACGAGCAGGCGAAGATGTTCCTGCCCGATCGCTACGTACGCGGGACCTGCCCGCGCTGCGGCGCGCTTGACCAGTACGGCGACAGCTGCGAGTCCTGCGGCGCCACCTACACGCCCGCGGACCTGAAGGACGCGGTGTCCGTCGTGAGCGGCGCCAGGCCTGTGCAGCGTGATTCCGAGCACCTGTTCTTCAAGCTCGGCGATTTCGAGCCGATGCTGCGCGAATGGACCGGTTCGGGCCGCCTGCAGCCGGCGGTCACAGCAAAGCTCGGCGAGTGGTTCTCCGCCGGGCTGCGCGACTGGGACATCTCCCGCGACGAGCCGTACTTCGGATTCGAGATTCCCGGTGAGACCGGAAAGTACTTCTACGTCTGGCTCGACGCGCCGATCGGCTACCTGGGCAGTTTCCTGCAGTACTGCCGGCGCACCGGGCTCGATTTCGACCGCTACTGGAAGCCGGACAGCGACGCCGAGGTCTACCACTTCATCGGCAAGGACATCGTCTATTTCCATACCCTTTTCTGGCCCGCGGTGCTGCACGGCGCGGGGATGCGTCCGCCGACCGCGGTCTATGCGCACGGGTTCCTGACGGTCAACGGCCAGAAAATGTCGAAGTCGCGCGGCACGTTCATCACTGCGCGCACCTGGCTGGACCACCTGCCTGCGGAATACCTGCGTTACTTCTTCGCCTCGCGCCTCGGGCCGGGTGTCGAAGACCTCGACCTCAACCTCGACGAGTTCGTCGCCAAGCTGAACTCGGACGTGGTCGGCAAGCTCGTCAACATCGCGAGCCGCTGCGCTGGCTTCATCGCGCGCGGGTCGAACGGCCAGCTGGCGGCCACGCTGCCCGAGCCTGCGCTGTACGGGGATTTCGTCGCCGCCGGCGAGCGCGTCGGCGAAGCCTACGAAGGACGCGACTACGCTGCGGTTGTGCGTGAGGTCATGCAACTCGCCGATCGCGCCAATCTCTATATCGACCAGCAGAAACCCTGGCTCGCGGCCAAGGATCCGGCCCGTGCCGCCGAGGTGCGGGGCGTGTGCACGCAGGGACTCAACCTTTTCCGCGTGCTGGTGGTGTACCTGAAGCCGATCATTCCGAAGCTCGCGGCGGGCGCCGAGCGCTTCCTGGGACTTGCGCCGCAATCGTGGGACGACGTGGCAACGCCGCTGCTCGGGACCGCAATCGAAATTTACGAACCGCTGGCAACACGGGTTGATGCTGCTGCCGTAAAGGCCCTGCTCTCGGCGTCGGTTGAAAACCTGAAGGCCACTGGCGTCCCGGCCGAGGCTGCCTCCGGGGCTGCGGCAGGAGCCGCGCCTGCAGCGCCCGGTCGGGAATCTGCGTCGGCGCCCGATGCAGCGCCCGCAACGACTGCTGCAACCGAGGTGCCGCGGCTGCCGAACGCGTCGATCGAGGAATTCGCCCGCATCGACCTGAGGATCGCCCGCATCGAGGCCGCCGAACTCGTGGATGGCGCCGACAAGCTGTTGAGGCTCACGGTTGACCTGGGCGGCGAGCGGCGCACGGTGTTCGCCGGCATCCGGCAGGCCTACGCTCCCGAGGCGCTGGTCGGGCGACTGACCGTGCTGGTCGCGAACCTCGAGCCGCGCAAGATGCGCTTCGGCGTCTCCGAGAGCATGGTGCTTGCTGCCGGGCCGGGCGGAGCTGACATCTTCCTGCTGTCCCCGGACAGCGGCGCCGAACCCGGCATGAAGGTGAAGTAGCGGGCCCGCCATGACGGACCTGCTGCTGCTGTCCCTCGGCGCGAGTCTCGTCAACGTCCACCTGCTGACCGGTGTGCCCCGGTTTTGCCCGCTGGTCGGGCTGGCCGGCCGCTTCGACGTGACCGTGGCACTGGCGCTGGCGGCGGCGCTGTTCACGAGCGTGGCCGGCCCGCTCGCGCTTGCGGCAGTTGCCGTGATGCCTGCCCTGCCGGGCGCCCCTGCGCTGCCGCTCGTCGTGCTCGAGGTCGGGCTGGCACTCGCGGCCGACATCTGGCTGCGCCTGCGCCGGCCCGTGCTCCGCGCCCGGCTCGGCGCGTTCCTGCCGGTCGCAGCGCTGAACGGCGCGCTTCTCGGACTGGCGCTGCTGCCACTGGTCGCGGGCCGGGCGCCGCTTGACGCTTTGGGCGCCGCACTGCCAGTCGCGCTCGTGTTCTCGGTCGCACCAGTCTGCACCGCCGGGATGCAGGTGCGCCTCGCGGCAGCGGACGTACCGGCCGCGTTCCGTGGCCTGCCCCTCGCGTTCGTGACGGCGGGTCTCGCCGCGCTGGCGCTTGCGGGCCTCGGCGGATGGATCACCCGGTGAGCGTGCTCGAGATCGCCGCAGCGGCATCGGCGGCCGCCGGGATTGCCGGAGCCCTCGGCACCGCGCTGCGCCGCCGGATCGACCGGCTGCCCGCGGACGTCGACGCCCTCGCCGCGCGGCTGGACGCAGAATTGCCACAGACGCAGTGCGGTCGCTGCACCTACGCTGGTTGCCGTCCGTACGCCGACGCGATGGCCCGCGGCGCGGCGGGACCGAACCAGTGCCCGCCCGGCGGCGACCACACTGCCCGCGCGCTCGCGCGGCTGCTCGGCCGCGAGGCGCTGCCCGTTGACCGGGCCTATGGCGAGGTCCGCGCGCCGTACGTAGCCGTGATCGACGAGACGCGCTGCATCGGTTGCGCGCGCTGCCTGCCCGCCTGCCCGGTCGATGCAATCGTCGGCGCGAAGAAGCGCATGCACACGGTGATCGCGGCGCTGTGCACTGGCTGCGAATTGTGCCTGCCGCCCTGCCCGGTCGACTGCATCGCGATGCTGCCGTGCGTCGCGATCCCGCCGCTGCCGGACGGCTGAGCCGGCGCCGTGGCTGCTACTGCGACACGCGGACTCGAGCTCGCTGCGAACAAGGCGGCCGCCGCAAAACCGATCCGCGTCGCGCCGCCTCCGGCGCTCGCGGTGCTTGCACTCGACCAGGGCAGTGGTCACGCGGCCACCCCCGTCGTGCGTGCGGGCGACCGAGTGTGCGTCGGCACGCTCGTCGCGGAAGCACGCGACCCGCGTGCGACTGTGCTTCGCGCACCAGTCGCCGGCCGGGTGATCGCGCTCGAGTCGCGCCCCACACCGCCCGGCGACGGACCTTGCCTGCTGATCGAAAACGACGGCAGCGACGAGCCGGACCCGGTGATTACGCCACTCGACTGCGCGAGGCTGGCACCCGAGGCCATCGTAGCGGCACTGCGCTCGGCGGGCGTGGCCGGATACGGCGGCGGGGCATTCCCGACCGCGGCGAAACTCGACGAGGCTCGCGCATTCCCTGCGCGGCACCTGCTGCTGAACGGCGCAGAGTGCGAACCGTGGATCTGCTGCGACGACGCACTGATGCGTGCGCGGGCCGGCGACGTGCTCGACGGCGCGCGGCTGCTGCTGCGCGCCCTCGACGCGGCGCGCTGCACCATCGCCGTGCTCGACGACAAGCCTGAGGCGCGCGCCGCTCTCGAGACCGCACTGGCCGGCTCGCCCGACGTTCACATCTCGATCGTTACGGTCCCGGCGCGCTATCCCGCGGGCGCCGAGCGCACGCTGATCGAGGCCGTCTTCGGCACCGCGGTGCCACGTGGCGACCGACCGCCTGCCGCCGGCATCCTGTGCCACAACGTCGCCACTGCAGCCGCGGTCGCCGCCGTAGCACGTGGCACGCCGGCGGTCTCGCGCATCGTGACCGTCACCGGCGGCGGCGTCGCGAGCCCGGCCAACGTCGAGGCGCGCCTCGGCACGCCGATCGCCGAGCTGGTCGCCCTCTGCGGCGGCTACACGGGCGATCCGCTGCGGCTGATCGCCGGCGGATCGATGACCGGTCGCGCGCTCGCGACCGATGCGATACCGGTCACTCTCGGGCTCAACTGCGTGCTGGTCGCCACCCGCGCCGACCTGCCGGACCGGGGGCCGGAGCGACCCTGCATCCGCTGCGGCGACTGTGCCAGGGTCTGCCCGGCCGGGCTGCTGCCGCAGCAGCTGCTCGCGGGCCTGGCCGCCGGCGATGCCGCGTTCGTCGCGCGCCACGGGCTCGCGGACTGCATCGAGTGCGGCTGCTGCGACTACGTCTGCCCGAGCGCGATCCCGCTCACAGAAAGTTTCCGCGTCGCGCGTGCCGGGGCACGCCGCGCAGCAGGCGCGCAAGAGTTCTCCGACCAGCTGCGCAACCGCTACGAGGCTCATCTCGCCAGGCTGTCCGCGGCGTCCGAAACCGAGCGCCAGGCGTTCGAGGCGGCGCGCGCACAAGCGCGGGGGCGGGGGCCGTGAGCACGCGCTTCCAGGCGTCGATCGCGCCGCACGCGCTGGGCGGCCACAGCGTGCCGCGCGTGATGCGGCTGGTGCTCGCCGCGATGCTGCCGGTCGCGGTGGTGCAGGTGGCGCTGTACGGGCCCGGCCTGCTGCTGCAGGTCGGTGTCGCGGTGCCGACTGCGCTTGCCTGCGAGGCGCTCGCCATGCGCTTGCGCGGGCGTGCGGCCGCGCCCGCGCTCGGGGACGGCAGCGCCCTCGTCACGGCGGCGCTGGTCGCGCTGTCGGTGACGCCGTTCGCGCCGTGGTGGCTCACGGTCGGCGGCACCGCGGTCGGCGTGCTGGTCGGCAAGCATGCCTACGGCGGGCTCGGGCACAACCCGTTCAATCCGGCAATGGTCGGATACGCGGCGATGCTGATGTCGTTCCCGCTCGCGATGAGCCGCTGGCCGGTGCCGCTGGACGCTGGAGCGACGTGGCCAGCGCTCGCCGTGCAGTCGTGGGCGGCATTCTCCGACACGGCGCCGTCCGCCCGCTTCGACGCCTGGACCGGCGCGACCGCGCTCGACGCGCTCCGGAGCGGGCTCGCGCTGCGCTACACGATGCAGGAGATCACGGCGGGCACGGGGTTCGGCGGACTGGCCGGCGCTGGCTCGCAATGGGTCAACCTCGCCGCGCTCGCCGGCGGCGCGTTCCTGCTCGTCCGTCGCATCGTGCGCTGGCAGATACCGTTCGCAATGCTCGCCGGCATCGCGGCGCCCGCCGCCGTGATGCACTGGATGGACCCCGGAGCGTACCCGGGCCCGCTGTTCGAGTGCTTCGCGGGCGCCGCGATGCTTGGAGCGTTCTTCATCGCGACGGACCCGGTGACGGCAGCCGCCAGCGACCGGGGTCGCCTCGTGTATGGGGCCGGCATCGGACTCCTGACCTGGGCGATCCGGCACTGGGGCAGCTATCCGGACGGAGTCGCGTTCGCGGTTCTCACGATGAACCTCGCCGCGCCGCTGATCGATCGCTGGACGATTCCGAGGATCCATGGCGACCGGCCCTGACACTGCGCCGGGTCGCACCCGGGCGTGGCTGGCGGCCGGCGCCGCCGTCACCG
>JALHTE010000063.1 GCA_022865595.1 Steroidobacteraceae bacterium | reverse complement strand
GGGCGACAGCATGCGGTGCAGGCTCTTGCTGGGCAGATCGGTGAGTTTCGCGAGTTGCTCGAAACCCAGCGTCGCGTTGACGAGGTCGCGAAGAATGAGTCGTGCCGTTTCCGGTTCGTCGGAAAGAAACAGCGTTGCCGCCTCATCCAGCATTGCCTTCGCAAACGCGGGATCGCGCTCGACGCGCGCGACGACGGTTTTCTTGAAATCACGAGTAAGAGCCATGCCGATTACCTCTTGCCTTTGCCGGCTTTGCCGGCCACCTGCTGAGCGCGTTTTCGGGCCTTGTACTCCGCGTGCAGTTCCCTGGCCCGATCGATATCCGTCTGCTGGCGGCGCTTGGTGCCACCGCCAAACAGGACGATCAGAGTATCTCCATCTCTTGCGAGATAGATCCGATAGCCGGGACCCCAGTCGATGACGTACTCACCGAGACCCGCGAACCATTTGATGTTCGAGGTGTGCCCCAGCTCCATGCGCAACTTGGCCGTCACGACCTTCGCGGCGGCCTGCGCATCGAGACGGTCGAACCACGTCTTGTACGGGTTCGTGCCGTCAGGACGAATGTATTCTTCGACCCGGATGCTCATCGTTGGATGGTAACGTAAAAGTTACTCTTGCTGCAACTGGTCGGCCCTCCCTCCGATCCGATCCGCCCACCCCCCGAGGCGTCGCTGTGCGACGCGACCCGGTTGCAAACCCGCATTGCACGCCGTGGGCCACGCGCTAGCCTGAGGCGACACATGAATCCGTGGCTGCTCGCCGTCCTGTTCGTGCTCGCGCTGGGTGCACTCGCCGCGCTCATTCGTGCAGTCGTACGAATGCTCCGCGCCGCGCGCCTGTGCGATGTCCCACTGCGCCCCCGCCAGCGGATCGAGTTTCCCACTGCAGGCAAGATCGTCCTCTGCATGGAGGGCCCGCGCTTCACCCCCCAATTTCGCAAACTCCGCTTCGAACTGCGCCAGCCAGGTGGCGCCGAGATTGCCGGCCAGCGGGTCCTGTTTCGCGCTGTCGCGTCGGGGCTCTCCCACGCAAGGGTCACGCTCCGGACCTACGACCTGCCAATGGCCGGTCGCTACGATCTCGCCATTAGCGGCCTCGAACCGCAGCACATCGATGCCCCGCAGCATGCGGTCGTGTTCATGCGACCGCACCTCGCACGGACGATCCTGCTCGTCATCGGCATCACGCTCACGTCGGTGCTCGCCATTTCAAGCCTGGTGTTCTTCCTGCTCATCGTCCTGCCAACGGCCGCAGCCATCGACCCTGGGCGCAGCACGGGGTATGTGCAGCACTACGACACCCGCATCGAACTGCGGGAGGCTTACGCCCATTTGCACCGGGGCACGAGCGACGATCCACCGCAGCCGGCGGAGCTCCGCATCGCGCTTTCCGACCGTGAGATTCCGCAGGAGTCGCTGGCGGGCACGGATACCCGGCGCCTGCTCAAGCTGGCGCGCACTGGTGGGGTCCACGGTGTCCTGATCCGGCTGAACCCCGACGATCCCGGCACCATCGCGCTCACCGTGCTCACGCCACCGCGCACAGGCCAGGCCACGCTCATCACACAACGCTACTCCGAGGCGGGCCGGCAAATACTCCGCAACCTGCGTCTCTCATTGCAACGAGTCAGCGGCGATCTCACCTGCCCACCGGACCCCGACCTCGAGTGCGCGGCGCACTTCAGTGCACCGCTGTTCACAGACTGACTTCGCCAGCTTCGCGGCAAACTGACTGGCCGGACGTGAGATGATGCAGCCGTCCGCCGACACAGCACGCAACATCGACCATGCCAGATCCCGACTCATTTGCGCCTGATCTCCCCGACTGGCTGCGCGGCGATCCGATCGCAGAACACCTGCGCTCGATCGGACAACCCGTGACCCGGGCCGCCTGGCTCGAGGCGGCCTACGGCACGAGCAATGAAGTCGCGCTCGATTACGACCACGACACCCGCGAATGGGTCCGTCGGCATTTCCCCGCCGATCCACACGAACCGGTGCGGTAGCGGCGCATCCTCAATACAGCGCCCAACCCCTCCGAGGACGGCCCGTTAGGCCGTCGAGCTGGCACCGCCAGCGTCTGCCTTATCCCAGACTCACTTCCCGCACTTCAACTCCGCCCGTCGCTTCTGCAGATCGCGCCAGCGCTGGTGCAACCGCTCGCCTTCCTGCGACGTGTACCCCTGCCGCATTCGTGCATTGAGCGCAGCTATCTCCCTATCCACCGCCGCACACGTGCTCGCATTTGCGGCCGCCGACGGCTCGGCAGGCGCCGCGCCCGCCGTCGACGTTGACGCACTCCGGTACGTAGG
>JALHTE010000062.1 GCA_022865595.1 Steroidobacteraceae bacterium | reverse complement strand
AGCTGCGCGCAGAGCAGGAAAGTCACTGCTTCGGCCTCGGTCTCGCGGGTGGTGAGGTCGGGGCGCGGGCTGCCGTCGCGGGGGACGTGCAGCAGCAGGTGGGTGGTCTCGTGGATGAGCGTGCCGAACTCGACGTGGGTCGGCTGGCCGGTGGCGCAGGTGATGCGGCGGCCGTTGGTGTAGCCGAGCAGACCCGGCTGCAGGCGCTTGTACTCGAGCTCGACGTTGTGGCCGAACAGAAACGCCTTGAGTTGTTCGTTGGCGCGGTGGGCGTTGGGGCAGGCGGTGCCGGCGGTGTCGAGCGCGGGCTCGGTGCCCGGCATGTCTGCGGCTGCGCCGGGCTGGGCGTCGACCTGGGAGACGTCGAAGACGTAGGCGACGCGGAACCCGAGGCGGGGAGTGGTCGTGTTGGCGTCGTCGGGGTCTGATGCGGAGTCGCGCGTCTTGAAGAGCATCGGTGCGTAGAGCGCGATGCCGTGCTCGCCCTTGCGGACCTGGTAGCCGGCCTTGTTCCAGGCGCGGTAGCCCATGACGTGGGTGGCGTCGGGGCGTTGCGCGAAGATCAGCATCTGGTTCCAGAGTGAGTACTTCGAAAACCGGCTCATCGTGGTGAGCAGTGGCAGCAATGAGGCGCCGGGTGCGGCGAGGCGCTCTTTCAGCGTCTCGAGCAGTGCGTCTATGGTGTTGCGGGTGTCGGTCTGTGGCCTGGCGTTCATCCGGGAGGCTCCCTTTTTGAGGCGGGACCCCACGGTCCCTTCGCCCCCGTTCGGGGGACCGTGGGTGGCACGCTTTAAGGGAGCGGGCGAGGCCGACCGGGGTGCCGGTTCAGCGAGGTATTGGCGGCGCGTGTGACAGTGCGGCGTAGCGCACTGGCGGACGGGCTGCGACGAGCGGCGCCTACAGGTCAGAGGGAGGCGGGAGCGGGTGAACGCCAGGCTACAGACGCGAACGGAGCCAATTGCGAGACGACCAGGAGCGGAAGTCCGCTGCGGACAAGGCACCTTGCTGGCCGCAGAGCGATCCGGCTAGACGTCACCCAGGAACGGCGAACCCTGGCACGGGGCAGGGTGTGCCGGCAGCTTGGCCGGTTGAAAGATTTCTCGTGGCCGGTGGTGCCACGACCGTATCTGAACGTATTGACGAAATGCAGGCGCCGGTCCGAACATCCAAAGGCACTCGATGAGAAGATCCCAAGGTGCCAGACCTCGCTTTTTCGAATCGCCCAGTGCGGCGTGCCGGCCGGCTGCCGGCGTACCGATTCAGGAGCAAGTCGTGACCGCGTACAAAGACCAGATTCAAGGACGCATTAAGGAAGTAGAAGGCAAGATCAAGGAAGCTGCGGGTAAGCTCGTGGGCAACAAAAAGCTAGAGGCAAAGGGCAAGGCGGAGAAGACTCGCGGGAAGGCGCAGGCGAAGTTTGGCGACGTTAAACAGAAACTGAAGACCACGAAGAAGAAGGCTACGAAGAAGAGGGTCGCAAAGAAAAAGGTCGCAAAGAAGAAGGTCGCGAAGAAAAAAGCCGCGAAGAAAAAAGCCGCGAAAAAGAAGTAACGCTGCCTAACGTCGGCCCGCCGGTCTGTGCGGGGAGCGTGGTCCGATCCGGCAAACGCGGCGCGCCGCTCGTAGCACTTGCGCGTGCGACAGGCGCAGAGTGTCGCTGTGGTCCAATCTTCGGTCTCCGATCGCCTGACCCTGCCGCAGCCGTTCGCGAGTCTGGCGTGGAGATCGAGGAATCCGGGT
>JALHTE010000061.1 GCA_022865595.1 Steroidobacteraceae bacterium | reverse complement strand
CCGCGCGTGCCGTCGGGAGTGCCCTCCTCGGCAGGCTGGAAGACGAACATCACCGTTCCGGGCAGGTCATCGCGCATTGACGCCAGCGCTGTCGCCGTGGCCATCAGGATCGCCGTGTGCGAGTCGTGCCCGCAGGCGTGCATCACGCCGACCTTCTGGCCCCGGTACTCGGCAGTCACGGTGGACTTGAACGGCACGTCCACCATCTCGGTGACCGGAAGCGCGTCCATGTCGGCGCGCAACGCGACCACGGGGCCCGACTTGCCGCCCCTCAGCACGCCGACCACGCCGGTGTGCGCGACGCCGGTGCGAACCTCTATCCCAAGCGACTCCAGGTGATCCGCGACGATCTTCGCCGTGCGAGTCTCGCTGTTGCTGAGCTCCGGGTGCTGGTGGAAATCGCGCCGCCAGGTAATGAGCTGCGGTTGCAGCGATTTCGCGACCTGGTCGAGCTGCGTCTCGGTGATCTCGGCGCGCGCCGGGCCGGCGGCAAGCGCCAGCAGTGCGACAGCAGCGGCTGCGGAAACTCGGCCCATGGCATTCTCCGGGGAGCGTGAAGGGCGCGAAGAATAGCCTGATCCGGGCGTCATGGGGCACTCGGCCACTCTGCGCCGGGGCGCCGCCGTATACTTGTCCCATCGACATTCCGGGCGCGGTGAATCACCCCGTGCCGGCTGAAAAGAACCGACCTGGCCGGTCAACACGCATGAAAATCCGTCACATCGCGCCCGCACTCCTCGTCACGGCAGCCACGCTCATGTCTCAGCCCCCAGACGCACTCGGCCAGTCGGCCTCGCCTATCGCGAACCAATCCCTCGCGAAGACCCAGAAGCCGCCGCTCTACGGCAGTCACTGGATGGCTATCACCGGAAAGCCACTCGCTGCAACCGCCGGTGCGATGATCTTCCAGCGCGGTGGCAATGCCGTGGACGCGGCATGCGCCATGATCGCGGCAACCTCGACCATGTGGGACACGCTCTCCTGGGGCGGCGAAACCCAGGCGCTCGTCTACGACCCGCGGTCGAAGAAGGTCATCGCGATCAACGGCCTGGGCGTTGCGCCGACTGGCGCGACGCCTGCGTTCTACCGGGCGAAGGGACACGAATATCCGCCCGAATACGGACCACTCGCGGCACTCACGCCCGGCACGCCCGGAGGCCTGATGCTGATGCTCGAGGAGTACGGCACGCTGTCGCTGGCCGAAGTGCTGGCGCCCGCGATAGAACTCGCCGACGGTTATGCCATCGATGCCGAAACGGCGGACAAGATCGAGAAGTTCAAGGACAAGCTGAAGGAGTGGCCGTACTCGAAGCAGGTCTTCCTGCCACACCTCGGAGAGGCGCGCGAGGCGCCACATGCGGGCGAGATTTTCCGGCAGCCGGAACTCGCCGCGACGCTGCGCAGGATGGTCGAAGCCGAAGGCCAGGCGCTGGCCGCCGGAAAATCCAGGAAAGATGCCATCCACGCGGCCTATGAACGCTTCTACAGCGGAGACATCGCGCAGGAGTTCGTGCGCGGCGTGAAGGAACAGGGTGGGCTGATCACGCTCGAGGATCTCGCGAACTGGCGACCACTGCTGGAAGAACCGCTGCACACCAACTATCGCGGAGTCGATGTCTACAAGCTCGACACCTGGACGCAAGGCCCGGTGCTGCTGCAGTCGCTCAACATCCTCGAGAACTTCGACCTGCGTGCCATGGGCTACAACAGCGCGAGCTACATCCACACGCTGTACCAGGCGATGAACCTGGCATTCGCCGATCGCGACTTCTACTACGGCGACCCCTACTTTCCACCGCAGGAGCCGCGCATGGGCCTGCTGTCGAAGGAATATGCGAAAGCGCGGGCAGCGACCATCGACCCCGCCCGCAACGACGCGCATGCAGGCCCGGGCGACCCCTACCCGTTCCAGGGCGGCACCAATCCTTACGGCAAGATGCTCGAGAAACTGCGGACTGGCGCGGGCGCTGCGCAGACCGCAAACCTCGACGCGCCGCAGTTCGCGCAGTTCCAGCAGGGCTTCAAGAGCGGGACGACCAGCGTGGTCGCTGCGGATGCCGCAGGATGGCTGGTGTCGGTCACACCGAGTGGCGGCTGGATCCCGGCCACGATCGCCGGGCGCACCGGCGTCGGGCTCAGCCAGCGAATGCAGTCGTTCGTGCTGGAGCCGTCTACGAATCCGTACAACGTGCTCGAACCGGGCAAGCGTCCGCGCGTGACGCTGACACCCAGCATGGCCTTCAAGGACGGGCTGCCGTGGCTCGCGTTCGCGGTACAGGGCGGCGACACGCAGGACCAGAACCTGCTGCAGTTCTTCCTCAACGTGCTCGAGTTCGGCATGACGCCGCAGGAGGCGAGCGAAGCGGCCAACTTCAACAGCTTCCAGATGCGCTCGTCGTTCGACGATCACAAGTCGCAGCCGGGGCGTATCGTGCTCTCCGACCAGGTGCCACAGTGGGTGCGAAAGGAACTCGTGAAACGCGGCTACCGGCTCGAATACGAGAGCCGCAGCTCAGGACCGATCAACGCGATCATGCTCGACCACCAGCACGGCTCGATCTGGGGCGGATCGAGCAACCACGGCGAGGACTACGGCGTCGCCTGGTAGCCCCATAAATAGGTGCCAGGCACCTATTTAGTGCCCCCCCTACTCCCTGGCGATGCGCTCGGCGAGTTCCCGGCTGTTGCGGGCGCAGTCGTTCATCGCGATGCCGCGATAGGCGTTGCAGTTCAGGTACAGCCCCGGGATCTTCGCCACCTCTGCGAACAGTTCATCCACGGCCGCGACGTGCCCCGGCGCATAGCTCGGTATGCCCCGGTCCCAGCGCTTCACGAACGTGACGTCCGGGTCGCGGTCGAGGCCCATCGTGGTACGAATACCCCGGCGCGCCGTTTCAATCAGCCCGGCGTCGTCCTGGTTCACCAGCTCGGGATTGCGCTGGCCGCCGATCATCGCGCGGATGCTCTTCGCGCCGGCGGGAGCGCGATCGGGGAAGATGCTGCTGTCCCACAACACGCCGAGGATCGGCTGTTTTGACGAGGTCGTCGTCAACAGGCCGAAACCGTCGAGCGGGTCCTCGAGTGACCGGTAGCCGAAGCCCACCACTGCGATCGGCGAGTACTCGATGGCCGCGAGGCGCCTGGCGACCTCGGCGTCCAGCGACGCGAGCATCTCGGCGGCATTAAATGACGTTGCGCAGACAACGACTCGATCGACGTCGGTCGTGCCCTTCGACGTTTTGAGCCGATAGCCGCTGCCCTGTCGCTCGATCGCGAGCACCGGCTCATCGTAGTGCCATTCCGCTGGCGTGACGGCCACCAGGTGCCGGATCAGCGAACTGATACCTTCCCTGGTGCTGGTGAGCACGCCGCCGGGACCGGCTTCCTTCTTGCGCTTTGCGAGCATGCCGCGGAAAAGTCCGCCGTATTCGCGCTCGAGCGCCACGATCATCGGGAAAGCGGCCTTGACCGAAATCCTGTCCGGCGTCGAGCCGTAGATACCCGCGGACATTGCATCCAGGAAAACGTTGGTAAATGCCGGGCCCAGCCTCCGGTCGCCGAATTCACGCAGGCTTTCGTCCACGCCATCACGTCGCGCGGGAACGAAGAACTCGCCCAGCATCCGCAGTTTCTGCGGCAGCGTCATCAGCTTCGAGCGCGCGAACAGGCTGCCGGACTCCGGCATGCGGTGCAGGCCATCGGTGTAGATGTAGCGCTTGCGCGCCAGGTCCGAACTCGGCAGCAGCAGCGCCGACGCACCCGCATCCTCTACCAGCTTGAGGCAGTCGGGCTTGTTGGTGAGGAACCCGTTGCCGCCTGCCTCGAATCGGAACCCCTGTACGTCCTCGGTATG
>JALHTE010000060.1 GCA_022865595.1 Steroidobacteraceae bacterium | reverse complement strand
TCGCGTATCTCGCAGGACGTGCCGCCGTTTACCATGGTGACCGAACGTGACGAGATCGTCGGCCTGAACGTCGTGGGCCTGCGCCGCCGCGGCCTGCCGCGGACGACGGTCGAGGAACTGAAGAGGGCTTTCCGCGCCGTCAACGTTCGGGTCGGCAACATGCGCGAGATCGCCGCCGCGTCGCTCGCGAGCGGCGCCTACACCAGCGACGAGGCGCGTCGCTATCTCGAGTTCTTCGGCTCGGGCAAGCGCAGCATCGCCAGGGTCCGCCGTCGCGCCCCTGCAGCAGGTGCGAGCGACTGATTCCTGACGGCTCCCGGCCGCGGCCCTGGTACAAACGACGCGAAGCATCCTGGGTGGCGGTAGCCTTGCCAGCCTTGCAGCAAGTACGTATGCCTCGCTGGCCGCGGGCAGGCAGAAAATCGAGGCATGTGGCGACCTGCGACGCTGGACGCCCGCGCCGGCCCAGCTTGCGGGACGTGTCCCGCAAGAGCAGCGGCGGTCGGCCTCATTGCGGCTGCGATTGCCTCCACCTCCTGCTCGACCACCCAGTACGCCTACAAGATGTACGGCGGTCCGCAGCGTCCGCAGTCCGAGCTGTCCGTCATCGACCTCCACGATGCAGTCGGCGTGATGATCGGTACCCGCAGGGTGGCGCATTCCGACTATTCAAGCGTCCAGCTCCTGCCAGGTACGTATCCGGTCTACTGGGAATGTCTCTACGGTGTAAGCGTGATGATCGAGCCCAGCGGCTTCGCAACCGGCGCCAGGTCCGCAGACGTGGAATTGCGCGCCGGGCACATGTATTCACTGCATTGCGACCGGACGACCGGCTACGGCTACCAGATGTACCAGTGGATATCGGACGACACGGAGGGTCGGATTGTCGCGGGACAGAAGAAGCCCTGACTTGCTGCATTCCGAGGGAATCGCCATGAGCACCCAGAAAATTCCCCGCTGGTTCGTCTTCGTCGCTATCACCCTGGTTGTGGCGGGGTGCGTGATCGTGCCTTACAAGCCCAAGGCCGAGGTCGTCGACCAGCGCGACGTGCAAGTCGATTCCGAGGCGTTCGTCGTTACGATCGCCCCGCGCCAGGTGATCGAGCAGTTCACGGAGGCGATCGAGGACGAGGACGATTCGATCAAGGTAGTGCCGCCACAGGAATTCCTGGATGCGGCATTCATCGACGAGGACGCTTCACTGACGAAGATGCTGGAGCCTGAAACCTGCGCCCGGGTGCGTGAGCGGACGGGAGCGGATTACCTGGTGCTGATCGGCGAGGTCACCGAGTCCACGCAGGACGAGCATGGCGGGATGGCCTTCTACATGGGATTCTTCGGCGCCAAGTCGTCGGAAGAACACTCGACCGCGGTGGCCACGGTGATCGACCTCGCGAACGCGAAGCCGCTGTCCGAGGTGAGTTCCCACGCGCAGGGCCGGTCGCGGGGCGTGGGCGTCTTCTACGGCCTCTTCGTCGTGCCGCTGACCGATTCGAGCGCGCGGGATGGGCTCGCGCGCGCGGTCGTAGCCGACATACGCTCACAGTCCGGGCCCGGCAAGCTCCGCATCGGAGTGCTCGCGGCAGAGAAGATCACGCCGCCGCCGCCCCCGCCTGAAACGGACATGGGGCCCCGGTAATCAGGCCGTATGGCGATTGGGCAGCCAGCGCCAGTAGGTCCCGCAGCGCCAGAGCCATTCCAGCGGGCCCATCCGGTAGTGCCTGAGCCATGCGTGGCTCAACGACGCGAGCAACATGAATACGACGATTGCCAGCGCCGTGAGTTCCGGCCCGCTCAACCGGCCGTAGAGCCCGAATCCCCATGGTTCGGCCAGCGATGCCATGAGCAGTGACTGACCCACATAGTTGGTGATAGCCATTCGCCCGGCGGACTCCATGCGCGAATACCACCAGTGCCGCCGGCCGATGTGCTCGTTCAGCATGACGCGTGCGCCGAATCCGATCGCAAGCGGAAAGGCGCTGGCTACGTGAAGCCACTCCGGCCAACGCCAGTCCGAGAGTCCATGGATCTCGCGGGATTGCAGCACGGTCGCGAGCAGGCTGAGCGGCAGGCCGATGCCGAGGCCGACCACCGAGACTCGTCGCCACGTGGACGGTGACGAACCGGTGAGCACACCGCTGCGAAACAGCGCCGCACCGATCATGAATAGTCCTAGGGTTCGCCACAGCAGCGCGGCACCGAAGAACAGCAGCAGCATGGAGTACTGTTGCCCGTAGAGGGCCTGCAGTTGCCGTAATCCACCGGACTGCCGTGCCGCGAATTCCTCGGGCCACGAACTCGGGTCCCCGGTCCGCATCGCGGCCAGTCCGCGCATTGCGGCTGCGTATTCACTGGCGATGCTGGCACCCCATGTATGCGGATCCCAGCGCAGGACCAGGGCCACCACCGAGGCGAGCATGATCGCGGCGACAGCCCCG
>JALHTE010000059.1 GCA_022865595.1 Steroidobacteraceae bacterium | reverse complement strand
TGCTCGAGTTGACCATGAATCGATCATCGAGCACACGCTCCAGCACCGCCGCGTCGCGATGGACCTCCGCCTGGACCCATTCGGTCTCCGTCGCAATCACCTGCTGCTCATCAGTCAGCGCCGGAGCGGCCGGCACCTCGGCCTGCGTTCGAGCGCTGAACAATGCACATGAGACCATGATCGCCGCACACACACCCAATCGGGCCATCGTCGTTTCTCCCTTATCTTGCCAGCATGAGTCATGGTGTCACGTCGTTCCCGCCGTCTAAGCGCCCCGCGGCTCACTCGCCCGGCGGCCCCCGGGCTGTCCACCTTCGGCCTCCGGGATGTGGCGGAGCCGTCGCCAGCGACACGGCGGTTAGCTTCGCGGAACGCGACCTCTTGTGAGGCCCCCTCCACGAGCAGGTCGTTCGGCGCTATTCTCACTGTGTGCAACGCCTGTTCATCGCCGCTGGACTCGCAATCGCAGTGCTTGGCTTGCTCTGGCCATGGCTCTCGAAACTACCGCTCGGCCGCCTGCCCGGCGACCTGATGATCGAGCGCCCGGGCTTCCGCTTCTACGCCCCGTTCACGACCATGATCATCGTGAGCCTGGTCCTGAGCCTGCTCGTCTGGCTCTGGCGTCGCTGATCCGCGCGGCCACAAAATTCTGGAAGAGCTTCTCCCTGTTTTCACCGCTCGGCTGTTCCCAGAAATCACGCACGGCGGCAGCAGCGAACCAGCCCCCGGGATCGAGAACTGCGCACTCAGTCCCCGCGTCACGCAAGCCCGTGAGCGTTACGGCTGCGCTCTTCCTGCGCCTTGAACGTATTGAAGCGCGGCAGAAACTTGTCCCAGTCGATGATGTGCGCATCGAGCTCAGGACCGTCGATGCATGCGTGCTTGCGCACCATCCTGCCATCGATGGTGACGGGAACCATGCATGCGCCGCACATTCCCGTCGCATCCACCATGATCGAATTCAGGCTCGAGACCGTGCGCACGCCATAAGGGCGCGTGAGATCACTCACGGCGCGCATCATCAACGGCGGTCCGACGGTGATGACCTCAGCAATCCTGCGGCCCTTGCTTGAGCTTCCGTCCGCCAGCATCGCCTCCAGCGGCCCTGTGACGAACCCCTTCGTCCCGAACGTGCCGTCATTCGACGTATAGATGACGTCGAGCTGATCGCCGTACTCCGCCTGCAGGCTGGGAATGCGCTCCTGCTTCCCGGTCCAGAACAGAAGGCTCGAGGAGCGGAAACCCGCAATCAGCGTGACGTGATTTCCGAGGCGCAGGTGCTCGCGCATGATCGGATAGACGGGTGGCAGCCCGACACCACCGGCCGTGAAGACAACGGTCTGGTCGACCGCGTACCGGTGCAGCTCACTGGGTCGGCCGAGCGGCCCGGCGATGCCGGCGAAGGAATCGCCCACCGCCATCCGGTTCATCAGCGTCGAACTAGTTCCCATGCCCTGCACCACCAGGTCGACGGTGCCCGCCTCAGCGTCCCAGTCCGCGAGAGTGAGCGGAATCAGCTCGCCGTCACCCCAGGCGAGCACGCGGACGAACTGGCCGGCCCGTGCCGATCGCGCCACCAGCGGTGCACGCACCTTGAACTCAACGATACCCGCCGTGAGTTCGACCTTGTCCACGATCGTCGGGGTGGCCTGGCCGAGCTCGGTGTAGCGAGCCGCACTGTCAACCCGGCGCCGGACCTCTTCAGCCGTGAACGGAATGTCGCCGACGATCTCGCGTGCCGCCGCCTGTCCGTCGCCGGCCGCACGAATTGCGGTGGAACCGCCACGCGCCGCATCACCGCCCGAGTAAACGTCCTTGATCGACGTCCGCTGTGACCCCTGCTCGTCGAGCGCGATCGTGCCCCACCTGGTCGTCTTCAGGCCCGGCTCCGCCTCGGCCATGATCGGATTCGCGGTGTTGCCGAGCGCCATGATCACGAGGTCGACCGGCACGCGCTCGGTCTGGCCGCTCTTGACGGGGCTGCGACGACCCGACGGGTCGGGTGCACCAAGCTGGTTGACGTCGAGCACGGCATGGGTGACGAAGTTGGTTCGCCCATCGCCGATGAATTCGCTGGGCGCGCGCAGTTCCTTGACTCGTATCCCCTCCTCCAGCGCGTGATGCAGCTCCTCGACGCGGGCCGGCATCTCCTTCAGCGTGCGCCTGTAGAC
>JALHTE010000058.1 GCA_022865595.1 Steroidobacteraceae bacterium | reverse complement strand
GTCCAGGGCATGATTTCCTTCCGGAAAGCCAGGAAGTCCTCGATGATCCGCTGCACGATCCGGTCCGGCGACTTGTCCGCCGCGTAGATCTCGTTCAAGACCTCATTGGCCGCTACGCCGCAGGCCAGAAGGACATCTTCCGGAAGCTGCCGCACGACCACTCCGTGATCCCTGACCAGGGATCGCAGTGCCGGTCCCGACCGGGCGTTGTATTCGGCCAGCATGTCGCGCGTCGCCGCAGCCGCAGCCGTGCGGATGACCAGCTGGAGATCGGGCGTCAACGATCGCCAGGCATCCTCGTTGATCATCAGCTGCAGGTTCGGCCCGGGCTCGTGATAGCCGGGCGAATAGTAGTACTTGCAGACCTGGTAGAAACCCAGCGCAAGGTCGTTGTAGGGACCGATCCACTCGGCGGCATCGATGGCGCCCGACTGCAGCGCCGGGAAGATCTCGCCGCCCGGCAGCGACACGGGCGTGACACCGAGCTTCTGCAGCACGCGGCCCTGGTTGCCCGGGGCGCGGAACTTGAGCCCCTTCAGGTCCTCGAGCGACCGGATCTCCTTGCGGAACCAGCCGAGCATCTGCGTACCGGTGCTGCCCGCGTGGAACGCGCGTATGCCGAAAGGCGCGTACAGCTCGTCCCACAGTTTCTGGCCATTGCCGAACATCACCCATGCGTCCATCTCGTCCGCGGTCAGCCCGAATGGGAATGCGGTGAAGAACGGAGCCCCTTCAGTCTTGCCCGTGTGGTAGTAGGCCGCGTCGTGTCCGAGCTGCGCCGTGCCGTTTGCGACCGCGCCGAAGCATTCCAGCGCTGGGACCAGTTCGCCTGCCGAGTAGACCTTGATCGTGAGCTTGCCGCCGCTCATCGCGGTGATGTTGGCGGCCAGGCGTTCCGCGCCTGTACCGAGCCCCGGCAGGCCCTTGGGCCAGCTGGTGACCATGCGCCATTCCATCCGCCCTGCCGAAATCGCAGGGGCGGCAATGGCGGCTCCACTGCCCGCAACCAGTGCCTTCAACAGCGATCGGCGTTTCAAGAACTCACTCGCCCGCTGGTCGCTTTGACACCCTGAAATAGGGAAACAGGATATCGTCGTGGGTAACCGGCTCGAACAGCACGTCCTGCCGGTGCTTGAGCACATCACGGAAACCTTCCGTGACCAGCGTCTCCGCGCCGCGCGCCGTGTCCTCGCCCAGCTTGGACGAGCGATTCATCTCGTCGCCCATCGAGAGATTCGGGCCGATCCGGTAGACGTCGCCGAATCCTATCCCGATCGAACAGTAGGCCGGATTTTCCGTGGCCAGGCCGGAGGCATTGAACAGAGCGATGCGCCGATGGATTTCCTGCGCGGCGTCGAGCGCCTTTCCAGGATCGTCGAACAGTGCCACGAGGTCGTCCGCGAATGCACGCACCAGTTTCGCGTCGTGTTCGTGCAGCACCGGGATACATACCTTCTGCGCATTCAGTATCCGCAGGAACGCCTCGACCTGCCGTCCTTCGAAGCAGCTGCTGGTAAAGCCGGTCATGTCCAGCGTCAGGATCGTGGTGCGGTGCAGGTACTTGGCATCCAGTTCCGCGTGGCTCATTCGCCCGGCCTGGAATTCAAGCAGGTCGCGATAGACCTCCTCACTCCAGCCGTCGTAGGTCGCGAGCTGCTTCGAGTCGTCGAGCAACGTGAAAGGCAATGCATCTGTCATCTACCACTCCCTTGTGCCGGCGCCGGCCAACGGCGCCCGCATGGCGATCGAAATCAGGGTTCAGATCCGGTCGTCGCGTGGCCGCTTCGTGATCAGCCAGTCCTGCAACCACATGACTTCGGTGCGGATCGATCCGTCCGGCGACAGGCTCAGCCAGCGGTAGCCCGGAGGACGCAGGTCCATCACGCAGGTCGCGGTCCCCGGCGTGAACTGAGCGCAGGTCGAGGGTGTCGCGAGGACGCGGATCGGACCGTACTGTTGATCGAAGGCCTGGTGCACGTGACCAGCCAGCACCACCTTGACCTGCGGGAACCGTCCGAGCAGCGACAGCAGTTCCGCTGCGTTGCGCAAGCCGTAACCGTCCAGCCACTCGCTGCCGGTCGGCAGCGGCAGGTGGTGCAGGCAGACCAGGACCGGTCGGTCGGCGAATTCGCGCAGGCTCGACTCGAGTCGCTCGAGTTCACTCGCGGCCAGCAGGCCTGCCGGGTCGTCGTCGACGTGGGTATCCAGCAGCACCAGGCCCCAGGCGCCGAGCTGCGCGCTACCGCAATACTGGAATCCATCGGAGTTGAGAAGTTCTGCCATCAGCGCCGGCGCATCGTGGTTGCCCGGCAGGCACAGCACCGGCGCGCCCAGCCCGCCGATCGCCTCGCGGAATACCCCGTAGGCCCCCGCGCTCATGTCGTCGCCGATGTCGCCGGTGACCAGTATCGCGTCGGGCGGCGGCACCCCGCCTCCCAGCGCGTCAGCAAGCACGCTACCGAAGGACTGCGCGGTGTTGACGCCGTAAATCCTGCGCGTCGGATCCGCAAACAGGTGCGGATCCGTCACTTGCAGCAGCCGGAGAGGTCGAGTGGAGTTCACGTTTCACCGACTCCGCTGCCCGGCGCTGACCAGCGACTCGAGCAACACCGACAGGGATGACGCGAACTCACCGTAGCGTCGCTCGTCGCTGTCGTCAAACGGTGCGCCGTCCCGTCGGTTCAGCAACTGGGTCACGGCGAACACGCGGCCCTCGCGGTCGTGCAACGGCAGGCACAGCACCGAACGCGTGCGAAAACCGGTCTGCACATCCACCGCCCGGTTGAAACGCGGGTCGGCGTAGGCGTCGGCGACCCGCACAACCTTGCCGCTGGCCGCCGCGGCACCCGCGATCCCGCTCGCGAGCGGGATCCGCACCGGGTCGCCGTCGGGCGCATCCTCGGAAACGCGCAGCACCAGTTGCTGCCGATCGCGGTCTACCAGGAACAACGAGGCCCGCTCGGCATCGAGCAACTGCCCTACCCTGCGCGTGAAAACGCGCAGCGACTGCTCGAGCATGCTCTGGTAGGCCTCGTCGCCCGCCATCGCAGTCGCCTCGAGGAACTGCTGGGCCTGCTGGGTCAGCTGCTCGAGCGTGCGGCGGAATGCCGGCTCGTCCATGTCCGCTACCAGCTTCTCGAGATCCTGCTTGTCGTTGTTCTGCGCGAGCAGGTGCATCATCTGCTGCGTATTGGCGATGACCGCGTCGGTGAACGTGGACAGGCGCCCGTCTTCCAGGTGCAGGATCCGGTCGGCGACATCCAGGATGCGGTTGTCGTGCGTGACGAGCAGGATGGTCGTGCCCTGCTCGCGCGCGAGCACCTGCATGCGCTCCACGACCTCGCGCCCGGAGGCCTTGTCCAGCGAAGCAGTCGGCTCGTCCGCCAGCAGCATCGCGGGCTGGCCCACCAGCGCGCGTGCAATCGCCACCCGCTGCCGCTGCCCACCCGACAGGTGCTCTGCGCGCTTATTCGTATGGCCGGCGAGGCCGACCGCCTCCAGCATTTCGATGGCCTTACTGCGCAACTCCGCGCGACCGACCCGGCCGGAGACTCGCAACCCCAGTTCGACGTTCTGCACCGCGGTCAGTGCGCCCAGCAGGTTGTGCTGCTGGAAGATGAACCCGATGCGCTTGCGAACGTCCTCGAGGGCGCCGGGTCGCGCCCCGCGCAGCTCTTTCCCCAGGACCTGCACGCTGCCCTCCTGGGCCGAGCGCAGTGCGCCGACCAGCGTGAGCATCGTCGTCTTTCCCGAGCCCGAGGGCCCCGTCACGATGATGATCTCGCCTGCCGGTATCGTCGTCGAGACGTCGAACAGTACCTGCCTGCGCAGCACACCGCGACCGAAATAGTGGTTCAGGCCCTCGACGACCACGGGTGCCGGCGTGGCCATCAGAAGACCTCCGCGGGGTCGAGCTTGCGCACCTTGCGCAACGCAAGGAACCCCGACAGCGCGCACATCCCGATCGTCAGGCAGAACACCACCACGCCCCTCTCCGCAGTCAGGTGCAGCGGCAGTCGCGTGGCGGCCGCGGCCGAGCGATACAGCCACCAGGCGGCCGCCGCGCCCGGCAGGAAACCGAGGACGCCGAGGATGATTGCCTGCTGGAACACGATGCCGGAGACGAAGCGATTGCGGTAGCCCATCGCGCGCAGCGTCCCGTACTCGCGCAGGTGCTCCGAGACGTCGGCGAACAGGATCTGGTAGACGATGATGGCGCCCACCACGAGCCCCATGATGGCCCCGAAGGCGAACACGTAGCCGATCGGCGTCGCGCCGTTCCAGTAGGCTTTCTCCCGCGCGACGAATTCAGCCTTGGTCATCACCAGCACGTCGCGCGGCAGCGACGCGCGCAGCCGGTCGCGGACTTCGCCGGGATCCGCTCCAGCCTTGAGCGTGATCAGGCCGAGTTGGATGTCGTTGCGGGGGCGATCCGGGAACAGCCTCAGCCAATTGTCGACACTCGTGATCACCGTGCCGTCGATGCCGAACGACGGGCCGATCTCGACCAGGCCGACCACCTTGACGCTGCGATCGTTGATCTCGGTGACCACCGGTTCGCCGGACTCGAAGGCGTCGAGCACGGGCCCGAATTCAGGCCGCGAAGCCATGTCGAACAGCACGACATCCTGTTTTCGTATCAGCGGATACGATTCGGCAAAGCCGGGCGTATCGAGCGTGTTCTTGTCCGGGTCGACACCGACCGCGTTGATGCTGCGGCGGGCGTCGTTCCAGGGGTTCTTCCAGGTGGCTGGGAAGATGTAGACAGGGCTGACATCCGCGACGGCGGGGTCTCCCATCGCCTCGTAAAGCCGGCGGATCGAGAACGGCTGCGGGCGAACGATGAACACGCTGTCCGGGCTGAACAAGGCGATGTCGTAGCGAAACCGCTCGTGGAATCGCAGCGTGCTCTCGAAAAGCGCCGAACGAAAGCCGAGCTGCATCAGGATCAGCAGCACGGCGAACGCGATCCCGGCCACGGCCACGGCCAGGCGCACCGGCCTGTGCCAGAGCTGCAGCCAGCCAAGCGGCGCTGGTATGAAACTCGCCATGCGTCAGCGACCGATCTCGATCTCGACCTGGAGATTGGTGAGATTGGCCGCCGGCCCGGAGTCATCGAGCTTGATCTCGACCTCGACGATCCTCGCGTCCTTGCGCGCCGCGGGATCGTCGCCGATCTGATCCATTTTCTGGACCTTGGGGCGGATCCGCGTGACGGCGCCTTGCAGCGGCTTCGCCAGCGCATCACTGCGGACCGTCGCGCGCTGGCCGACTTTCACCAGCCGGATGTCGGTCTCGTACACCTCCGCGATCGCCAGCATGCTGTCGACCCGGCCCATCTCCACGATGCCGCCCGGACCGACGAACTCGCCCGGCTTCGCGATCAGGTCCAGCACGCGCCCGGCAAATGGTGCGCGCACGTACGTCCGTTCGAGTTCCGCCTGCCGCTGCGCAAGCAGCGCCTGGGAGGACGCGATGCGCGATTCGGCGACGCCCGTTGCCGCGTTGCGCGACTTGCACGACGCGGCACCGGCCTCCGCGTCGCCCTTGGCCACTTCGGTCTCCTCGCTCGAGGCGAGACCGCGGCCCTGCAACTCCGTCTTGCGGCGCGACTGCCGTGCGGCGACGCTGGCCTGCACGCAAGCTTCCTCGGCCGACGCGGCAGCCGCCTTTGCGTCGCGGCGCGCGGTCTCGAGGCCGGCCTGCGCCTCGGCGACACGTGCCTTGGCAACCGTGACCATGTCGATTTCACCGATCAGCTGGCCCGCCTTCAGGTCCTGCCCCCGTTCGACCACCACGCGCGAGACGACGACGCCCGCCACCGTCTCGGGCAGCGGGGCCGAAACGCGCACGATTCCGCCCTCGGGCTCGAGCCTGCCGAGCGCCGCGACTCCACGTGACGCCTTCGCCTTGTCCTGCGTAACCGCAGGCCATGTAGCGCCCAGGGCCGTCGCCGCCGCGACCAGCATGATCAGATGACGTGTGCGGTTGGAATTCAGCTTCATCGAGCCTGCCCCTGGTTGTCGTTCTGTTGTCGCTTGAAGCTGCCGTTCTCAAGCGATTGTCGAGCCGCCTGATAGCCCACTTCGACGATACGGTCAAATGGACGCACGTCGGTGAAACCATAGCCGCCGAGCAACGGCTGAACCAACAGGTCCGCGCGTTGCCCGGCCCTGAGCGACGATTCCATCGTGCCGATCGACATCGCCATCATCAGCATCGACATCGTACCGGGGACCCGGTAGCGCCTGGCGAACGGCAGCATCCGCGCTGCCAGCAGCGTCCACGGCGAAGGCACTACGTCGTAGTCGACTTCGTAATTCCGGCGCGCGGTGACATCGACCGCGACGATCCGACCGACGGGTCGGTCGCGCATCACGTCGACCGGCAGGTTGTCGAGAATCCCACCGTCCACGGTGAGCTTCCGGTCGATGACGGCCGGAGGGAAGATCCCGGGCAGCGAGGCGCTGGCACGCAGCGCGCGGGGCAGCGACCCGCGCTCGTGCACCCGTACGCTGCCATCGCCAAGATTGCTCGAGATCGCGAAGAACGGAATCGCGAGATCCTCGATCTCGCCACCGAGGTACTCGTCGATCAGCCGTTCCATGCGTCGCCCCCTGAGGAACGACACGATCGGGAAGGTCACGTCGCCGAACGGCTTGCCGCCGACGAACGCCGCACGGGCACGGTCGATCACGAGGCGAGGATCCTCCGACACCGACATGCCGGCGCCGAGGATCGCACCGATGCTCGAACCTCCGATCCAGTCCACGGGAATTCCGGCTTCGAGAAGCGCACGGTAGACGCCGAGGTGCGCGAATCCGCGTGCTGCGCCGCCGCCCAGCACCAGCCCGACCGACGTCCCCGCGATGATACGCGCGAGGCGCTCGGTGTCGCCGGGCACGCCGGATCGAACGTGCAGGTGGAAATCCGGCTCGCGATCTTCGAGCCACGCAGCCGTCCCGGACAGTTTCTCCGGTCGTCCAGGGTGGTTGAGCACCAGCGCTCGTCGCGTCGCGGCGCCGGCCGACGCACCGAACATGACTCTTTCCCAGGGACGCACTTCGGCGTCTGCGCCAGCATCGGCGACGAGCAGCACGAGGTCCGCGTGCCGCACGGCCACCTCGCGCCACGCGCCTTCGACCGGATCGGCTACGTACAGCACGAATCGATGCTCGGCCTCGCGTGCGGCCAGCCACTCGACCATCGCCGGCGACAACTCCTCTTGGGCGGTAGCCGGCAGCGGCGGCGCGCCGAGCGCATCGAGCTGCGACTCCGCAAGGATCAGGACGGAGCCCTGGGGCTCGAGCAGCTCGCGCAGTCGGGAGGCGAGCGCTTGCGCCGACGGTCCGCCGTCCAGCGGCATCAGCGCAATGGTGCTGAACTTGCGGCTGACCGTCGTGCCGCCGGCGGTACGCTCACGCAGCCGCTCCGCGATGCCACCGGCGACCCGACGCATCAGCGCGGGATGACGCTGCACCAGGCGATCGAACGCCGCGGAACTCATCTTCAGCAGCAGGCTGCTGCGGACGGCGCGCAGGCCCGCGGAGCGCTCGCCGCCGGTGAGCAAGCCGACTTCCCCGATCATCTCGCTGGGACCGACCTCTGCGATGAGTTTGTCGCCGCCATCGCGACCGTGGGCAGGGGCCATCCATACCTGGAGCCTGCCGCGCGCCAGCAGGTACATGCAGTCCGCTGACTCGCCCTGTCGGAACAGCCACTCGCCTCCCCGACAGACGACGGGCTCGAGTTCGGCCAGCACCGTTTCCGCCTCCTCCGGCGGGAGCGAAAAGTAGCGCTGCACTGCGGTCACCAGCGACCGTCTGGCCGCAGTATTCATCAATCCCCCTCGCGCATCGATCAATGTCCCAGGGCCGGCAGGTGCATTACGCATCGGTCCCGGCGCACTTGGTGTTCGTTTATTGGCGTGCTGGTCCTTTGCAAGGACCTGAAGGCAGAGTCTACCGGTAAAACCGGAACACCCGCTACATTCAGAGAGTTAGCACGGGGCGTTGCTGCAACACCGGTGCTATCCTTCTCACGCTGCCATGGATCCGCTAGCCTTGGCGGCCCCGGCTGGCCCGAACGCCTGCCTGGCCCGCTCCGAACGATATTGGACTAACTAGGGTTCGACCGTGGCTCAATCCGCAGACGTTTTCCTGAGCTACTCGCGCGAGGACAAGACTCGCGTGCTCGACCTCGCGGGCAGGCTGCGGGCCGCCGGCGTGAACCTGTGGATCGACCAGGGCAGCATCGACGGTGCCGCGCTCTGGGGCGAGTCCATCGTCCGTGCGCTCGAGGGTGCGAAGGTGCTGCTGCTGATGGTGACCCCATCGGCAGTCAGCTCGCACAACGTGGCCAAGGAAGTCATGCTGACGAGCGAGCGCAAGGGACACATCCTGCCCGTGCATCTCGAGCCGACCACGATTCCCCTCGGCCTCAAGTACCCGCTCGCCGGCATCCAGCACATCGAGTTCTATCACGGCGATCCTGACGATAACTTGAAGGCGATACTGCGCTCGCTGGACGCGCTGGGAGTGAAGATCACGGCGCCAAAGGCAGTTTCCGCGCCTGTCGTCGATGCGCAGACCGTCGCAGCGGGCGCTGTGCAGGCGGCACACGACGCTACAGCCCTGCCGGAGGGCGGGCCGGTGGCCGTCCTGCCCTTCGACAACATCAGCCCGGACCCGGAGACCGACTATTTCAGCGATGGCCT
>JALHTE010000057.1 GCA_022865595.1 Steroidobacteraceae bacterium | reverse complement strand
GGCGCATCAAGTTCGGCCTTGGCTTCAAGCACATCATGCAACTTGCTCCCTTCGCCACCAGCCATACCCTCGGAGGAGGCATCGGACATCTGGCGAGCATCCTGCTCAAGCGTACTGACGGCTTCGACCTTCTGCGCAGAGGACAACGACGGGTCCACCACAACATCATGCGGCTTGACGAAGTGCGTTGTAAGCGCAGCCTCGGCACCCTGCTTGAGGCGGCTTGACGCTCAGCTGTTTTTTGCGGGCGCCCAGTGCCAGGGCATGAGCTCGTCGATACGGCTCGCCAGCCAGCCATTCACCAGGCGCGTCAGCACGTCGGTGAAGTACCGTTGCGGATCGACACCGTTCAGCTTGCAGGTTTCCACCAGCGAGGCGGTGCAGGCCCAGCGTTCGCCGCCGTCATCGCCCGAGGCGAACAGCGCGTTCTTCCGGCTGAGGCAGACCGGACGGATGGCCCGCTCCACCACGTTGGTGTCCGTGTCGAGCCGGCCGTCGTCGAGGAACCGCTCGAGACCCTCGCGATGGTTCAGCGCGTAGCGGATCTTCTCCGCCGTCGGCGCACGTCTCGGCAGGCGCGCGAGCTGCGCCTCGAACCAGGTGAACAACGCCGCGACCAGCGGCTTGCTCCTGGCCTGGCGCGCCGCGCGTCGAACATCAGGCGCCTTGCCGCGCACCTGCGTCTCGATGGCATAGAGTTCCGCAATCCGCCGCAGTGCCTCGGTCGCGATCGGCGCCGCGCCGCTCTTGGCCAGATCGTAGAATTCGCGGCGCACATGCGCCCAGCAGAACGCCAGTGTGGGGCCGCCGCTCTCACCGCAGGACAGGCTCTTGTAGCCCGCGTAGCCGTCGCACTGAACCAGACCGGCATAGTCGCCGAGCAGCTTCTGCGCATGCTCCCGGCCGCGGCCCGGCGCGTAGCGGAACACCACCGCAGGCGGGTCGCTGCCGCCCCAGGGCCGGTCATCGCGCGCGATCGCCCAGGCATAGCCCGTCTTGGTCCGGCCACGCCCAGGATCGAGCACTGGCATCGTCGTCTCGTCGGCAAAAAGCCGCGCCGAGCCGAGCAGGATCTCACGCAGCCTCTCCACCACGGGCTTCAACTCGTTCGCCGCGGTACCCACCCACGAGGCCAGCGTGTCACGACCGATCTCGATCCCCTGCCGTGCCAGGATCTGCGACTGCCGATACAGCGGCAGATGGTCGGCGTAGCGCGACACCAGCACATGCGCGACCGTCGCCTCGGTGGGCAGCCCGCCAGGGATCAGCCGCTCCGGCGCCGGGGCCTGCACCACCACACCCTCGCAGGCCCGGCAGGCGAGCTTCGGCCGCGTGGTCACCAGTACACGGAACTGCGCCGGGATCACGTCGAGCCGATCCGACACGTCCTGGCCGATCCGCACCATCGCGCCGCGGCAGCACGGGCAGGCGCTCTGCGCGGGCTCGATCACCACCTCGATCCGCGGCAGATGCGCCGGCAGCTTGCCGCGCGTCTTCGTGCGCTCATCGATTCCCTTGGCGCGCAGCTTCGGGGACTTCTTCTCGGCCTCGGCCTGATTGGCCGCGATCGAGGTCTCGGCCTCCTCGAAGGCGAAGTTGAACTGATCCTCCGGCAGGCGCTCCGACTTCCGTCCGAACTGCATCCGCCGCAGCTTCGCCAGCAACGCCAGCAGCCGCTCGTTCTGCGCCAGCGCATCGTCACGCTCGCGCGCTGCACGGTCGCGCTCGGCAACGATGCCATCGCGCTCATGCCAGGATTGCAGCAACAGCGCGCGCAGCGCCGCGGGATCCTCCGGCAGTCTCGTCGCGTCGTCACCAGCAGTGCGCATCGTGCCGCCGATTCTATGCAGGGATACTCGGCGTGGGAATCCCTCGCATCGCCTGCACGCGTCGCCAATCGATGCCATCGAACAGCGCAGCGAACTCCACCGGCGTCAGCCGTAGCACACCGTCCACCACCGGCGGCCAGCGGAACGCACCGCCCTCGAGTTGCTTCCAGACCAGCACCAGGCCGCTGCCGTCCCAGACGAGGATCTTCACCCGGTCGGCACGCCGCGAGCGGAACACCAGCACCGCGCCCGAGAACGGATCAGCGCTCAGCACCTCGGCCGCCAGCGCGGCCAGGCTGTGCGCACCCTTGCGGAAGTCGACGGGCCGCGTCGCCAGCAGAATCCGCGCGCCAGCCGGCAGCGCGATCATGCCGCAGACACCCGGATCGCCCGCAGCACCGTCGTCAGCAGGTCCACATCGGTGCCAGGCGCGACGCGCAGCACCGCGCCCGCCAACTGCACCTCAATCGACCGCGCCGGACGCGCCGGCAAAGCCGCCGTCTTGGGCATGGGCGTCGGCGTCTGCGCCACGATCGCCACGAAGGCCGGCACCGTCGGCGCGTTCGCAGCCTCCAGCGCCTTGCGGGCCTGACGGCGCCAGTCGAACACCTGCTGCGGGCTGACCTGCCAGCGCCGCGCCACCTCGCTCACCACCGCGCCCGGATGCGCCGTCTCGGCGACGATCTTCGCCTTGTCGTCGTCCGACCATTTCCGCCGCCGACCGGGGCCCGTCAGAACCTCAATCCGGCGATACCCGACGCCCATCGCGTCGTCGTTAGCGCTATCCATAACGTCGGCCTGAAGCTCCCTGCTCCAGGTCGTCCCAGCACAGTCAGGTCCTACGCCGGAAGATGGGCCTCGAAGCCGCGCTTACGGAGATCCGCCTGGTGCCCGAGGATGGCCGGCTTCGGATCGAGGTGCGCGGTGAGCTTGGCGCCATTCTGCGTCTGGCGGAGGGCGCGCGCTTGGCTGGCGTTGCTAACCCCGGACATGCCAAACGCCCCGGCGATGTTGCCGAGGCGTTCTGTGAGCAAATCAAGATGGATGCGGGGACAGGATTTGAACCTGTGACCTTCAGGTTATGAGCCTGACGAGCTACCGGGCTGCTCCACCCCGCGGTGGTGTGATGTGGTCCTGAGTGGGTATTTGTCC
>JALHTE010000056.1 GCA_022865595.1 Steroidobacteraceae bacterium | reverse complement strand
TGGCTACTATTCGGCCGTGCAGCCCAGTTACTACGGGTACACAGGCTACTACGGGGCGGCTGGTTACCCGCCAACGGTCGTCTACGTGGATCAGGACCACGACAGAAATGATCGTGACCATGGCGGGCACGATGGAGACAAGGATGGCGACCAGCATGATCCTGGTCACGACGGGCACGGTGATGGTCGCAATGATCACGACCGGCACGACCGAGGGCCTGTCAGATCGGGTCCCGATCACACGGTAACGCCGCCTGGCGTGAATCCCGATCGACCGCCGCCGCACGTTGCGCCGCCGCAGGGCTCCGGGCCGTCGCCGCAGGTTCCCCCAAAACGCAACCAGTGTGCAGGCTCGAGAAAATGCGGACCGTCGGGTGAGCCCCCCGAGAGCCACCCACCGCGAAAAGAGCCTGAGTCTCGAACGCCCGTTCCTCGAGGCAGCGAAGGGCACTCGAATGTCCGAGAGATCCAGTTCTGAGGCGCCCCTCATGCAGGTATTCACCTACGCCATCGGCGTCGGCATCGGCATGGTCTCCTCGCGTGCGAACCCGCACTGAGGGCAGGTGAGCACGCACGTCAGGACGGTATCAGCCATTGAATCGGTCGCGCGGCGGGAAGTTAGCTCAGCGAGATCGCTTTCGCGGATGGCGAGTAGGTGGGTGCAGCCTGCGCGCGGCGGTGAATCTCGGCGACGAGCGCGTCGACCTGCTCGCGTACCTGCCGCTTTATCAGCAGCGGTCCGATCAGTGGCGGAACCCAGAAATTGGGCTCGATCTCGGCGCGATAGTCGATCGTGCAGTGGGTCGGATCGCCGGCGACGTGCCACCTGCCGCGCATCTGCCTGAGATTGCCCACCACTTCCGTGAATGTGAACTCGTGCGGGGGATCGAGGGTCACTGCGAGCGTGACGTCGATCGCGAGGCTCGAGAGCCCGAGGACCGACCGGCCGACCTGCCGTAGCCGCAGTGGCTCGCCCGGGAGGCTCACGAGCCGGCTCGATTTCAGGCCCGGCAGGAAGTCGGCCATGTGATCGAAGTCCGTCAGCACCGCGAAGCACAGTTCGGGCGATGCGCGGGCCTCTATTGTGGCACTGACCCGCACGACCGAGTCCACGCGCTCCACCTCGACGGGAGTCGAAGCGCTCGCGCTGGCACACGTGGCGATCAGCCCGAGCAGGCCGAGGGGGCGGAGGTTCATCAGGGCGGTCGAACGAGCATGAGCGGCGGATTGTACTGGACGCCTCGTAGTCCTCGTCCACGAAGGCAGCTGGGATCGTCGCGAATCTCGAGGCAGCGGCGGAAATGCCGTAGCGGAAACATGTTGGAGCAGCTACGTACGCTGCTCAGTCATGCTCGGGAGTCTGCTATCCAGCCGATTCCATATAGCATTTACCATAATATACATTATGCGTATCTATAGAGCTCCCGGTACCAGGCCCATTAGGACCCCGTGCCGTCAACCCTAGACCCCTACCGCCCAACACCTCGAGCCAGGATCTCCAGCTTCCCGCTGAGATCGATTACGCAGTCCGCGATCTCAACCTCGCGTTAAGCCATCTCAGCGTCAGATCAGTAAGAAGTTGCACGTTGGCTATTTAATAACATGCTCGCCCGATCGACGCGTATCGCCGTCATTCAAAGACCAGATCATTTCCAGTCGATTGGTATTTTCCGCGTCAACATTTAAGCTCGGATCCGCGCGGGGATCCTGCATCCGGGTCCCGTCCGGGCTGGGCGCGGCCTTGCGGACCATGGATGGCGTCAGCCAGGCGGGACCCACAACTTGAACAGCAAGAACCTGCTTGCCACCCGAAACGGGCGCTTCACGACCTTCGGTCTGTTGTACGTTTCGGAAGGGATTCCTTACGGATTCACGTCGGTCGCAATGGTGGCGTTCATGCGCCAGCACGGCGTATCGCTCGACCTGATCGGCACCTTCGTAGCCGCGCTGTTCATGCCCTGGGCGTTCAAATGGGCGTGGGCGCCTCTCGTGGATCTGATAAAGCTGCACCGATGGGGAGGCCGCCGCGCATGGATCATCGCCTGCAACGCCATGATGATCGTAACCTTGCTGATCACGGGAAGCATCGACGTCCAGCAGAATTTCACGCTGTTGCTCATCATGGTGACCTTGCACAATTTCTTCTGCGCCACGCAGGACGTGGCGATTGATTCGCTGGCGGTCAGCACGCTCGAGGCCGATGAGCGGGGCCGGGGCAACGGCTTCATGTTTGCAGGGCAGTACTTCGGCATCATGCTGGGCGGCGGCGGCGCGGTCTTCGTGAACGGGCTGTTTGGATTCGACGCGGCCCTGGCCTACATCTGCGCGCTGCTGCTGCTGAACCTGTCGTTCGTGCTGTTGTTCGTGCGCGACCCCTTCGCGCAGCGCAACGCAACACGGGCAGCGAATTTCACTCGAACCCTGGTCACGTCCCTGATCAAGTTCGTCAAGGAAGTCTATGCAAGCTTCTGGCTCTCAGGCAGGGGCCCTATCATCGGCGTGGCTTTTTCACTGCTGCCTGCTGGAGCCATGGCGCTGGCATATGCAACCCTGGCGACCATCCAGGTCGACTATGGGCTCGACGACAACCAGATCGCCAAGTTGCAGACATTGAACACCCTGGCCGCGGCGACGGGTTGCATTGTCGGCGGGATGTTTGGGGACCGTTTCGGCGCCAAGCGCGCGATCGCGATTGCCTTTGCGTTGACGGCCTCGGTGTCCTTTGCGCTGGCGACACAGATCTCGGAGGTCGGTCTCGTCGCGGTGGCACCCTCCTTCTTCTACGGGATCATCATCGCGCACGGCTTTTTCTTTGGCATGGCCTACGGCGCGCGCAACGCGATTTTCATGAGCATGACCAATCCGGCGGTTGCCGCCACTCAGTTCACCGCCTTCATGGGCATGTCCAACCTGGCCATAAGTTTCGGAAACTACTGGCAGGGCATCGTCGCCGAGCGGATGGGTTACGCGCAGGTGCTTTACCTGGATGCAGGGATCGCACTCCTGGTCATCTGTCTTATCCCCTTCCTGCGCGCCCGCGAGGGTTCGTCCGGGCGCACGGATTCGACGGCTGAATCGGCGCTACCGGCGCCCGTGCCGGTGGCTGACTGAGACAGTTCAGGAGACTTTCATGAACATTGCTTCGCTCAAGAGTGCCGTCAGCCCGGATGAATGGCAACTGCGCTGCGACCTTGCGGCCTGCTACCGGCTGGTCGCCGCTTACGGATGGAGCGACCTGGTGTTCACCCACATCAGTGCACGGATTCCAGGACCCGAACATCATTTCCTGATCAACCCCTACGGGCTGATGTTCGACGAGATCACGGCGTCGTCGCTGGTAAAGGTGGATCAGGAGTGCACCAAGTTGAGCGAGTCGCCCTTCCCGGTGAACCCGGCCGGCTTTGTGATCCATAGTGCCATCCACGAGGTTCGAGATGACGCGGGCTGCGTGCTGCACACGCATTCCCGTGCCGGTGTCGGTGTCAGTGCGCAGAAGTGCGGAGTGCTCCCTATCAGCCAGCAGTCCACCTTTGTGCTGGCCTCCCTCGCCTACCACGACTACGAAGGCGTGGCGCTGCGCGACGATGAGAAGTCGAGGCTGCAGGCAGACCTCGGAGCAGCAAATTTCCTGATGCTGCGCAATCACGGCCTGCTGACGGTGGGCAGGACGATCCCGGACGCTTTCCTCGCCATGTACCTGTTCGAGAGCACCTGCCGCATCCAGGTCGATGCGCAGGCCGGCGGTGATGTTATCCATGTGAACCCGGGCATCCTGAAGGGCATGGCAGAGGTAATGAAGACCGCGACCGCCGGCATGGGGGCAGGCCTGGCATGGCCGGCACTGCTGCGCAAAGTCGAACGGATGGACCCCGCCTTCAAGACCTGAGGCGTGGACGTCCCGGTCCGGCAGTTGACGGAATTCTTTGAGACAGGTACCTTGCGATGACAAGGTACCAGTAACAGGCCTATGACCGCCGAACCCAAGCTCGCTCCAATCCGCAAGGGACTCCTGGAATTCCTGGTGCTGAAAATCGTCGGTGCACGGAGCGTTTACGTTGCCGACATCCTCCGCCGGCTCGCGGGAACCGAGTTCACCACCCAGGAAGGCACGCTCTATCCCCTGCTCAGCAAGTTACGTCGCGAGGACCTCGTCATGTATGAATGGCAGGAATCGGATGCGGGTCCGCCCAGGAAGTATTACCGTCTGACGGACGCCGGTCGGGCGCAGCTCTCGGCGCTCGACGACTACTGGGGCCAGATCAATCGCACCGTCGCTGATATCGGACACTGAGCCATGAAACGCATCTCCGTCACCGTCCTCCTGAATCGCAGCACCCTCCAGTTCGAGGAGGCGGCGTACGTGCGCCTCGAAGAGTACCTGGCCGAATCGGCGAGCCTGCTCGAGGGTGATCCAGACCCGCGTGAGATCCTGAACGACCTCGAGCAGGCGGTAGCCGACCAGTGCGTTCGCCGCATGAGTTCCAGCCAGGGCCTCGTGACACTCGCCGAGTTGGAGCCCGCGCTCGAGGAAATCGGTGCGGTGCAGGTTCCCGGTGCGACGACCGAATCTGCGCGGACGGCGCGCGAGACGGCGCGGCCGCTGCAGCAGATCAGCGAGGGCGCGGTGATCAGCGGCGTGTGCCTTGGGCTCGCGCGATATTTCGGCTTGAACGCGACGCTGCTGCGGATCTTCGCAGTGCTGCTGCTGCTGATGAGCGGCGGCGGCGTGATTGTCGTGTACCTAGCACTGATGCTGCTGCTGCCCTACGCCCCGCTCTCTCGGACTGCAGCGCAGATCGGTTGGCTGCCGACAAAGAGTCGTGAGCTGGTCGAGTTCCTGCGCGCGAAATTCAACATGGCGACGAGCTGAACGCGGAGGCGTGACCGGGCAGTGTCTGGACGCCCGCGGCCATGTTGCGCACAATAGGCGGCACGCGCCGCTATTTGTGCGCGGTCGTCCTGCCGCTCGTTTCCCAAACTCACAGTTCGGGATTAGTCCAGCGACGCGGCAGGGCGAACTTTCTCGCATCCCCAGAAGAATCCACGCGTCGATCGCCCGCGACGTAACACCGAATGCTGGATCCTCGCGCACTCTCGCCTGACCTGACTATCCAGCGCCCTTCCAGGAGTCGCCAGTGAAATATCTGCAGCAGCAGACCGACAACGAGGTAACGCTCGAGCCAGCGGTACCCGCGGTGGCCTCGGTCATCCTGCTGCATGGCCTCGGGGCTGACGGTTGGGACTTCGTGCCGATCGTCGGTGAGCTCGGGTTGCCCGAGACTCTGGCGGTCCGTTTCGTGTTCCCGCACGCTCCGATGCGCCCGGTGACGGTGAACGCCGGTTACGTCATGCGCGCGTGGTACGACATCAAGGCATTCACGCCGGATGGTCGTGCCGACACCGAAGGGCTCGCGGAGTCGATGCGGCGGGTCGAGGCCTGCCTCGGGCAGGAAGTGGCAAGAGGCGTCGATGCCTCGCGAATCGTGCTCGCCGGGTTTTCGCAGGGCGGTGCGGTTGCGCTCGAAGCCGGGCTTCGCTATCCGCAGCGACTTGCAGGTGTGCTGGCGCTGTCCACGTATCTCCCCGTCCCCGCCCGGCTCGCGACCGAGCGATCGGCCGTCAACGCGGACGTGCCGATCCTCATGTGCCACGGACGCATGGATCCGGTGGTGCCGATCGCGATGGGGTTGGAGGCACGCGATGCACTCCAGGCGCTGGGTTATCCGGTCGAGTGGCATGAGTATCCGATGCAGCACGAAGTGTGTGCGCCGGAACTCGCGGAGGTCGCACGGTGGATCCGGGCACGGCTGAACGCAGGGCCGGCCAGCGGCTGAGCATGAGACCGCATATTTACGTAGATGCGGACGCCTGTCCCGTGAAAGCAGAGACCATCAAGGTCGCCGAGCGCCACGGCCTTCCGGTGACCTTCGTGGCGAACTCCTGGCTCGGCATCCCACGCTCGCCCAGGGTGCGCATGCAGGTCGTATCCGGGTCGTTCGATGCAGCTGATGACTGGATCGCGGAGGTGGTAGCGGCCGACGACATCGTCATCACCGCCGATATCCCGCTCGCCTCCCGTTCGCTCAAGAAAGGTGCGCGCGTGCTCGGCCCGTCCGGAAAGCCGTTCACCGAAGACAATATCGGCAACGCGCTTGCCACGCGTGAGCTGATGGCCGATCTCAGGGCCTACGGCGTCGGCGGAGGCCCTCCGCCGTTCTCGCCAAAGGATCGATCGCGGTATCTCGAAGCGCTTGAGAGCGTCGTGCGGCTCGCGAAATCGGGCCGCGGAAACGCTTAGCCGCGTCACCTCAATCCGGATGGCGTAATCTTGTCGTATTGGGCGGCAAGTCTGCCGTCGATTCCATGCGCATTAACATGAAAAACCCGAATAGCGAGTCACCCATCGCGAGTTTCGGCGACCTTGGCCTCAGCGCCCCGGTCCTCGAGGCCATCACGGACGTCGGCTATGAGTCGCCGTCTCCGATCCAGGCAGCCACGATCCCGGTGCTTCTGGCTGGCAACGACATGCTGGGCCAGGCACAGACCGGTACCGGCAAGACGGCTGCCTTCGCATTTCCGATCCTGAGCCGTATCAAGGTTCGGGTTGGTCCGCCACAGTGCATCGTGCTGGTGCCGACCCGGGAGCTCGCGATCCAGGTCGCCGAGGCTTTCCAGAAGTACGCGTCGAAGATCAAGGGTTTCCACGTGCTTCCGATCTACGGCGGGCAGAGCTACACGCCGCAGCTGATGAGCCTGAAGCGTGGTGCGCACGTGGTCGTCGGCACGCCAGGGCGCGTCATGGACCACATCAAGCGCGGCACGCTGGATCTCGGTGGCGTTACCACCCTCGTTCTCGACGAGGCGGACGAGATGCTGCAGATGGGATTCGTGGACGACATCGAGTGGATACTCGAGAAGACGCCGGCCACCCGCCAGGTGGCGCTCTTTTCCGCCACGCTGCCGAGCCCGATCCGTCGCATCGCCGAGAAGCACCTGCGCGACCCGGTCGCGGTCACGATCACCAGCCGCACCAGCACCGCCACGAACATCCGCCAGCGCTACTGGGTCGTGAGCGGCGTGCACAAGCTCGACGCGCTCACCCGCATCCTCGAGGCGGAGCCGTTCGACGGCATGCTCATATTCACGCGCACCAAGCAGTCGACGGTGGAACTCGCCGAGCGGCTCGAGGCGCGCGGCTTTGCGGTCGCGGCGCTCAATGGCGACATGCAGCAGAAGGACCGCGAGCGGACCGTCGCACGACTGAAGGGCGGGCAGATCGACATCCTGGTGGCCACCGACGTTGCGGCGCGCGGGCTCGACGTCGAGCGGATCAGCCACGTCGTCAACTACGACGTTCCCTACGACACCGAGTCCTACGTGCACCGCATCGGTCGCACCGGCCGTGCAGGGCGCAATGGCGAGGCGATCCTGTTCATCACGCCGCGCGAGCGGAACATGCTGCGCTACATCGAGCGCGCGACCCGCTCGCCGCTCGAGCCGATGGAGTTGCCGACCATTGCCGACGTGAACGAGCAGCGCGTGGCGCGATTCCGGCAGCGGATCACGGAGGCCATGGCTGCCGGGCAGGGCGAGCCTTTTCGCAGCCTGATCGAGGAGTTCGAGCGCGACCACGACGTGCCTGCCGTCGAGATTGCAGCCGCGCTCGCGGGCCTGCTGCAGGGTGGCAGCCCGTTGCTGCTCAAGGAAAGAGTGCGCGATGCCGCCGGAGCCAGTGCGGGCATGGACTCATCGGACGCGGAAAAGGGCGACCGGCCCGATGCGCGCGGCAAGGGGCGCGATTCGTCGGTGACCGCCGAGCGCCTTTCCGAAGAGGATACCGAGACTTACCGCATCGACGTCGGGTACGTTCATGGGGTGAAGCCGGGAAACATCGTAGGCGCGATCGCCAACGTTGCCGCGATCGAGGGCCGGCAGATCGGCCACGTGGACATCCGGGAAGACCACACTTTTGTCGGTCTGCCCAGGGGCCTGCCAGCAAAGATTCTCTCGGAGCTGACCAAGACGCGCGTCGCTGGCCGCATGCTGAACATCGTCCCGGCCTCACACGTTCCGCCGAAGCCGCTGCGCAAGCCGCCGAAGCGATCTACAGCGGATACTCGTACTCGACGAAACCGCTGAACCTGGCAACGTGGTCGTAGAGCATGCGGGCCGTCTCGTTGTGCTGGTGCGTGAGCCAGTAGAGCCTGCCAGCGCCCTCCTCGCGGGCACGTCGCGCAACGGCTTCGATCAGTCCCCGGGCGATGCCGCGGCCGCGACAGGCGGGGTCGACGAAGAGATCCTCGAGGTAACACGACTTGTTGGTCCACGTGCCCGTGTGGAAAAGATAGTGAGTGATGCCGACCAGGCGGCCGTCGTCGTGTGCACCGAAGCCATGGATGCCGTCGGCCGACATGAGCCGGTTCCAGGTTCGCGCGTATGCGGCGTCCGGCAGCTGCGTTTCGTAGAAGGTCTTGTATCCACGGGCAAGCTGTTCCCACTCGCTCCGATGTTCGGGGGCGAGTGGCACGATTTCAAAGCTCATGGTGCACTCCTGCCGAAACGAGTCTACCGGCCGCATCGGCCGCATCTGGAAGCGCCGGTCAGGACCCGAGCAGCGCGTCGGCGAACCGACCCGCTGCTTCCGGCGCATACACGAAGAACAGAGATGGCTCGGTTAACTCGAGTTCCAGCACGACCGGCCTGCCGTCATCGTCGTGGATCAGGTCCATGCGGGCGTAGAGCGGCTGCTCGAGCGAACAGGCTCGAAAGGCCGCGTCTGCCACACGCCTCTCTTCCGCGTCCGGCTCCCTCTGGGTTATCTGCTCGGGGGCGAACAACCCAGCCACCAGCGCATCGTCGAGACGCAACAGCGGGCCCTTGCGGATCGCATGGCTGTAGTTTCCTCCGATGTAGATCACGGCGGTCTCGCCATGGTGGTCTACTCGAGCAAGGTATGGCTGCAGCATCACGCTGCGACCAGAGGCCAGCAGCCGCGCGACATGTGCCTCGGCGCGCTTATGGTCCTGGCGGCGATAGCGGGCAGCGTCGCGAGAGCCGGCCCCGACCGACGGCTTGACCACGAACTGCTCGAACGAACCACAGCTTCCGACCGTGGACGCCCCGAATCCGCCATCGAGAAATCGTGAGAGTTCGGCCGTCGCGTCCATGACAGGCTCGATGAAGCGGGTCGGAACGACCGGAACATCGGCGCGTGCGAGGTGTACGAGGTAGTGCTTGTCGGTGTTCCAGCGCACCACTGCCGGCGGGTTCACGAGCCTGGTCTGCTCCGAGCAGCGGTCGGCCCAGTCCAGGAATTCGTCCAGCCGGTCGGCATAGTCCCAGGTCGAGCGCAGCACCGCGACGTCGTAGCGGCTCCAGTCGACCTCCGGATCGTCCCAGAACGGTGTGTCCACGACCGCCCCCTGGTTCCGCAGCGCCAGAAGCAGCGGCGGCATGTCCTCATCGAGGGCCAGTGCCGTGCGGGCGGTGACCAGTGCAACCTTCAGGCTCATGCGCGCGACTGTACCGGGAGTTCCCTGCGCGGGCCACCCGTCAGCCGAGCACCAGCACGTAGTCCGCACGCTTCATCGCCCGTGCCAGCCGTATCCCCATGACCGCCTCGCCGCCGGCGCGCTGGACCAGCGAGTCGAAACGCGAACGCGCTTCGCCGTCGAATGCGCGCGCATACGCGGCGGCCTTGTCGAAGTGCCAGAGGCCATGCGGCGAGCTTGCCCTCCCTACCGTGATGCCGCGCCACCGATACTCGATCGGGCCGAGTGTCGGATGAATCTTGCGCTCCCCGGTCGATGAGACCATCCGACCGGCCGGCATCGATGGATCGGCCTCGACCCAGGCGTTGTAGCGCGATGCATCGGCGTGCAATTGCGGCCCCCAGTCCTGGAAGACGAGTTTCAGCACAGGATCGAGCGATTCGGGGATCGTATCGTCTGCCGGAAACGATTCGGGGATGGACGGAAACTCCCGGTCGACAATAGCCGGGAGGTTCATGCGCTCGGTCCAGTTGAACACGTTCGTCGCGCGGTTCTTCATCAATGTAGCGGGCACCGGGTCGCGCGCGAGGTGTGCGAACAGCGGTGCCATGAACCCGAAGTCCGCGATGCTGGGGCGCCCGCCAAGCAGGTACGGCCACTGCTGGAAATGCTGGTCCAGCGCGTCGAGCAGCTCACAATAGGCGGCCTCGACCGTGGGTATCGTCGTCTCCGTTACACCCAGCGGGGGCAGGAAACTATTGAAGTAGTCCATCAGCTGTCGGCCGGCCTCATCGCGCGCCGCACGGTCGGGTCCCGAATAAGCGAGGCGGCCGAACTCCGCGCGCAGGAACTTCTCCTGCTCAGCGCGGTACGACCAGCGGTAATGCATTCCAGGCGGCAGCAGCGCTTCCGAGCCGAACGCGCCTAGCAGCCATGCCACGGCTTTCTGTACAGGCGTCTCCGGAATCATGGTCGGGCCAGGGAACTTGCGTTCCAGGTGCTCGATCATGTCCGTCGTGTCCTGGATCAAGCGCCGATCAGGCGTTTCCAGCACCGGCACGACCATGTGGTGGATGGTTGGGACTATGCGCGCACCGAATTCCGGGTGCGACGGCAGGAGTTCGCGGTACGGCACCCGTTTCTTGATCAGGTATGAACGGATCTTGCCCGTGTAATAGGAATGCGGGCTGCCCCAGAGAACGTACGTGTCGCTTGCCGTCATGGCCTGCCCCTATGGGTCATGTGCGAACGCTGAAACCGATGGCCGACCAGATGGCGCAATCAGCGCGCAAGGATGTGAATCGCGACTGCAGCTTCCTCGATGCCCTGCAGGCCACCACCATTTTCCTGGATCGCGTGACGCGCACCTGCCACCTGCCGCTCCCCTGCTTCACCACGCAGCTGCGTGACGAGTTCGTAGAGCTGGCCGATGCCGGTCGCGCCGAGCGGATGGCCCTTGGACTCGAGGCCGCCCGACGGGTTGATCGGGATGCGTCCACCGAGCGTGAACTCGCCGCGCTCGGCCGCCGGACCGCCGCCGCCGAACGGCACGAATCCGAGGTTCTCCGACTGGATGATTTCTCCCATTGCGGAGGCATCGTGGACTTCGGCGACGTCCATGTCTTCGGGTCCAAGCCCGGCGATCTCGTAGGCTTTCAGCGCGGCCAGGCGCCCAGCGCTCTTCTGCGGCTCGTCGAGGCCGCGGTGCGTGAAGCTGCCGATGACGCTGGCCGCCACCCTGATGCAGCGCTTGGGGTCGGCGCCGATTCGCTTCAAGCCCTCCTCGGTGCACAGGATCGCCGCTGCAGCGCCGTCCGACAGCGGCGCGCACATCGGCAGCGTAATCGGGTACGTGATCGGCGGCGCCGCCAGCACCTCGTCTATCGTGAACGGCTTGCGGAACTGCGAGAACGGGTTGTGCACCGAGTGCTGGTGGTTCTTGGCGCACACGGCGGCGATCTGCCGCTGTGTGGTACCGAAGGTCTTCATGTGCCAGCGGCACATGGCCGCGTAGATGGCCATGAACTTGCTGTAGGGGCGGTCGGATTCCGATCCGGGCGGTGGCACGATGCCCTCGCCCATCTTGACTAGCGTTGCGTAGTTTTCCTCGGCGCGCGATACGTCCCAGCCGCCTTCGAAGATCGCGAACGCCTTCACCTTGTCCGGGATGTTCATCTTCTCGCTGCCGAGCGCGAGCGCTACGTCGGTCGTGCCTGCCTTCAGGCTCTGCACCGCGAGGTTGAAACCGGAACTGCCGGAGGCGCAGGCATTCTCGACGTTGTAGATGGGAATACCCTCGATGCCGATCTTGCTGAAGACCACCTGGCCCGGGATCGAGATCTGGCCCTGCAGCGGGCCATTGGTCATTCCCGAGTAGAAGGCAATGCCGATGTCGTCAACCTTGCAGCCGGCGTCCTTCAGCGCGCCCTGCAGCGCCTCGCCCGCAAGGTCGTCGATCGAGCGTTCCGGATGGCGGCCGAATACCGTCATCGCGATGCCGGCAACGTAAACCTGAGTCATTGCATTACTCCGTTGCCTGCAAGGCTCATGATCTGGCCTTGTGCCGTCGCATCTGGGCGAGGATCAACGACGGGTAGGAGTTTGGCAGGAATCGAGCCATCCAGGACATCGTGGTTGACTGGCTGCCGGTGAGCACGCGCCTTTTGCCGCGTTCGACACCCGCGAGGATGTCCGACGCCACCTTCTCCGGCGGAGTCTTGAGCATTTGGTCAGCCATGCCGCCGAAGAGAGCTTCGTCCTCCCCCGCCGCGGCGCATCGGCGACCCGCTTTTTCAATGTTTGTCCTGATGCCGCCAGGGTGCACGCAGACCGCACGCACCCCGGTGCCGTCGAGCTCGCTCCACAGGCATTCGGTCAAGCCACGCACGCCGAACTTCGAGATGTTGTACGCACTCTGCAGCGGGAAGCCCACGAGGCCGAATACGCTCGAGATATTGACGATGCAGCCGTCGCGCTGCGCCAGCATCATCGGCAGGAAGGCCTTGGTGCCGTAGATAACACCCCACAGGTTGATGCCGAGCTGCCACTCGATTTCCTCGATCGAGAGGTGCTCGACGGTGCCGACGACCGTGGTACCCGCATTGTTGATCACGATATGCGCGGTGCCGAAATCGCGCTTGACGTCGTCGGCGTGCGCGAATACGGCCTGGCGACTCGACACGTCCACCAGGTAGCTGCGCGCGTCGGCACCGGCGGGCAGCGACTTCATCGTTTCGGCCAGTCCGGTCTCGTTGATGTCGGACAGCGCAAGACGTGCACCACTTGCCGCAAGCTGCTGTGCCAGTGCCCTGCCGATACCGGAGCCGGCGCCGGTGACGACGGCAACCTTGCCTGAAAAATAGCCCATGAATTCTCTACTCCGGTTGTTCAGATCTTGCGGGTAGCGTCCTGCCAGTAGCGCGCACGCAGGTCCTTCTTCAGTACCTTGCCGACCGGGCTGCGCGGCAGCGAGGCGACGAAATCGACCGACTTCGGCGCCTTTACCGAACCGAGCTTGTCCTTGCAGAGCTTGATGATCTCCTCTGCACTCGCCAGTTGGCCGGCATTGAGTTCGACGACCGCCTTGACGGTTTCGCCCCACTGTTCGTCCGGCACACCGATGACGGCGCAGTCCTGCACCGCCGGGTGACTCCAGATCACCTGCTCGACTTCGCTCGGGTACACGTTGAAGCCGCCCGAAATGATCATGTCTTTCTTGCGGTCGGTGATGTGCAGGTAGCCTTCGCCGTCGATGTGGCCGATGTCCCCGGTGTGCAGCCAGCCGTCGATGATGGTCTCGGCAGTCTTCTCCGGCGCCTTGTAGTAGCCCTTCATCACCAGGTCGCCCCGCACGCAGATTTCGCCCGTCTCGCCCTGCGGCAGGATCTGGTTCGCTTCGTTCATGATCTCGGTGCGTATCAGCGGATTGGGCCGCCCGACCGATGACAGCCGTTCGTCGGAGGCGATCTCGCCGTTCACGACATGCTCGCTCGGCGGCAGGTAGGCAATCGAGGCCGGGGCTTCCGTCTGTCCGTAACCGCCCATCATCACCGGGCCGATGATATTGATTGCCTGCTTGAGCTTCTCGATCGACATCGGCGCCGCCCCGTACATCAGGTACTTGAGCGATGAGAAGTCGACCTTCCTGGCGAGATCCGGGATATCGAGCAGGCGGTAGATCACCGTCGGTGGCAGGAACAACTCCGTCACCCGGTACTTCGGGATGGCAGCCAGCATCAGCGCCGGGTCCGGCTTCGTGACCACGACGACCGTGCCGCCCCGGGCGGTGCACGGCACCGACAACAGTCCCGCAGTGTGAGTCATCGGGGCGGCGGCGAGGTTTACCGGCTTGTCGTCGCCGCCGTAGGAGCAGCCGATCATGAAGTGCGCACAGAAGGTCTGCGCGCTGCGGTGCGTGTTCATCACGCCCTTCGGCATTCCTGTCGTGCCACCGGTCGCCGACAGCATGACCATGTCGTCGAGGTCCACTGGCACCTCGGGCCGCGTCGCGGGCTGTCCAGCGACCCAGCCCTCGAGCGACTGGGCACCGGGGAAGTCGGGCAGGTCGTCGTCGATGCAGATCCAGAGCCTGATCTTCGGCAGGCGTGGCCGCAGCTCGGCTACGACTGGCGCGAAGTACTTCTGGAAGAACAGCACTTCGCAGTCGAACGCGTCCAGCACGTAGTGGTTTTCATCTGGCGGGTTCCGTGCCCCGACCGGGATCCAGCACATGTTCGCCCGCCAGAGCCCCAGGGTGCAGGTCCAGGCCATGACATCGTTGGTGGCCCAGACCGCAC
>JALHTE010000055.1 GCA_022865595.1 Steroidobacteraceae bacterium | reverse complement strand
GCGCGCCGGAGCCGCCGCCGCCGCGACCGTCAGCGACACGGTAGGTGCCTGCGCCGTGCCATGCCATGCGGATGAAGAACGGTCCGTAGTGCCCGAAGTCGGCGGGCCACCAGTCCTGCGAATCCGTCATCAAGGCGTGGAGGTCCTTGATCACGGCGTGCAGGTCGAGTTTCTTGAACTCCTCGGCATAGTCGAATTCCCTGTCCATCGGATTGGACAAAGGGGAGTGCTGGTTCAGGATTTTCAGGTTGAGCTGATCGGGCCACCAGTCCGCGTTGGTCGTGGACCCTGCCACCGTCTGGCTTCGGGCGCCGCCGGTGAAAGGGCACTTTGCTTCGCTTGACATGGTTCTCTCCTGGGATCGCTGCAACCTGGCTTGCAGACAGTCTGGACTTGGACCGCTGAGCGATCCAATTGGTTCTGGCAATGGGTTTGATAGTCTCGGCGACGAGTCGTCGCACCCGGGCCACGCGCGGCTGCGCGATTTCAGTCAGCGAGCGCGTGATTCACCAGTCGCCATGTGCGCCGCGATCGGTCCTGCCGATCTCGTGCTGGGTCTCCGGTGGTGCACCCAGTGGCTGCGCACCTGGAGGCCTCACGACGAGTCGGCGCACGCTCGCCTGCTGGTCCACGATCAGGGAATCGAGGCGCTCACGCACGACCTGGTCCGACACGGTTGGCCGACTCCGCCATCTCAGGTGATCGACCCACGTCGGGCTTTCGAAGCGCTCGACCCAGTGCTCGGGCGTGTCGATGTCCTGGCTGATCGACCATGCGCGTGCACCATCGCGGCGCCTTATCCGGCCGACTTCATTGATCACGGCCACGAACTCGACCGCGTGTTCTGGGAGCACCCGGTACTCGATGACGACGACGATCGGGCCTGACGCGGGATGTATGTGCACGCTGGGCGGCGCCCGTCCGGTCCGGACACGCGGATCCAGCGAGCCAAGGCGCTCTACATCGATCGGCAGCCAGCGCGCGACCAGCAGCGACAGCAGCGACGCGACCCCGGCCACGGTCAGCGATTCGCGGACGCCGGCCACGCTTGCGAACTGTCCCCACCACCAGCTGCCGAGCGCGATACTGGCGAACGCGATGGTCTGGTAGGTCGCCAGCATCCGTCCCGTCACCCAGCGCGGCGAGGAGAGTTGCACGGCGATGTTGAAATTCGCGAATCCCTGCGTCCATACCGCGCCCGCCAGCACGTGCGCGATAAAGGTCAGCGCCGACCAGCGACTCTGGCCGATGACGACCATGGCCACGCAGGCGAGCGCGGACAGGATGCGCTGCAGGGCGTCGCTGGACACGCGGCCGCGCAGCGTGGCGCTGGAGAGCGCGCCCAGCATCGCGCCGACGCCAAAGCCGCCGAGCAGGATGCCGTAGGTGGCGGCTCCTCCGCCGAGCAGGTCGCGGGCCACGATGGGCATCAGCGCCATCACGGCAGCGATCGGGATCGTGTAGAGCACGCAGCGCAGCAGTATGGCGAGCAGGTGCGGCGAGAGGCTCACATAGCGCACGCCGGCTGCGATTGCCGTGGCCAGCGGCTCCGGCGGCAGCTCGCTGCGAACCCTTGCGGGTCGCCACCAGGCCAGTGTCGCGATGATGCCCAGGTACGACACGGCGTTTACGATGAACGCCGCCGCTGCACCGGCTGCCGCCACGATCACGCCGCCGATCGCCGGCCCGATACTGCGGGCGAGGTTGAAGCCGACCGCATTGGCCATCACGGCAGGGGCGATCTGTGTCCGCGGCACCTGGTCCCCGATCGACGCCTGCCAGGCAGGCGCAAATACGGCACCGCCGCAGCCGATCAGGAATGTCAGCCCGAGCAGGGTCGATGGCGTGATGCCGCCGGCCAGCATCACGATTGCCAGTGCCGCCGATGCCAGCAGCGACAGCATCTGCCCAACCAGCATGATCGACCGCCGGTCGCGCGTGTCTGCCAGTGCACCAGCCACCAGCGACAGGAAGAAGAAGGGCAGGGCGTTCGCCGTCTGGACCAGCGCGACCTGGTCGGCGGAGGGCGCGATCGTGGCCATCAGCCACGAGGCGCCTACGGTCTGGATCATGCTGCCGAACGACGATGCGAGCGAGGCCCACCAGAAAAGTGCAAACGTGCGATGTTCGAACGGGGCCAGCGTCGCGCTGCGCCAGCTTTCGAAGCGGGACGAACTGCGCTCGGCCTCGACGGTCATGCATCAATCCTGAGTGATCGATCAATGCTCACGGGGTGCCGCGGCGATCGCCTCGAGGTACCGGCTGATATTCGAGCGCGCGAATTCTTCGTAGCGCTTGCGGAAGAATTCAGTGGTGAACACCGCATCGCGTTGCAGCAGGCCATTGAGGAACCTCGACTGCTGGACCGCGTATTGCTCGTCGGTCAGGTGCGGCCGCTCGGCGCGTACTGCAAGACTGTCCGCCAGGAATGGTTCCCATGGCAATCCAAAGCTCGAGAGATCGATGTCGACCATGTAACTTTCGTCGTCCCGCTGCGGGAGCTGGCCGGCCTGCGTCACCAGGACCAGACGCTCTACGTCATCCTCGATCGGTGAGGTCATCACCGGCGAGGCGAGTTCGCGGAACAGCGCGGCACTCCTGGCTTCGTTGTCCCTTGCCAGCGGGTTATACACGCTATCGTGGAACCATATCGCCAGCTTGAGGGCGCTCGTGTCGGGCAGCAGCCCGGTCACCAGCCGGGCCTGTCCCAGGCAATGCTCGACGTGGTCGAGGTTGTGGTAGTGCCTGCCTGGCTCGGCGTATCGATCGAGCAGGACCTGGCAGACATGCTCGGCGTGAGCCGGCTCGTCGTCGGCAACGCCCAGCCACAGGGCCATGAACTCGCTCTTCAACCGGTCATTCACGATCTGGTCCCTGGAGTCGGATGGCCAACCGGGAACCTGCGCATGAGCATCCGGCCGTTCACGCCAGTCCCAGTTGCCTGAGGCCTGCGGTGCGAAGCTCCGCGGCGGCCTCGTCCCTGGAAATCAGCCGGACCAGGTTCGCCCATGAAACGCCTGTGCGCGCGATGTCGAGCGGGCATCGATTGACCAGCGCGCGCGCTTCATCGATTCGCCCGAGCTGGGCCAGCGCGTTCACGGCGTGCAGCCACGCCAGCGTGAGACTGGGGCTGAAGTTCACCGCGTCGCGCGCCGCTGCCAGTGCGCCTTCGAAGTCGCCGCCGCAGGACAGCGCCACCGCTCGATGCAGGAACCAGAATGGCCTGCCCGGGTGCTTGCGTGCGCCTGCCAGCAACCTGTCCAGTACTGTCTTGATCTCGGCGAGGTGCACGGGCGAAGTAGAAGGGGCAAGTACCCAGCCGAGGTAGCCGTAGGTGCCTTCGTCGTACAGGTTGAGCTCGAGCGCCCGTCGCAGCACGCGCTCGCCCTGCTCGTGCTCGCCGCAGATCGCGTACACATGCCCGGCATATTTCAGTACTACCGGGTCGTCCGAGCAGAGCACCAGGGCTCGTTCGACTTCCTTCAGCGCCTCGTTGCGCGCGAGATCGAGGTCGCAGGCATAGCCGTTGACGATTTCCTCGGCGATTGCGGAAGCGAGCAGGGCGTGGGCGTGACCGTTTCCCGGGGCAAGGGCGAGCGCACGCTGCGCCTCCAGCTTCGCGGCGACGATTGCGTTGCTGCTGCTCTGTAGCAGTGTCTGTCGGCCGGCCTCGACCACGCTCCAGCTGTCACCGCGAGCGGCACCATCCTGGGCGGACGCACGGCGCAGTCGCAGGAATTCGCCACTCAAGGCCCGGGCAATGTCTGCCGCGGCCGTATCAGGCTCCAGTACCCCCGAGCCGTCCGGCGTCACGGTCATGCTCCAGGTCTGCCTGCCGGTCTCGCCCTCGATGAGTTCGACGCCGAGCACCATCTCGTTGCCGGTGCCCGAAACACTGCCCGTGACGACGAAGTCGGCGCGCAGGGCGCGGGCAATGGCGCGAATCTCCAGCGACTGCAGGCCGGCGTCGAAACTGGCCCGGCGGGACAAGGTATCCAGCCCCGGGAAATGGCCCAGCGCCGAGATGAGCTTGTTTGGGACAATCGAACAGACGGGCCGCGCTGCTCCGGCCGAATCGAGGTCGTCGAAGGGCAGCACCGCGACCACCGCCTTGCGCTCACTCGACGATTCGCGTGCCAGGATGCCTCGCATGCCGAGCGTGCTGATCGTGGCTCGAATACCCTCCGCGAGTTCCTCGAGCCCCGGGTGGTCCGGGGTGCCCGTCCAGTCCACCAGCGAGGCGGCGTGGACACGATTGAAGGGCAGTGGAATCGACAGCCTGGCATCCAGTGCCACCGGGACCAGCCGATTGGCCTCGAACCCGGCCATCGCTTCGCTCAGCACCCAGTTGGAGGCGACGGACGTCCGCGACCAGACCACGACCACGCAATCGGCAGCAGCCAGCTCTTTCTCGATGCGCCGGTCGAACGCCTCACCCACGTCCAGCTGGCGGTCCCACCAGACCTCCCAGCCCTGGGCGCGGAGGAAATCCACGAGGGGTGCGATCAGCCGGCGATCGTCCGAGGCATAGCTTACAAAGAGCTTGGCAGATCTGGACTCGGCGGTTACCAAATCACGGCCTTCGGTCCGGTTGGAGGGAGCCAAGTGTAGTGAATCCCGCCTGTTGGCGTCAGGGGGCATCCGACGCTGGTCACCCGGACTTCAGGGTCATGTGCACCCACCTTGGGGGCGCCGCGGCCGCTCAGGCGAGGCAGGCTCAATGCACGGCAGCGTGTGCTAGTGTCCGCAACTCGTCCGACCAGCTGAGGGTGGTCGGGCGGAAAGAAAAATTGAAAAAGGGCGGGGACCCCAGCATGAACACAGCGGGCATTCCGCGCGATGCGCGCATCGTGATCGTTGGGGCGGGTGCCGCCGGACTGTGTACCGCCTGGTACCTGAAACTGGCTGGTTTCAGGCGCGTGCAGGTGCTGGAGCGGTCGCCGCGGCTCGGCGGCAAGTGCCGGTCGCTGACCGTGGACGGTCAATCCTTCGACCTGGGCGCCAACTACATTACTTCCGCCTACACGCGGGTGCGTGAGCTTGCGGCGCATGTAGGCGCTGGCATGTACACGGAGAAGGCCGGGCACACGATAAACGTGAAGACCGGCGAAATGCGCTCGATCCTGGCCGAGGTGTTGAGCCGCACGTCGTTTTTCACACTGGCCTGGCAGTCGCTGCGTTTCCTGTTCATACGCTGGCGCATACGCGGCCTTCTGTCGCCGGCAAGGCCGGGCTTCGGCCACGTGCGGGACTGTCCGGAACTGAAGGGAAGCTTTGCCGACTGGCTGCGCCGACATCGGCTGGATGGCCTGAGCGAGATGTTCGAGATTCCGCTGACGCTGATGGGCTATGGCGACCTCGATGACATTGCCGCGGCGTACGCGTTGACCTACATGAGTCCAAAAACGTTCCTCAACCTGGGGATGTTCGCCGCCAACGTACCGTTGCGCCGCTGGCCGAAGCGCTTCACCCAGGGCTACGGCCGCATGTTCGAGCGCCTGGCGGCTGAAGTCGACGTGCTCACCGGCGTGAAGATCGAAAAAATCACCCGGGACGGGCAGATACGCGTCGAGTACCGGCTGCTGGAGCAGCAGCTCGAGCAGGACATCACTGTCCGCGAGACGGCGACTTTCGACTACCTGGTCCTGGCCTGCCCGCAGCTGCCGGAAGTGCTGGAGTTCCTCGATCTCCGTGAGAAGGAAAAGAAGCTGTTCGGGCAGGTCGTCGTCAACCCGTTCTTCGTCACGACCTACATGGCGCCGGGCACCGAGCGCGTGGCCGCGGTCACGTTCTCGCTGCCGGAACCCGCGCTGGGCGAGCCCCACGTCGTGACGCGCCAGTATCCGGAGAGCAACTTCATCTCGATCTATTCGCGGGGCGATCACGCGAACAAGATCTGCAGGGAGAAAATCGAGGCCAACAACCGCAGGTTCCTGGGCGAAATAGCGGCGCAGGAACACGATGCGGCGCCATTGAACAGTGACGACTGGGCCTACTTCCCGCACGTGCCATGCGCTGCGGTGGACGCAGGTTTCTACAGCGAGCTGGAAGCGATGCAGGGCGAGAACCGTACGTTCTATTGCGGTGGCCTGCTGGCCTTCGAGCTGGTCGAATGCATTGCGGAATATTCGCACCACCTGGTGCAGACCCATTTTGCTGCGAGGACCTGATCGTGACCGGAAAACAACAACAACCCCGAATCGCCATCATCGGCGCCGGCCCGGCCGGCATGAGTGCCGCGTGGTTCCTGAAGCAGAACGGCTACCGCGATGTGCGCGTATTCGAGAAGATCGAACGGGTCGGCGGCAAGTGCCTGAGCTTCGATTACGAGGGCCGGCAGTTCGACATGGCGGCGCACGAGATGCTGGCGGGCTACGGCGACGTGATGGACATCGCCACGGCGCTCAAGGTGCCAACCACGGGCTACCAGGACGTGCTGGTGTACGACCGCGGCAGCCGGCGCTACATGGACATGCTGACCGCCACCCAGTCCGGCGGTTACGGGAAACTCCAGGTCGTGTGGGCGTCGCTGCGCTACACGTGGATGCTGCTCACGCGGTTCAGGAAGTTCTCCCAGCCGGGGTCGGGTTTCGCAGATGCGCCGTCCGAGCTGCTGCAGCCGCTCGCGAGCTGGCTGAAGCAGCGGCGCCTGGAGGCCCTGCAGGAAACCATACTGTTCGTGATGAAGGTGCAGGGCTTCGGCCGACTCGACCAGATCCCGGCAGCCTATTTCGTCAAGTTCCAGGGGCTGCGCAACTGGCTGTCCAACGTGCTGCACGTGGCCGGTATCGTCCAGTACTGGCCGCGGGTGTTCAAGCACGGCTTCCAGTCGCTGTGGGTAGCCGTTGCGAAAGAGGTCGATGTCCAGCTCAATACCGGGATCCGCGCCATTCGTCGCAAGCAGGCTGCGGACGGCAACGTCATCGAGGTTGAAATAGAGTTCGCCGGCGACCGGCCGTCCGAGAAGTTCGACCAGTTGATCCTGGCCTGCCCGCTGGACATCACAACCCTTTCAGGGCTTGGCCTGGACCTCAGCGCGCAGGAGACCCGGCTGCTTGAGAAGGTCTGCTACGTGGAGTTCGTCACGACGGCCTGCCGCGTGGAAGGGGTCCCTGCCGGTGTCGTCGGAACCATTCCACTGCCGCCGATGCCGGACTATACCGGCTACATCAAGATCTACGACGACAGCGACATGACGATCTTCTTCAACCTGTCGCCGTCGGAAGGCTACGACAAGGCCGAGATCCTGGAGAGGATCAGGACCCAGGTCTCGAAATTACCTGAATACAAGGGCAAGCCTGCCCGGCTGGTGGAGAAGCAAAGCCAGCACGGCTGGCGCTATTTCCCCCACGTGAGCCTGGCCGACTTCAGCGCGGGTTTTTATGACCAGATGGAGTCGTTGCAGGGATTCCAGCAGACTTTCTACGACAGCTCGCTGCTGGGATTCGAGACCGTGGGCAACACGGTCGCCTATTCCCGGGGCCTCGTGGACCGTTACTTTCCGCCACTCGATCAGTGATGGATGCCGCCACCGTTGTAGGGATAGCCGTTCATGCCGCGCAGCGACTCGAGTTCGCCGACGTGCCAGTACGCGTGCGCGGAAATGAACAGCCAGGCGTCGCCGCGAGTCTTGACGTCGCTCGGGAAGATGCCCGGCTTTATGCAGCGGTTCAGGTGAAATAGGTCGAACTTGAGGGCAGTGAACAGCCGTTGGCGAGTTTTCTCGAATGCTGCGGTCACGCCGGCCCGGCCGACTCCCTTGGTCGGGTCCACGGGCCCGCTGTTATCGGCCCAGTACATGTCCTGCCATTCTTTCGAGGTCTCGTAGGGGTCGCCGTTGAGATGATGCAGGAACCAGTCCTCGACTGCGGCATAGTGGCCGAACACCCAATCGAAGGACCGTCCGAGGCCCGGCAACGGCTTGAACCAGTCTTCGTCGTGGACATCTTTCACCATTCCAAGAATGATGCTCTTGCCCGTGAAGAGCAGCTTGTACGCGTCTATCTGCAGCATTCCTCATGACCCCCGCTGACCGAAAATTAATTTCCGGCGAGGCTACCCTATCGATTTGCCGAATGCGACTGGGCTCGCTGCTGTCGTTCGGCCTGCTTTTGAGCGCGTTCGCGAGCGCCGAGCCTCTCGAACTTCGCGACGGACAGGGGCCCGGCTATCGCCCGACGTTCGAATACCTCGTCGACGAGAGTGGCGAGACGACGCTTGCGGAGATCCAGCAACTTCCCGACGACGCGTTCCGCCGCAGCGGCCCGCGCGGCGTGGCGCTCGGTTTCATCAAGGGTGCGGTGTGGCTGCGTTTCGACGTGCTGAATCGCAGCGTCAAGGAAAACGCCTGGTTGCTGCAGGTCACCGACCCGTTGCTGGACGACGTGCAGG
>JALHTE010000054.1 GCA_022865595.1 Steroidobacteraceae bacterium | reverse complement strand
GAACGGTCGTTGGGGTTGAACGACGGCTGGTTGACCATCGCCAGCACTTCGCCCGTCTGCACATCGATCACGATCACCGACCCGGCCAGGGCGCGATTGTCACGGACGGCGGACTTCAGCTCGCGATAGGCGAGGTACTGGATGCGCAGGTCGATGCTGGTCTCGAGATCCTCGCCGGGACGCGGCGCGCGGACGCTCTCGACGTTCTCGACAGTCCGCCCCTTGGCGTCCTTGATGACGCGCTTGAGCCCGTCCAGGCCCGCCAGCGACTGGTTGTAGGCGAGCTCGAGTCCTTCCTGCCCGGCTTCGTCGAGGTTGGTGAAACCGAGCACGTGGCCGGTCACCTCGCCGTTCGGATAGTAGCGCTTGTACTCGCGCATCAGCTCGACGCCGGGTATCCCCAGGGCCTTCACACGCGCGGCGTCGGCGGGATCCATGTGCCGCGCGACATACAGGAACTGCCGGTCGAGGTTGCTGGTCACGCGTTGTGCCAGCCAGCGCGAATCACGATCGAGCGCCTTGGCCAGGCGGGGAATCTCGTCGGGCGACTGCGCCAGCACCTGCGGGTTGACCCAGACCGTATCGACCGGCGTACTGACCGCCAGCGGCTCGCCGAAACGATCCACCACGGAACCGCGATGCGCGGGCATCTTCTCGTTCCGCAGGTAACGCTTGTCACCTTCCTGCGCCAGGAATTCCTGGTCGAGGACCTGCAGCTGCACGGAACGCGCCAGCAGCACGCAGGCGATCAGCGCCAGGCCCGCGACGACCAGTCGCGCGCGGCTGCGGAACCTGGCGGGATTGAACTCCCCCGAATCGCGCCAGCGCTTCATGGCGTGACGATCCGCACTTCGGCCGGCTGTGGCAGCGTCATCCTGAGCTTGTCGCTGGCCACCCGCTCGACGAAACCGTGGTTGGACCAGGCGCTCTGCTCGAGCTGCAGCTGGCCCCATTCGATGTTGAGTTCGTCGCGCTCGTCGGACAGCCTCTCCAGTTCCGTGAACAGGTTGCGGGCCTCGTGACGAACGTAGACAACGGTGACCGCCGAGGCGAGCACGGCCAGCCACAGCAGCGGCAGCGCGATCAGCAATGTGCGGCCCGGCCTCATGCCACGATCCTCTCGGCCGCCCGCAGGACGGCGCTGCGGGCTCGCGGATTGCGGCCGACCTCGTCCGCACCCGGGAATACCGCGCGTCCTGCCAGGCGCAGGCGCGCGCGGGCTTCCGGCGGCACCCTGGGCAGTCCGGCCCAGGCTGGATCGTCCTGCGCGGCACGGCGCATGAACCGCTTGACCATGCGGTCCTCCAGCGAGTGGAAGCTGATCACCACCAGTCGCCCGCCAGGCGCCAGGCAATCCACTGCCTGCGGCAGCGCCTGCTCGAGTTCCTCGAGCTCGCGATTGACGTGGATACGCAGCGCCTGGAAGCTGCGCGTCGCCGGGTGCTTGCCCGGCTCGCGGGTGGGAACCGCCTGCGAGATCACGGCCGCCAGCCGGCCCGTCGTCGCAATCGGCGCCTCTGAGCGGGCGACGACGATGGCGTGGGCGATGCGGCGAGCGAAGCGCTCTTCACCGAGTCGCGAAATCACCGTCGTGATCTCCCGCTCGCGAGCATGCGCAAGCCAGCTGGCGGCACTCT
>JALHTE010000053.1 GCA_022865595.1 Steroidobacteraceae bacterium | reverse complement strand
CGCAGGTGGTGCTGCTGCAGGAGCTGTTCGAGACGCCGTACTTCTGCAAGGATCATCTGGCCAGTCACTTCGAACTGGCGCGGCCGATCGCCGGGAGCCCCGTCGTCGCGCGCTTCCAGGCGCTCGCGCGCGAACTCGAAGTCGTGCTGCCGTTGAGCGTGTTCGAGCTTGCGAACAACGCCTATTTCAATTCGCTGGCGATGATCGACGCCGATGGCAGCGTGCTCGGCGTGTACCGCAAGTCGCACATCCCGGAAAGCCCCGGCTACCACGAGAAATTCTATTTCTCGCCGGGCGACACGGGATTCCGCGTCTGGAAGACGCGCTACGGCACCCTCGGCGTTGGTATCTGCTGGGACCAGTGGTTCCCGGAGGCGGCCCGCTGCATGGCCTTGATGGGCGCGGACGTGCTGCTCTATCCAACCGCGATCGGATCCGAGCCCCAGGACGCCAGCATCGATTCGCGTGACCACTGGCAGCGTTGCATGCAGGGCCATGCGGCGGCCAATGTCATGCCGCTGGTTGCATCCAACCGCGTCGGCGTCGAGCGCGGCGAAAACTACCAGCTGAACTTCTACGGGTCGTCGTTCATCGCCGGGAGTACGGGCGAGAAGCTCGTCGAGGCGGATCGCTCGTCGGAGGCTGGAATCACCGCAACGCTGGACCTCGAGGCTGCGCGCGCGCAGCGCCATGCCTGGGGCGTGTTCCGCGACCGGCGCCCGGAGCTGTATGGTCCGATCATGACGCTGGACGGCGACGCGACGCTCTAGATGGTGCCAGGCACCATTTCCCCGGCGGGAAAGACGACTGGATCCAGTCTGGCTGCGCTCGCGGCGCCGGTGCTGCAGGGCCGTGTCGCCTGCGTGGACCTCGAGACCACGGGCGGTACGGCTGCCCAGCACCGGGTCACCGAAGTCGGCATCGTGCTGCTCGAGGACGGCGTGGTGGTGGACGAGTGGAGCAGCCTGGTGAATCCCTGCCAGCGTATCCCACCGGTCATCCAGGCATTCACCGGCATCACCAACGAGATGGTCGCCGATGCGCCGACCTTCGATGAGCTGCGCGCTGACGTGCGGTCGCGCCTCGATGGGCGGCTGTTCGTCGCGCACAATGCGCGCTTCGACTACGGCTTCCTTCGCAGCGAGTTCCGTCGCCTGGGCGAAAAGTTCTCGGCGCCGGTTCTCTGCACGGTGCGGCTGTCGAGAGCCTTGTTCGCCGAGCACAGGCGCCACAACCTCGACACCCTGATCGAGCGATGGGGTCTCGAATGCGGGCAGCGGCATCGCGCGCTCGGCGACGCCGCCGTGCTTCCGGCGCTGCTTGCGGCGTTCGAGGGTGTCGTTGGCGCGGAGCAGTTGCAGCAGGCGATCGAGGCGACTCGCTTCGAGTCGCGCCTTCCGTCACACTTGCCGGCCGACCTCGCGGACGACCTTCCGGAAGGGCCGGGTGTATACCTGTTTCGCGGTGAGGGTGGTGTGCTGCTCTACGTCGGCAAGAGCCGCAGCATTCGCAGCCGAGTACTCGCCCACTTCTCGGCCAGCCATCGCT